>QHYN01000155.1 GCA_003224145.1 Acidobacteriota bacterium
AGAGCTTAATGTCGTGGACCTGCACCGCGGTGAAATTCTGCCGGTGGCCCCGTTGAATCTTGTACTGATTGGTCCTCTTGAACTTGAGCACGGTCAGTTTCTTGCCGCGTCCTTGTTCCACGATCTTTCCGGTCACGCTGGCTTTGCCGGCATCGGCGCCCACCAAAACCTTCTTATCGTCCGTATGGACCGCCAGGACGGAACCAAAATTGACTTTCTCCCCTACTTTGCCTTCCACCCGCTCAATGCGAACGGTGTCACCGGGCGCGACGCGATACTGCTTTCCCCCGGTCTGAATGACAGCGTACATCTTCCCTCCAAGTGCCCTCTATCGTCCCTTAAGCGCTCGACGCAAACCCTAATTATAGCGCCATTTCAAAACAGACGCCACCCCCACCGCCCAATATCATGGCATTCCGAGTGCTGTAGCTCGGAGCAGGGTCAATGAGTGAAATGGCGACGTTTCGAAAGTCGTTGCGTAACCGTCGATGGACGAGTATAGAGTCGTATTCGACGAAGGGAAGGCTCGTTCTAGGAGGGTCTCATGAGAGCCATATTTATGGGTTTCGCGGTCGCGTTATTTCTTTCTGTCAGTTCCACCGCAACCGACCATCTGGAGAATGATTTCAAAGGTCTTTTTTTGAAACACTGGCAGGTGAGCAAAGATTTTACCTTAGCAGTGGCAGAGGCTATGCCCGCGGAAAGCTACAGTTTCAAACCGAATCCGCAAGAGATGAGCTTCGGCGAAATGATGATCAACCTCGCACAATCCAACTCGGACGCGTTCGCTCGTGTGGCGGGAACGAAAGAGCTGACAAAACCTGCTGGCAACGATAAACAGACTGCCATCAAGTTTCTTGCCGATTCTTTCGATCAATGTGCCAAGGACTTTGCCATCACGCCGCCCGAACGGTTTGACAAACCATTTGATATTCCTGAAGGACGGCAGGCCACTGGGCTCGAAGTGCTATGGTGGGCTTTCACAGATACGGCACACCACCGCGGGCAAGCTGAAGTTTATCTGCGCGTGAAAAACATCACGCCACCACACTACCGCTTTTAAGCGAATTCTGATCGAGTCGTGAGTTGTTGTCATCAGGCGATTATAGTCAGAACCCGGTACCTCACCCGCGGACAGCTTTCTTAGAAGAACTTCCCATTCTTCCTTGTTGAAGTTTTGATTTCATCCGGCTTGCTGAGAGTGCCGTTTTTCCTAGATTGGCGTAAACTTCTAATTAACGCGGTATTTGGAAAAGCAGGTACTGGTCTCAATGGGTAGAGATAGTCTGTCGTTCGCCTCGCGGCTTTGCCAGAAGCCTTGCTTGTCGGAGAAGCTTTAGTTTCACGCTTCTCTTCGCCCAGTTCTCAAGAATCCCGTACGGCAACGCTAGCAGCAAGAAAACGCCTAAGAACTGCCACCGTGATAAATCGCGTTCGACACACCACCAGATGAGAAACCCTCCTCCAAACAAAAGCACTACCCAATGGATGAGATGGATGGCGATTGAAGACCAAGGCCAAGTGCCAGTGCGTCGTTTGTACGAGGCCCACCAGTGAAGAGTTTTTCGCCCGTCTCTGTACGTGCGTTTGGCTTTGGGAAGCATTGACATCCAATTACGCCTCGGCTTGGGCGCACGGGTGTCCGGTTCAGGCAGTGCGTGTACCAAATCCACGTCGCAGTCGGAGCAGCGGGTAAATCCAGGACGATATTCGGCTCTGCATTCAGGGCAGAACATGGCAGGTAATGATATACCGTATGCGATTCCCGCTGTTATCATATGATTACGCACTTACCTGACAATGTAACCGGACGACTGAAATCTCGCCCCGGGAAGTGGTGTCTAGGGGTGGCGGCTGTGGGAAACTTCGCCGGTCGTTCCTTGCGTGGCGGCGGGCGGAGGCCGCCGCCGTGGGGTTGGTATCAAACCGAGCCCCACGCCGCGTTCCCGCCTCTTCCCGCGGTCGATTTGCGCATCCCCAAGCTTCAGGCTGTCGGTGGGCCTGGCAACTTCGCTGTCGCGCCCCGCTGAGCTCCTCTCCGAGTGCTCGCTTCTGGATTTCGGCTCAGCTCAAACAACGACGGCCGGGGAGAGAGCTTCCCGGCCGTCGCTCCATTTTCCAAATACCGCGTCAATTAGAAGTTTACGCCAATCTAGGAAAAACGGCACTCTCAGCAAGCCGGATGAAATCAAAACTTCAACAAGGAAGAATGGGAAGTTCTTCTAAGAAAGCTGTCCGCGGGTGAGGTACCGGGTTCTGACTATAATCGCCTGATGACAACAACTCACGACTCGATCAGAATTCTGAATTGTGTCATTCGCAACCGCACGCGGTCCGCGGTCACCGAAATCGGCGGGCCGGGATTCGCAGGAGCCGTCAGCCGGATCTCCACCGTTTGGCCGGGCAAGAGTTGCGATGTGTCGGTTGCTCCCTGGAAGGCGTTCATCAATGCACTGGGCGCATTCAAGTCTTCCATCTTTACGTGGAAGCTCGGATTGCTGAGCGCGACTACGACCGGGTTGCCTACATTGATGTTGTTCAGCGAGCGCAGTTCGTCCAGCACGACCAGCTCGAAGTGCATGGCGTCATCAATCTTGAACACCACGCCTTCCAGTTCGTCGTCTTCGGCGTCGTCCTCAAAAGAGATCTGTCTCGCCAGGAAGATGCCTCCCGGCATCATCATGGCGTCCACTTCCACAACCATGTTGGCCTGCAAACACGAAAAATTGTTCGCCGTGCAGTTTGGAAACTCGAACTGCGTGTTGGTGTCCGTGGTGATCGGAAAGTCTCCGCTCATGGTGTGCAGCGTGAATGTCATGTTGGTGGTGTTGAGGCTCTGCACCGTGCCCTTCAGTTCGTTCACGTCGTCAAACTCGCCTTCCACCTTGCGCGTCAGTTGCTTGACGGTGACCGCCCCCGTCTGGCTGAAATCCACTCCCAGTGTGGTGGAGAGGATGGTGTTCAAGTCCAAATCCAGCTTGATCCCCATTGCCGTTTGCTCGTCGTCTTCGCCCATCATGCCGGACATACCCGTACTTCCCGGGATCACCAGTCCCGGCGAGGGGAAAGTCACCATGGACGAAAGAGTTCCTGTCGGCTTGATTTCGCACACCGCTCCTGAGGCGCAACCCGCCAGCGTCATCGTCGTGCCGTTCTTGAAGGTCAGTTCGGGATTCGCGAAGGTAAGATTCAGGCTCGTGTATGTTCCCGGATTGACTCTGGCGGTATTCAGAAACGCCGACTCGGTTTCAAGTTGTTCCACTTCAATCCGCACGGGGCCCCGGCCACCCAGCAAATCCGCGCTGCCGGGATTGAGCGTGGCTCCCGTGACACTCACTTCAAACGAGAGCACCGTCACTCCCGCTGGGGGCGTGTCCGTGATCGTCACAGACAACGCCGATGCTCCCGGCTGCACCGGATTCGTCATGGAGCCGCCGCAGCTGCAGATCATCAGGACGCACGCAAACAAAAGGCCAAGCACTGCAAGAACGGACCTGTTCATGAGACACACTCCTGTGCCAGAGATTGAGTTTTAGTGAACTGACTGTTCTCCGACCGCTTCGAAACCCCTTGGGGACAATTTGGACTGGGTTCAATTTCAGAGTATTTCTGCTGGCAAAAGGTTGCCTTGACTGAAGGGATTGTCCATCTTTTGTTGGATTTTCTTTAGTTCAGGAGAGTGAAAAAGCCCTTCCGCATTGTGATTATCGTCACACAACGAAACACTTTACGAGTTGCGGGAGCGCCTGTTCCAAAATGAGTCAGCTCCCTAAGGGATCTCGCTTAAACATGTGTCAAATCACGGATTTCTGAACCTTCCCTTGCCGGAAAAAATCCAGTCGTGTAGGCTGAATTCATGCTTGAGGAAAAGGACTTTCAGCGGAAAGCCGACGCTGCATTCGAGGATCTCAAGAAGCGCTTGCTTGTTCTTGGCGACGAGCACGGCTTCGATGTCGAAGGCGAAGCCGGCAAACTTGAAATTCTTTTCGAAGAGCCGGAGGAAGCCAAGTTTGTGATTTCGCCGAACACGCCGGTGCGCGAAATCTGGATCTCCGCGCTCTCCACCAGCTTCAAACTCAGCTGGAACGAGTCTCGAAACGCTTTTGTGCTGGAAAAAACCGGTGAGGACCTCTACGGGGTGATCAGCCGCGTCATCTCCCAGCAACTGGGCGCTGAGGTGAAGGTGTGAAACGCGCAACCGCGATTCTCGGTGCTGCCATTTTAGCGGTGTGCGCCGCCTTTCTCCCTGCGACGATTGCGCAAGTCCCTTCCGGGCGCGACGTCGTCAAGCCGGAAATTTACGCTTCGCTTGATCCCGCAGGGCGCGGGAGCTCGTTTCAAATCGCCGTGGTCATGAAGATTCGCCCGGGATTCCACGTCAATGCCCGCGAGAAATCGGAAGACTACCTCATCGCCACCGATCTCAAAGCGGAGCTCCCTGCCGGATTCAACAGCAGCGAGGTCGTCTACCCCAAAGGAAAATTGGAAACGTTCACTTTTTCCAAAAAGCCGCTCAATGTTTACCAAGGAACGGTGATTCTTCGCATGCCCGTCACCGCTCTCGCGAATGCCCCGCTCGGCGAACAGCATATTCCCTTGAAGCTTCGTTACCAGGCGTGCAGCACGGAACTTTGCTTGCCTCCAGTGACGATACCTCTCGACGCCGTCGTCAACATTGCGCCTTCCGCCTCCGCGGCAAAGCTCGCTCACCCGGAGTTTTTCGCTAAACGCTAAGCGTGAGACCGCTGCTCGAACACCAATTGGATGCGGAAAACAAACTTCCTGTGTTTTCAAGGAAGGAATCAGGCTTGTCCGAATCCAGCCACGGCATCGCGAAGGCGGCGAACGACGCGCTGCTGGCCGAGCACGACCATGGTGTCGAACAGCGGCGGCGCAACGGCCTGGCCGACGATGGCCACGCGCGTCGCGTTGATCAGCAATCCGGCTTTCACGCCCCCTGCTTCAGCAACGGCGCGCGTGGTGTGATCGCAGGCGTCATGGTTCCACTCGGTGAGCTTTTGCAGCGCGTCTGCGAGCTTGGCGAGGAGTTCCGGCACTTTCGGATCTTTCCAGAATTTTTCCTTGGCCGCGGCGTCGCGCGTGAATTCATCACTGAAAAACGCGCGCGACCATGAGGAAAAATCGGGTAGCAGTCGAACCCGTGGGCGCAGGAGATCAACGGTCTTTGAAAACCACGCATGATCGCGCCCATCCGCGCCCGGTGCGGCACGCGCGGCCCATTCGGGCTTCCACAAGCCACTGCCCTTCAATTCCTTTTCGACTTCGGGCAGCAAGTCTTCGATGGGGAGTTTCTGCAGATATTGGGTATTGAACCACTCGAGTTTCGGCCGGTCGAAAGCAGCGTTGGTGCGGCTCACGCCTTCCAGCGAAAATTTTCCAATCAAATCCTTCGTGCGGATGAATTCTTCGTCTCCGCCCGCAGACCAGCCGAGGAGTGCAAGGAAATTGCGAAACGCTTCCGGCAAAAATCCTTCCGCGCGGTACATGTTCACGTCGGTGGCGCCATGACGTTTGGAAAGCCGCGACTTGTCCGCGCCTAAAATCAGCGGCACGTGGGCGAAGAAGGGAGGTGTTGTGCCGAGCGCTCCGTACAAGAGCACTTGCTTTGGCGTGTTCGAAATGTGGTCGGCGCCGCGAATCACGTGGGTGATGCGCATGTCGATGTCATCCACGACCACGCCAAGCTGGTACATCGACTGCCCGAATTCTTCGTCGCCTTTGCCAGAGCGCAACAAGACGAAATCCTCAATCTCGTCGTTCGAAAATTCGCGTTCGCCAAAGACCGCGTCCACAAATTTGGTGGTTCCCCCGACCGGAACTTTAAACCGGATCGCCGGCTTTGCACCCTGTGTCGAGGGCTTGCCGTCGCGGCAGGAACAGCGCGTGACCCGCCGCGGCCCTCCGCCCTTCGGCTCTTCGTCCTGAGCCGGCGGTTCGGCATAGTCGCCGCCGGCATATTTGTCCGCAGGGCAGTAGCAGAGAAAGGCGCTGCCGTTCGAAAGGCATTTCTTTGCCGCGGCGCGATACAGCTCGGTTCTTTGCGACTGGTAAAACGGGCCCTCGTCCCAATCCACGCCCAGCCATTGCAATCCGTCAATGATCCCTTGCACCAGTTCGGGTTTGTTGCGTTCGGCGTCGGTATCCTCGATGCGAAGAATCATCACGCCACCGTGATGCCGCGCGAAAAGCCAATTGAACAGCGCGGTGCGCGCTCCCCCGACGTGTAAATAGCCTGTGGGTGAGGGCGCGAATCGGACACGTACGCCCGCAACTTTATGGATCGTCTCCGGCATTCCTAGCGCGTCTTTCGCTTCCAATTCGATCGTTCAGTGTAGCGAAAGCACCACATTCCGTCCAACGAGCCGCGTTTGAACCGCGATTGGCCCTTCGCAAATCCGGCTGGCCGGTCTCTTGGGTGACAGTAGGGATCTCGTCCTAAGCAAACCGTGGAATCCACTCCGGGACAAATAGCCGCCGCTGGCGTCTAAAGGAAGTGGTAAGTCGGTCGGCTGGCAAATTCCAAGCTTGGGGTATTCTATGGATATTCCCGGTCTTACTTCTGAGATAAACTCAGAGGCTCGGGAGAACGGGCTAACAGGGTCCGAAAACAACCATTTCGCGGGATTCGAATTCCAATCGCCCAGGAAGGACGTATCCTCCAGCTCCTCCCAGGGCTAGATGAGCTTATGAGGCTAAGAACTCTCCTCGGCGGCAAGCCCAAGTTCCTTCTCGTGGGAACGTCTTCCCTGTTGATTCTGTTCGTCATTCCTTTCGTTCTGGCCCATTTCCGACGGGTACAGGCTGCGCCCAGCGCGGGGGAATCGACGGTTCGAGTCGAAAGAAAGAAGTTCTCGCAGACCCTGCGACTCAACGGGAGCACCATGGCCGCCCGCTCATTCGCGGTCCTCGCACCAAGGCTCGAGGGAGCGCAGGTCGGCTCCATGGTGGTCACCAAGCTGGCGCCCGCCGGATCTCCCGTGAAGAAGGACGACCTGCTCGTGGAATTCGATCCGCAAGCGCAGATGAAAGACTATCTCGACAAAAAAGCCACCTACGACAATCTCGTCAGCCAGGTCGCCCAAAAGAAGGCCGAGGAAGACATCGCCCGCGCCAAAGACGACACCGCGATGAAGCAGGCCGAAGACGAATTGAAGCGCGCGCAGCTTGAGCTACAACGAAATGAAGTTGTTTCCCGCATCGACGCGGAAAAAAATCAGGAGGCCGCGGACGAAGCGCAAGCCACTCTGAAGCAGCTTAAGGAAACCTACCAGTTGAAACGAGCCGCGGCGGCGGCCAACATCCGCATTCTGGAGATCCAGCGCGACCGCGCCCAGGAAGCCATGCGCTACGCCCAGAGCAACGCTTCAAAAATGACGGTGCACTCCCCGATGGCGGGTGTGGTCGTCTACAACACAATTTGGCTCGGCGGCCGTATGGGTACGGTGCAGCAGGGGGACCAGGTCCGGGCCGGTTTGCCCTTCATGGCCGTCGTGGATCCCTCGCAGATGGAGGTCCGCGTCGAATTAAACCAGGTGGACCTGCTGAGAGTCCGCACCGGTCTGCACGCGAAAATGCATTTGGACGCCTACCCCGGCATCGAGCTGGCCGCAACTCTCGAAGATCTTTCCCCGCTCGGTCACACCGGTCAGTTCAGTGAAACCGTTCGGGTTTTCAGCGCGCGCTTTTCCATTCAAGGCACGGAGCCAAGACTCTTGCCGGACCTTTCTGCGGCTCTGGATCTCGATCTCGGCTCGGAAGAAAAAGCTCTGGTGGTCCCCTGCCAGAGTGTGGCATTGGAATCGGGGAATTCGTTTGTCTGGGTGCAGGGTTCCAGCTCCTTTGAGAAGCGTGCCGTGAAAATGGGCTCCCGCAACGACACGGATGTGGTAGTTCTCTCTGGCCTGAAAGAAGGCGAACTGATTCGACGGTTTGCGGCAGAAGAGCAGCCCTCGGGAATACAGCGATGATGCTGGGGATTCAGAATTGGAAACCGCGTCAGAAGTTCACCGCCGGCGCCGCCGTCGCTCTCATCGGGGTGCTGGGTTTCGGCGCTTTCCGGTTGGCGAGCTCCACGGCGACGATCCCGACCGCCGAAGTAAGGCGCAAGGATTTCGTGGACACGCTGCAAATCAAAGGGGAAGTCAAGGCGCTTCGATCAAAGATTATCGCCGCGCCTTATGGCGCGGGTGACTTACAGATCGTCAACCTGGTGGCCAACGCGGCGAAAGTCAAAAAAGGCGATCTGTTGGTTGAATTTGACGCCACTACGGTGAAGCAAAAGCTTGCCCAAGACCAGTCCAGCGTCAAATCCGCTGAAGCGGAAATTCAGCAGTCCCGGGCCACGGCGCGGCTAAAGGAAGAGCAGGATCTGACCGACGTGATGACCGCAAAATTCAACGTCGAAAAAGCGCGCCTGGATGCCAGCAAGCAAGAAATCCTCTCGGCCATTGATGGCGAGCAGGCCAAGCTGAAAGTTGCGGATGCCGAAGAGAAGCTGAAGGAAGCCGAAGCGAAGCTCAAAGCCGATCGCTCCTCCGCGGGTGCTGATTTGGCGAGCAAGAAGCAAAAACTGGACCAGGCAAAATTTCAAGTCCAGCAAGACGAGCGCAGCCTAGCATTCTTGAGCTTGCGCGCTCCGCTCGATGGCGTGGTGGCGCTCCAGAACCACTGGCAACCGCAGGGCGGTTCCACGCCCTTCAAACCGGGTGACCGTGCCTGGCCCGGTGCGGCTATCGCGGAGCTGCCTGATGCAACCTCACTGAAGATATCGGCACGCGTCGAAGAGGCAGAGCGGGGCCAATTGAAAGCCAGCCAGACGGTCACCGTGCGCGTCGATGCGGTCCCAGACCGCAGCTTCGATGGCCGCGTCGAAGCTATCAGCCCTACGGCCAGCCTCGATTTCAACGCGGGATGGCCTTTCCCCAGGGATTTTTCCGTTGATGTGTCGCTGGCTGAAAGTGATCCGCGTCTTGCTCCGGGAATGAGTGCAACGGTCCGCGTGGCGGTAGCAAAAATTCCTGATGGAATTGTTATTCCGGCGACGGCTCTGTTTCGCAAGGCTGGGCGAACTGTCACCTACGTGCGGCGCGGCTCCAAGTTCGAAGAAAATGCGGTCGAAGTCGCCCGCCAGAGCGGCGATGAGATATTGATTGCAAAGGGGCTCAAGCCGGGGGAGCAGCTCGCTGTCAAGGACCCAACGCTGTCGCATTAGGAAGCTCACTGTGAAGAACAGACTCTCGCAACGCGACGCACTTTTCTTCTTTCTCATCTTTTTGGGCGGAAGCAGCATCGCGTGCCGCCAAACCACCGCTCTAGCCATCGAACCAGAAATTCCCACCGCTACGGTAAAACAGGTTGATTTGCAATTGAAAGTTGTCACCACCGGCTACTTGCGCTCCGAACAAACGAGAGTCATTGCGGCTCCGCCGATTGCGGGCGGAACTCTACAAATCATCAAACTGGCGCGCTTCGGAGCTCAGGTTCACAAGGGTGACGTGATACTTGAATTTGATCCCAGCCAGCAGGAATACAATCTCGCGCAGAACCGCAGCGATCTCCTTCAAGCGGAGCAGGAAATCGTCAAGGCCAAAGCGGACGCGGCCGTCCAGGCTGCCGAAGACCGGACCGCGCTCTTGAAGGCAAAATACGCGGTGCGACGGGCCGAACTCGACGTCAGCAAGAATGAACTGGTGAGCAAGATTGATGCGCAAAAAAATCTCCTGGCTCTGGATGAAGCCAGACGCGCACTGGCTCAGCTCGAACAGGACATCCGCTCACACAGCGCTTCGAATGAAGCGGCTTTGGCCATTAGCCAGGAGAAGCGCCATAAGGCGCGCCTCGCCATGGAACAAGCGGAAGAAAACATAACAAAAATGCGCGTCACCGCCCCGCTCGACGGTCTCGTCGTGATTCGCGGCAACCGCGACGCCACGGGAGGAATGTTCTTTGAGGGCATGACGCTTCCCGACTACCACGTCGGCGACCAGGTGAATCCGGGCAGCCCGATCGCTGAGGTTGTCGATATTTCTCATCTGCAAGTTTCCGCGCAGGTCGGGGAGACCGACCGCACCAATCTCAAGACCGGCCAGCAGGTGGACATCCAGATCGATGCCCTGCCTGGCGAAACGTTTGCCGGCAAAGTACAAACCGTCGGCGGCGCGACCTCTCACGAATTCTGGGACGATCCTAGCCAGCACAAATTCGATCTTGATATTCAGCTCAATAGCCACGAGCAGCGGCTCCGTCCCGGCTTTTCAGCCCACTTGAGCATTCGCGGCGACCAGCTTTCAAAAGCTGTCTCGATTCCGAGCGAAGCGGTCTTCGAGCGTGATGGAAAGAAAGTCGTCTATTGCAAACGCAACCGCGGCTTCGAGATGCAGGAAGTTAAAGTCCGAGCATTGAGCGAAGGCCGCGCGGTTCTTGAGGGCCTTCCTCTGGGAACGGTTGTGGCTCTCGTGAATCCCGAAGCGAAGCTGGCGGAAAAGGCTAAAGCCTCCAGTGGCTCAACCCCAGCTGTGGGGCCAGGCTCGCCATGAGGCGGTTTCCGCGCCAATGAATACTCCTTCCCTGGCCGAGCCAAGATCCTTCGCGCAATGGCTGCCCGATCTTCTTTTCGGTTTCGAGAATCTTGCCAACCACAAACTGCGTTCCCTGCTCACCATGCTGGGCATGATTTTTGGCGTGGCCGCGGTAGTCGCCATGCTTTCCATCGGTGCCGGAGCGCAACAGAAGGTTATGGCCTTCATTGAGCAGCTCGGCGTGCGCAATCTGATCGTCGAGGCCAAGGAAGCTCATAACTACCAGGAGTTGATGAAAGTCAGGAAAAATTCACCTGGTCTAACGATCAGCGATTATCAGGTCATCCGGCAGAATGTCTCCGATATTCAGAGCGGGACGCCGCGCAAGCGCTTTACTCCGGGAAAGATTCTTCCGAAGCCGCAACAAGACGCGCCAATCGTCTATGGCGTCGAGCCTAGCTACCTGGAAATCGCGCACCTCCGTGTTACAGAAGGCCGCTTCTTCGACACATCGGACAATAGCGCATCTGCGCCGGTGTGCGTCCTGGGAGCCGCCGCGAAAGACAGTGTGTTCGGCGCCGCCACGGCTGTCGGCGAATACATCAAACTCAATGAACTGTGGTGCCATGTCATTGGCATCGTCGCGCCCCAGCTCGCTCCGCAATCCGACATTTCGGGAATCCGCGCTGAGGACATGAATAACCTCATTTACGCTCCGCTAAATTCTGTGCGTTTCCGGCTCGAGGATTCCCAAAGCTGGCTAAAGGACGAAATCGACGGCATGTATTTGCATCTCGCTTCAACCAACGCCAGCACCACGGACGCAGAGGTCGTGCGGGGCATCCTGAACTCCTCGCATCACAATGCGAGCGACTTCAGCGTGATTGTGCCGGCCGAACTTCTGGCCCAGCAAAAGCGCACCGAGCAGCTCTTCAACACCGTCATGGTAGCCATCGCGTCCATCTCGCTGCTGGTCGGCGGGATCGGCATCATGAACATCATGCTGGCCGCCATTCTCGAGCGTACACGCGAAATCGGCGTGCGCCGCGCGGTCGGTGCCAGGCGTTCGGACATCATTCGTCAGTTCGTGATTGAAGCGGTGCTGATCTCTTTCGCGGGTGGACTGCTTGGGGTCGTGCTCGGTTTCGCGATGTCGCAACTCATTGCCTGGCTGGCGGGATGGTCCACCATCGTAACCATCAGCTCGATTCTTCTGGCGTTTGTGGTTTCTATCTCCGTAGGTTTGATTTTTGGCATTTATCCGGCGGTCAAAGCCGCGCGGCTCGATCCGGTGGAAGCGATTCGCTACGAATAGGGTCATCGGTTCGAGAAAAAATCTCCCGGAGGTGATTGATGAGAGCGCTCCGTTCTTTCCTCGCTGCCGTGCCTTTCCTTCTGGTGTGTGGTCTTTCTTCGCGAGGGCAAAATGCGCCACGCCTGGAAGCGTCTCACGAAAGCAGCTCTCGGCAAAAAGCAGCAGCGCCACTGCCGGCACCGCAGGGCCTGGAAGATCACGTCGTGAACGGGAAGGTGGTTCTCACTCTCGACGATGGCGTCCGCCTGGCTCTCGCAAACAATACGGATATTCTGCTCGATCACTCCCGGATCGACTTCGCTCAAAACAATCTTGGCCGCGCGCATGCTCCGTTCGACCCTCTGGCGACTTCCAGCTTTGCGGATACCCGGGCGAAATCGCTGACGACCTCGCAACTTCAAGGCGCATCGATTCTGAACAATTTGACGCAGACTACTCAATTGGGCTATCAGCAAACCTTTCCGACGGGCACGAGTTTTCAAACGGCCTTTAGCGCCAACAAGTTTTCGACGAACAGTTCCTTTAACACTGTGAATCCATCCCTCGCAACCGCAGTCCAGTTCACAGTTACCCAGCCTTTGCTTCGCAATTTCGGACTCTTTCCGAATCGCGCGCCGATTCTGATCGCACAGCGAAACCTCAGGCAAGCCCGCTCGGTGTTTCAGGCAGAAGTGAGCGACATTATTCTCCAGGTCGTGGGAAATTATTGGACTGTCGTACTCGCGCGGGAAAATCTCGAGGTGCAGAAAAAGTCGCTCGATGAAGCGCAAAAGAGTTATGACCATGACAAGAAGGCCCTCAGCCTGGGGGCCCTGCCTCCCTTGGACATTTATCGCTCGGAGTCGCAAGTTGCTTCGCGGCGCGTGGGGGTCATCCAGGCGGAATACTCCTTGAAACAGGCGGCAGATGTGTTCCGGCGGGCCATCGGGGCCGACCTTGACCCGGCGATTCGGGCGCTCGATGTGGAACTGACCGACCAGCCCGCGCCCCTCGGTGAACTGACGAGTACGGATATCGCCAGCGCTCTTTCGCGGGCACTTGCCAACCGCCCCGAGTTTGAGGCGGTGCGCCAGCAACTCGCCAGCGATGATCTGAACGTTCGTCTGGCACACAATAATCTGAAGCCGGACTTCGAACTCTCCGGGTTCTACTCCGGCAATGGCCTCAATAATTCACAGGCAGGGCTCGACATAGGATTGAGCGGCAGTCTGAGCCAAACCTTCCACTTCACCTATCCGACTTACGGCGCCTTACTTTCGCTGAACCTGCCCGTGAGGAGACATTCTGCGCAGGCCAATCTCGGGGATGCCTTGGCAGGCCGTCGCCGCGACCAATATCAGGAGCGTCAGACCAATCAGGCCATCACACTGGAAGTCACGAATGCGGTGCATTCTCTCGAAGAGGCCAAACTCACGATGGAAGCCGCTAAGGTTGCCGCGGATCTTGCCCGCGACACTCTCCATGCGGACGAGCGCAAGTACGAATTGGGCGCCGAGCCAGTGTTCTTCGTTCTGGATGCCCAGACTCAGCTTGCTCAAGCGGAGCTGAATCTCATTCAAGCGCAGATCAACTTCCAGTTATCCGTTGCACAGCTCGACCACGCCACCGGAGATCTGCTCGATCACCATCACGTTCAGATCGCCGAACCATCCAAGTGACGGTCTCCGCGAGGCGGGGCGAGTATCCCTTGCACTGTTCACGACTTGAAATGAGAGATTTGGCTGGCCTCATTTGTACTGAATCCATTACCCCCTCCATGCTGTCTCTTTGGCAACCAGTACTGCGGTACACTTGCTTCCTGAAAATTTGGTAATCCATAATCACAAGTACTTTGTTTTGTGTCCTGGCGCGGCTTTCTGCGTCGCCGTATAATTGTCGCTTCGTGCGTACGGCAGGAACGCATCTGCACATTGCAACGCGAAGGGAATCTGCGTCTTCGCGG
>QHYN01000156.1 GCA_003224145.1 Acidobacteriota bacterium
CAACTTCAATCAGGTCGAGAATGATCCCTGGACGTTGTGGTCACACGCCTGGTCGCCCAGTGCCCCGGGAACTTACATGATCCGCCTTGCAGTGAAAGAACCTGCGGTTCAAGCGCGGCGCTTGGATTCCGGATATTATGTTCGTACTGTAGAGATCGCCGAAGTGTGAAAGAGAACTGATGCTGGCAGAGCGGAAGAGCAACAATTACTGGCGAGGAGAGAGAGTGCGACAGTCGATCAAGTTCGCTTTAATTGTGGTCGTGTCGTGTGGGTCGGCCCGCCGGTCACTGCCCGCACCTCAAGCAAGCCATGAGGCGCACCAGGCGACTGGCCCCGTGCCCCGCGAAATTCTGGAACGCGCCGTGGTTCTGCGGCCCGGGATCGGCACTTTGCACGAAAAGGTGACTACGTCGTCGCCCGAGGCCCAGGCCTTTTACGATCAAGGCCTCGCGTACGTTCATTCTTTCGTCTGGATTGAGGCAATCCGCTCCTTTCACCAAGCCTTGCGGCTGGACCCCAATTTGGCCATGGCCTTTCTCGGCTTGACCGACGCGTACATCGGATTGCATGATCCGGCGACGGCAAGGGCCGCTTTTCGAAGGGCGCAAGAGCTCGCGCCGAGAGTCAGCAAACGCGAACAAACCTGGATTACGATTCGCGACCGCGAGCTGGATTATCTTGAGGACAACGGTGATCCGGACAAGTACGTGGCGTACCGGAAGTCGATTAGCGACGCGCTGAAGGCCAATCCAAACGACCCATGGTTCTGGATTCAACGTGGCATGGCCGACGAGGGATCTCCTTTCACTCACGGCCAGGCGGGCAGCGTGGATACGATCGCGTTTTACAGGACTGCTCTCGCGCTCGCGCCGGACAACTTCGCCGCGCACCATTACTACGCCCACACCTTGGAAAACCTTGGCAAGACGAAGGAAGCTCTGGAGGAGGCAAGCATTTACCTGCGCTTGGCCTCAGCGATTCCTCATGCGCATCACATGCACGGCCATGAGCTCATGCGCGCGGGGCGAACCGAGGAAGCCATCGCCGAATTTCTCAAAACAAAGGCACTGGAGGAGGATTACTACCGCACCGAGAACATACCCCCGCGTTATGACTGGCACCATGCTCACAACCTGCAATTGCTGGCCATGAGCTACCAATCACTGGGACAGATGAAGTCAGCGGAGGCCGCATTTCGCGAGGCGTTTGTGGTTCCCGCTTACACGGACTTTCTCGAGTTTAATCGCAAAGCGTGGCCGGAATTCTTGTTGAGCAGGGGTCGCTACGAGGAAGCTTTGGAGGCCTCGCGCCAATTGACAAAAAGTCCGTGGCCGCTGGCACGGCTTGCGGGACATACGCTTGCTGGCCAGGCACTGCTGGCGATGGACCACTCCAATGATGCTCAAGAGGAACTGACCTTGGCCGAGCAGGAAACCGAACACCTTCCAGTAAACTTGGTAGCGACTTCGCCATTCCCAGGCACTTTGCGGGCTGAAATTTTGCTGCGCGAGAAGAAAACGCAAGAAGGAGAGGCCCTGCTGCAGGACATCGTGAAAATGACCCTTGCTCGGCCGGGTCCCGATGCTTGGAGCGCCGCTCGCTTTGAGCTCGAATCCATCGCCCAGCGAGCTCGCCAGAGCGGCGATTGGAATCTGGCGGAATCCACCGCTCGAGAGATGATCCAGCACGACCCAACTTACGCTGGAGGATACTTTGCCCTTGGTCTCGTTGCAGAGCACGCAGGCCACTCCGCTCAGGCGCGCGAGCAGTTTGCTGCCGCCGAGAAATTCTGGAGCAAAGCGGACCAGGATTTGCCTGAACTTCGGCGCATTCACGACGGGCTCTCAGCGCATCGCTGATTTGGCTGACGTGCCCCGTTTTGGACGGATAGAGATGTGCTCGAATCGCAGCCTTCGACCTTTGGCTTGCCCGAGCTTCTCACGGGCCTCCGGGCTTCTTCAGAAAAGCCCATCATGATTTAAGATGCGTGCGACAAAGGGCATCCTCTATCGGCGGCTTTCTTATTGCGCATGGCATAGAGCGCTGATTGCAGCGATTGTATTCCTCTCCGTTGCCGTCTCTGTCTGCCAAGTCACAATTCGCTATCTTCGCTTCGAAGAAGTTCAGGAGACTCTTCGTCTGAACGCCGGGTCCGGACTTCCCGGCAGCGAGATTCAGGAAAGCGCTGCGTGGAACGACTGGATTCGCGCGCGGGACGCCGAGGTCCGGGGCCGCATAGACCGCGGCATCGAAGATTCCATCAGCAATCTGATCCTTTACGGCACATCGTTCACAACTCTTCCCCGCGTCGATACCGTAGAGCACGCCGCGTCTGAGTCCGGAAAACTCACCTCCGCCACCACCGCCCGCATCCATGCGTTGGCAATTGCTCTCCCCAATGCTGCCCGAAATGAGAGAGTCCGTTTTGTCCGCGATTTCCTGGCGCGAAAGGAAATTGCGAAAGGCTCGGTCGAGCTGTTTTTCACGCAGAACCTGCGCCGGTTCATCGCTGAGCAAGCGGATTATCAAAAGAAATTGAAAGATGCCGAAAAGGCCGCCGATCCCGCCGAAGTCTACCTCGCTCGCGGAACGCTCTTCGAGACTCGCGGCCTTTCCGTGGACACTTCTCTGCTGCCCAACTTTGCGATCGAGGAGACCTTGCGCGCCATGGTCAACAAAGGCGCCCTGGCTCCCGGCAGCATGCATCGCATCGCCGTCATCGGGCCGGGGCTTGATTTCACGGACAAGCGCGATGGCTACGATTTTTATCCGTTGCAGACTTTGCAGCCTTTCGCCGTGTTGGAGGCAGTTGCGCGGCTGGGTCTTGGAAAGGCGGAAGACGTGCAGGTTATTTGCCTGGATTTGAATTCCGCCGTCATCACCCATGTCACAAAACTGGCAGGACTGGGGCGCGCCGGGCGGCCTTATACTGTGCAGCTCCCCCGCGACCCTCAGGCGGAATGGAGCCCCCCCGCAATCTCCTACTGGAAAAGTTTCGGTGAGATTCTCGGCTCGTCCGCCAAGCCTTTGCCAGTCCCGGCTACCCTAGGCGGAGTGGTGGCCCGCGCTGTCGCAATCCGTCCACAATACACCGCGCACGTGCAGGTCTACGACGCGAACATCGTCGCGCAGACTCTGAACCTGCCGCCTGGACAAGGATTCGACTTGGTGGTTGCTACCAACGTGCTTGTGTATTACGACCGTTTTCAGCAGGCGCTGGCCATGGCCAACATCGCGCGCATGTTGAATCCTGGTGGCATTTTTCTCGCAAATAATGTTCTTCCCGCTCGGCACACCAACGATCTTGAATACATTGGCCGCCGAACCACCGCCTATACACCGAGCGGTGCCTACGGCGACGATGTTGTCGTATACCGCCGCCGCTGACCTCTGGAACATCGAGCCCCTTCTGCGAATCGTCCAACGCCAGCATGCCGTTAGGTCATTTCATCAGTGGTAGGATGGCTGCTGACATCTGTGCATTCATGGACGGCGAAATCATCATCATGCAAAGTTTGAATTCCGGAAGAACCGCGCGCGCATGAACACCGGCCAAAAGCCGCGTCTGATCGTCGGCATATCGGGGTCGAGCGGCTTGCCGTACGGAACCCGCCTGCTTGAGGTCTTGCGCAAGCTGGCCACCCATGAAGTCCACTTGATTCTGACCGACGCGGCTAAGCTGAATATTTCCGTCGAAACGGATTGGCGCGTCAAAGACGTCGAAGCGCTTGCGGATGTGGTCCACAACGTGATGAACATCTCCGCAAGCATCGCCAGCGGCTCCTTCCGCACCGAAGGGATGATCGTCGCGCCTTGCTCGATTCGAACGCTTTCGGCGATCACCCACTCCTTTGCCGATAATCTCCTGGTGCGCGCCGCCGACGTGGTGCTGAAAGAACGGAGGCGGCTCGTGGTAATGCCCCGCGAGGCGCCCCTGCACACTGGGCACTGCAAGCTGCTTTACGAGGCCTCGCTGTTGGGCATTATTGTTTTCCCGCCGATGCCCACATTCTACGGCCGGCCCCGCACGATCGATGACATGGTGGACACCACGATCGGGCGCGTGCTTGACCTGCTCGGGATCGATGCGGGCCTCGTCAAGCGCTGGACCGGCGTAGCCAACAAAAGCAAAAAATAGAATTCCCTCTGTTCTGGATCGGTGTTTCATGCCGGGTGATCCCCAGAGTCCTTGCCAACTAATATTTTTGTAGTATTGCAACTAGTAGCTGCCTTCTGTCTAATCACCCGAATTTCTTGGCTCGTTCCCCACGCGGGAACTTGTGGTCTCCGGTGCACAGTGTCGGGGTGTGCGAAGCAGGATTCAAGGTATTTGAAGTGCGTTACAAGACGGGGTGAGATCTTGCGAAGAGCTATCCTTCTCTTCCTGCTGTGCGTTGCGCCAAGCGGATTTGGCCAAAGTAATTATGCGGCATTGACCGGCACCGTCACCGATCCTCAACAGAGTCCGGTAGCCGGTGCTTCAGTGGTGCTCACTTCGAAAGAGACACTCGTGGAGCGCCGCGTCAGCACCAATTCGCAGGGCATCTACCAGATCACGGGCATCTTGCCCGGAGAATACGACCTCGCTGCGCAAGCGCAGGGATTTGCAAAGCTCATCCATCCGGTGCGCCTCGAAGTTAGCCAGCAACTCGAACTCAACCTCTCTCTGAAACTTGCCTCCACGTCCGACGCTGTCCAGGTCGATTCCACCGCCGTTGTGCTTCACACCGTCGACGCAAGCATCGGCGTAGTCATCGAGCCTGCGGCGGTAAACAATCTTCCGCTGAATGGCCGTATGCTCATTGATCTCGTGCTGACTGTTCCGGGCGCGCATATGAGCCATGGCGCTCAGGCCGGAGACATGAATCCGCTTTACTGGCGGCCAGGGCAGCGATCCGCGGTCAGCATTGGCGGCAACCGGCCCAACGCGAATTATTTCTTGCTGGACGGCACCACCAACACCGATCCGACGTTCAATACCATGAATCTCAGCCCTTCACCCGACGCGGTTCAGGAATTCAAGGTGCAAACCGGCAGCTATTCCGCCGAAATGGGAGGAGCGGGCGGGGGGCAAATCAACATCGTTACGCGCTCGGGAAGCAACGTGTTTCACGGCACCGCGTATGATTTTCTGCGCAACGGAGCGATGGATGCCTACACTTTCGGCGCGATGGGCTCCTCGAAGTTTCTCGTCCAAAACAATTTCGGCGCATCTTTGGGCGGTCCTTTCGTCCACAACAAGACTTTCTTCTTCTTCAACTATGAGGGCTATCGGCATTCACAAGCCGATTCCATGACCGAAACCGTTCCCACGCCCGATGAAATCGCCGGCAACTTTCAAAACAGCGGCGTCACGATCTACGACCCATACAATGTAACGACGCCCGGTCAGCCCGCCAGCCCAACGAGTCCACGCGCTGCTTTTTCCAATAACACCATTCCGACGCAGGACATCAGTCAGGCCGCCCAGCTCTTTCTTCTGAAGTACGTCCCTCAGCCAAACTTAACAGCGGGCTCGATGTCTTGCGGCGGCTCCATGATGGGCACACCGGGCGTGGTTGGCGCCGGCGTCGATTGCAACAACTATCTTGACGTTCGCGATGAACATCACACCAACGATCAGGGGACCGTTCGTATCGATCAGATTTTCTCCAGTAACAGCACGCTTTCGGCGCGCTTCTCCCTCAGCGCAGAGCATGGATTCATGCCCATTAACCTCCCGGGCTTCGGCACCGGCCACGATGATTTCGCGCAGCAGGGCGGCCTGGCCTGGAACCGGATCATTTCGCCAAGTCTGCTGAACATCGCCACCGTCACAATGTCGCGCCTGGCGATGAGCCACTTCACGCAAAGCGCCTACACCAACGACATCGTTTCGCAGCTCGGTATTTTGGGCATCGGATTTGGCGGCCCGGGAGCTTGGGGAGCTCCGTGGTTCAACGTGCAAGGTTATTCCGGCATGGGAGACACCTATGCGGCCACACCCATGCGCGCTTGGGATACCACGATCGAGGCTCGCGATTCTCTGAACTGGCAGCGGGGCCGTCATAGTCTCAAGTTCGGCGGCAGTTTCCGCAGCTACATCTGGCCCATGTGGGGCTTCTTTCAGAATCGCGGCTACTACCAGTTCACTCGCGGCTACACCACCAGAACGGGCACGAATGACGGCACCGGCTCAGCCCTCGCGAGTTTCTTGATGGGCCTGCCGGCGGTGCAACAGCGCCAGGCCGGCATTCCCCAGATGCAGCTCCGCGCTTGGGCGACAGATGGCTTCGTGCAGGATAGCTTTCAGCTCACGCGAACCACTACCATTGAAATGGGTCTCCGCTACGAATACGCCAGGCCGCTGCACGACATCTCGTACACCAACACAAACCTCACGTTCCAGAGTGGCACTCCACAGATCTTCATCGGCGGCCAGAATGGATATCCCGACGGACTCATGTACTCGAACAAACACAATTTCGCTCCGCGCTTCGGCATTTCCCATAACTTTGCTAACGCTGGCATAGTTCTGCACGGCGCCTACGGAATTTTCTTCACGCCCGTTGACTTGAATACCTGGTGCAACCAGCGGCATAACGTGCCTTTTGTCTTCCCGGAGACCCAGCAGTTTGACAATTTCAATCCCCCCGCCTCTTTGCTGAGCGCCGCACAGGCTCAGACGTCGCTCAACTTCAATCCCGCAGTCCTCGGCACGACTACGGTGAGCTTTACGGCCTTTGACCCGCACGCTCCCGCACAATATGTCCAGCAATGGAGTACTTCTGTCGAGAAGAGTCTCGACCGCGAGACCACTCTCGAAGTCGGCTATCTCGGGACGCGCGGCATTCATCTGCAGCGCGCCGACCTCATTAACAATGCGCCTCCAGGCCCCGGCCCTATCGGTCCAAGGCGCCCCCTCAAAATCCTCGAGTTCGTCAACAATTCCGTCTTGGCTCCCGGCGTCACCGTTTCTCCCACCCCTCCCGCCAGTTGTCCCGTAGGGGCAATCTGCACGCCGGTGAGCACCATCAATTTGCTCGCCAACTCGGCGCAGAGTTGGTACGACGCCGGTTACATCAACATGCGCCGCCGCTATGCGCATGGCCTCAGCCTGCTCGCGAACTACACCTTTGCCAAGAGCCTGAGCAATGCTCCAGACTTTCGTTCACCGATGTTCGAATCCTCGATTCCGCAGAACGACAGCAACCTCGCCGCGGAAAAAGGCCTGGCCTGCGACATCCGCCATCGCTTTGCTCTCAGCGCCGTTTACAACATTCCCGGCTACGGCGACTCCGGCCTGGCTCGCGCGCTCTCTCACAACTGGGCACTGTCCACTGTCTATCAGATTCAGACGGGCTTCCCGCTCACGATTTCTGTTTTCGGTGATACCGCAAACGCCGGCACGGTTCTGGGTGAAAACCCGATTCGGGCCAACCTCGCCGGCCGGCCCATTTTCGGCCCCGGCACGCAAACGGCCGCAGAATGGTTCAATCCGAAAGCATTTGCCGCGCCACCTGCGTTCACCTTCGGAAACGTGGGCCGCAACACGGTCATCGGCCCCGGCATGCAGACGCTGGATCTCGCCCTCGCTCGCGAATTTAGCCTTGTCGAGCGGATGAGGTTCCAGTTCCGCGCTGAATTCTTCAATGCCCTGAACAAGGTGAATCTCGGCACGCCGGATCGCTTCGTGAACACGCCGCAATTCGGCACCATCACGGAAGCCGCCACTCCGGGCCGCCAGATCCAGCTCAGCGCCCGCTTCTCTTTTTAGAAAGATAGCTTTGAGGATCAGCTCTAAGACAAAGTTTCCTGAAGCACTTCCCGCAGCAACTCCTGTTTTTGTGAGGTGAGTTTTTTGCCCTGCGCGGTGAGGTAAAAAACGTCGATGGCTTTGTGTCCTTCGGTATCGATCAGCGCGACTTCAATGTTGCATCCCAGCCTCGCCAGCGCCGAGCCGATCTCGTAGAGCAACCCCGGATGGTCCTGCGTGACGATTTCCAGCAGCGTGCAGTGGGCCGATGAGGAATCATCGAAGTTAATCCTTGTTTCGACCGTTACCTTCGGCGTCCGCCCGCGGCTGGCGCTCTCGCGGCCCTTTATCAGCGGTTCAAGCGCCGCCTTTCCGTTCACCACATCCTCGAGGCTCTTCCGGAACCGTCCGATTTCACTGGGATTCAGCTCCAATGTGCGGTGCAAATCCGTGAAGTGAAACGTATCCAAAATAATGCCCGCCGCGTTCCCAAAAGCATCCGCTTTGTTGATATTCATGCCCCAGCCCGCAAGCACCCCGGAAATCGTGGCGAACAGCGCGGGGCGGTCCGCTGTCAGCAGCGTCAGGGCGAAACTATGGCGCGTGGCGGCTACTTCGGCTTGCACCGGTTCTGTGCTCAGTTTGCGGTACAGCGCGAAATGCGAAGCAATCTCCGCGGCCGAGTGCACCGCGAGATAGCGTCGCGGGAAACCTTCGAGGAAACGCTCAATCTCTTCTGTGGTCGCCTCGCCGGCAAACCCCTGGATCCGTCCCAGCAGGGAGACTTCGTCGTGCGCGTGCAGTCGGTCGCGGTCCAGTGTCCGGCTGAAGTAATTCGATGTGGCCACAAAGAGCTGCCAAAGCATCTCTGCCTTCCACGGCGTTAATGCCTCCGGATTCACCGCGTGAATGTCGGCATAGGTGAGCAGGCACAATCGCTGGAGGCGCTCCTGAGTGGTGACCGACTCGGCAAATCCGGAAACGGTGGCAGGATCGAAGATGTCGCGGCGCTGCACGGTGGCGGACATGTCCAGGTGATGTTCAATGAGAAAGCGGATTTCCGCTTTCTCCTCCGGCGAAAGTTTCAAGCGCTGCGCGGCGCTGTCGAGCGCAGCAAGGCTGCCGGTGATGTGGTTTTCGACAGGCATGCCTTTGCCCACGTCGTGCAGCAGCATGGCAAGAATCAGCAAGTCGCGCCGTTCGGCAGTTTTCCAGAGCTGCGCGAAATGCGCTCCTCGCTCATCTGGGGGTTCCGCCAATTCCTGCAAGTGTTCGATGGTGCGCAGCGAGTGTTCGTCCACGGTGTAGCGGTGATAAAAATCACGCACCACCAAGGAATCGATCAACCCGAATTCCGGCAGAATTTCCGTCAGCAGTCCTAACCTCTGCATCGGGCGTAAAGCTAGGCCCGGATAATCCGACCCGAGGATTTCGCGCAGCTTATCCCAGCATAGCTCCGTGTTCTTGGGCGGGAGTTCCGGATGGGTCAGGATGTAGCCAATGCTGCGCTCAGCTTCGCGGCTTAGCGGAGCACCGCTGCGAGCCGCTTCGGCGAAAAGCGAGTAGGTGATCGCGCGGTCGGAGAGAGCAGGCAGATCCACGACTTCGAGCAGGCCATCGCGTACATGGAAATGCTTGCCGTCACCGGCTTCAACCCTTGCCGCACGGGCGGCGCTGAAAAACCGTTGGCGGAGGGTCAGGGGTACGGGCGCTCTTTGTTCGAGGTAGCGAAGCAGTTGGCGGTTCAGCGTCCGCGCGTGTCGAAAATATTGCCGCATCCAATCTGAAGCGGTTCTGGCCCTCCCGTCGCCGATGCCCAGGGCGCGCTGGGCAGCCGCAGCCTGCAGCTCATACGTCAGCGTGTTGTCGTTGCGTCCGTTGCTGTAGTGCAGAAAACATCGGATCGCGCTCAGAAAGTCCACCGCGGAAGCGGAAAGCTCTTCTTCGGCGGCCGTCGTATTTCGACTCCCCTTTTTCTCGTCCGCGAGTTGCCGCAGCCAGATCGTGGCTTGACAATCCCGCATCCCGCCTGGGGATTCTTTTACATTGGGCTCGAGGTGAAAAATCGTGTTTCCGTAGCGCGTCAAACGTTCCCTCGTGAGCCGGTGCAATTGCGCTAACAAAAACGGTCGCGCCTGCTTCTCCGAAGCGGGGAGTATCTTCGTATCCAGCTTTTCGAAGAGGGCGGAATCCCCTGCCAGCAACCTGCGATCCAGCAGCGCCAGATGGAATTCGGCGTTGTCCTCTTCGATGCGTTTACACTCTTCCAACGTGCGTCCTGCCGAGCTGACGCGGAACCCAAGATCCCACAAAGTCCGGGAAAACTCGGAGATCAGCGGCCGGGATTCCTGCTCCGCCCGATCACTTCCGAACAAAAACAAAATGTCCAGATCGGAGTACGGGAAAAGCATCTGCCGCCCGTAACCGCCGAGCGCGAGCAGGCAAAGTCCCTGTGCTTCGTGGCCGTGAACGCGCAGAACTTCGCCGAAAATCTGCCGGACGTTTCCGTCCGCCAGTTCGCAGAGTGCTTTCAGCGTTTCCCGCGCGCTCGTGCCTCCTTCAAACTGTTGCCGGATGCGTTGGCGTTCAGCGTCGGCTTGTGGCCCGAGCACGGATAAGGGCGTGGGGGAGCCTTCCATGTTTTTTGAGGGTGGGATGCCTGAATCAAATCCCGGTCGCGCGGCGGTTGTCACTTCGTACGCCTCGCCGTCACGATATCCGCTGCCCGGTGGCCAAGAGCGAAAAACTAGAGAGCGTTTTCATCGCGCTCCTCATTGCGAATCCGGATGGCTTCCTCAACCCTGGACAGGAATATCTTACCGTCACCAATCTTTCCTGTCTTGGCGGTCTTCAAGATTGTGTCCACCACGCGGTTGACCAGTTTGTCCGGCAGCACCATCTCCAATTTAACCTTCGGCAGCAGGTCTACGGTGTATTCGCGGCCGCGGTAGACTTCCGTGTGGCCCTTCTGGCGGCCGTGGCCGCGCACTTCCGTCACCGTCATGCCCTCGACGCCGATTTCGCGCAGCGCATCCTTTACGGATTCAAACCGCGAGGGCTGAATGATTGCCTCAAGTTTCATCATGGATGTTTCCGCTCCGCCCCGTGCTTGCCATTCTGTTACCGGCTAGCTGATGTGTAGGGGCGCGCTTTAGCGCGTCCCCCGTTGCCCTCTCACGTTTCAAGGTTGTACGCCTCTTCGCCGTGTTGCGTAATGTCCAATCCTTCCACTTCGTGCTCTTCCGGCACGCGCAGCCCGATCAGCACATCCACAATCTTCAGCAGCACAAGGGTCCCCACCAGCGCGAGGACCCATGCGATCAGGATGCCCACAAGCTGGTTGCCCACTTGCCCCCAATGGCCGTCGATCCCTCCCACCGCTTTCCCCGCGCCAAAAATAGGGTTGATCAACTGCTGCGCAAATACGCCGGTGAGCAGCGCTCCAATCGTTCCGCCCGCGCCGTGCACCCCAAAGGCGTCCAGCGCGTCATCATAACCAAACAGGCTTTTCACTTTGGTGACCATCCCGAAGCACAACACCCCGGCAACAGCTCCGATCACGAGTGCGGGAATAGGCGCCACAAATCCCGCCGCAGGGGTGATCGCGACAAGTCCGGCCACGGCGCCGGATATCGCCCCTAGCGCGCTGGCCCGCCCATTCTTCAGCCATTCTGCCGCACTCCAGCCCAGTGCCGCTGCTGCCGCCCCGAAGTGCGTGGCCACGAACGCGCTCGTTGCCAGCGCATTCGACGCCAGCGCGCTTCCCGCGTTGAAACCGAACCATCCTACCCACAGCAAGCAAGCGCCGATGAAGCTCAGCACCAGGCTGTGCGGGGGCATCGGCTGCTTCGGATACCCTGTTCGTTTTCCAAGATACAGCGCGCACACCAGCGCCGAAACGCCCGAGGAAATATGCACCACCGTCCCGCCCGCAAAGTCCAGCGTCGGAAATCTTCCTCCGAGCGCGGCGTTCAGCAAGCCTCCCTTGCCCCACACCATATGCGCTAGCGGCGCATACACCACCAGGAACCACAGCAACATGAACAGTACCGTTCCGCTGAATTTCATCCGCTCGGCAGTCGCGCCGGTAATCAGCGCGGGCGTAATGATGGCGAACATCAACTGATAGATCATGAAGGTCATCTGCGGAATGGTGCCCGCGTAATCCGGATTGGGCTCGGCGCCCACCCCGCGCAAGAACGCGTGTTCGAATCCGCCAATCACCGATCCCGTGTCAAAGCGGTCACCAATCACCATTCCGTGACCGAAGCACAAGCTGTACCCCACCAGCGCCCACATCACCGTAATCAGCGCCATTAACGCAAAGCTCTGCATCATGATCGCCAGCGTGTTTTTCCGTCGCACCAGCCCGCCATAGAAAAGCGCCAGCCCCGGCCCCGTCATCATCAGCACCAGCGCGGCGCTGACCAACATCCAGGCGTTATCCGCCGACGATTGCGCCGCAGTGACGCGTTGCTCGAGCTGAGCCAATTTCTCGTTCGCGGCTTTTGAGGAACCGGACGTTGCTGAAGCAGATGTTGCGGCGGGGGCGGGCGTTTGCGGTGCGGCGAGGGGAACTACGGCGAGCAGCATGGTCCCGAGTACCAGGACAAGTCTGCATCTACACTTCCACCCTGCGCACTTCATAGAGTTGTCCGCTCCGCTGGCTTTGGATTCAATTGCTGGAGACCCGCCACTTTTTCGCACAGGATTATACGCGTCTCCGCCGCCCATCGCAGTTTGAAATATTCATCGTGCAGATTGATTTTTCTGATGCCTGCTCTTGCCCCGCGTCCAACCGGTCGCCATGAATTCCACGGACGCTTTTCCTTGAAGCTTCCGGCTACCAGCGTATAATGCTCGTCCAGCCCTGCTTTCCATGGCCCCAACGAAAGAGCAGGCAGAGCCCGTCTCATGAGCGAACACCCGCC
>QHYN01000313.1 GCA_003224145.1 Acidobacteriota bacterium
CCCGGCGGCGCGGTGTAATTCCCGTTCGCGTCGATGGCTCCGGCACTAGCCGTCCAGGTGACACCCGTGGTGTCGCTCGTCACGTTGGCCGTGAAGGGCGTGCTTTGCCCCGTTCCAACCGCTGCTGCCTGCGGGCTAACCGCCACGGAAATGGGTTGCGGGGTTGGTGGCGGCGCCTGGTACGAGCCGCACCCCCCCGCCAGCGCAATCACACACAACACACACACCACATTCACAGAACGGAGCGATTCTGGTTTCATCGAGGTTTTCCCAAGTTTTTGAATTTCTTGCGGGCCTGTCCCCCGATATTCCTAACACGTTCCCCTCAAAAAGTCCTGTCATTTGTTTTCACTTACAAAAATAGGGGACTTCGCTCCGCTCCTTATCCCTTCCCGCTATACTGTCTCCATGCCCTTCGCCGACGTCGAAATCGCGCGCGTCCGTGACTACTGGAACGATCGTCCCTGCAACATCCGGCACTCCACCGCGCCCATCGGCACCAGGGAATATTTTGACCAGGTCGAAGCCCGCAAATACTTCGTCGAATATCACATTCCGGGATTTGCGGAATTCGAACGCTGGCGCGGGAAGAAAATTCTGGAAATCGGCTGCGGCATCGGCACGGACACCATCAACTTCGCCCGCGCTGGCGCGCAAGTCACCACCGTGGACCTCTCCGACAAATCGATGGAGCTGGCGCGCCAGCGCGCCGCGGTCTTCGGACTGGAGGACCTTATCCGCTTCAGTCCAGGCAATGCCGAGCAGCTCAGCACCTTCGTTCCCGTCGAGCCCTACGATCTCATTTATTCCTTTGGCGTGATTCACCACACGCCGCACCCGGAGGCGGTGCTTGAGCAGTTGCGCCAATATACGCACCCGGGCACAACCATCAAAATCATGGTCTATCATCGCAGCTCGTACAAAGTGGCTTGGATTCTGCTGACCGAAGGCAAAGGGCAGTTCTGGAAGCTCTCCGAGTGGGTCGCCAAAAACTCCGAAGCACAAACGAGCTGTCCGGTCACCTACACCTATACGCGCCGCGAAGGGCGGCAGCTTCTCGAACGCCACGGGTTCCGCGTCACCGACGTACGCGTCGAACACATCTTTCCGTATCGCATCTCCGACTACGTCAAATATCAGTACGTCAAGGAGTGGTATTTCCGCTGGATGCCGCAACCTCTCTTCCGCGCTCTGGAGCGCCGCCTCGGCTGGCACCTCCTCCTCACCGCCCAAGCCCCCTAGCCCCCGTGTGGCAACTACGGTTTTCAGGAGGGCACGGCTTTAGCCGTGCCGCAACTAACGCAAAATCGATATGGCTTTGGGGGTCGGACCTTCAGGTCCGACATAAGCGCTGGCTCTTCTTCACGGCTTCAGCCGCTGAGGAATTGCTTTCGCAGTTCCCACACAGGCTCTCTCCCATGTATCTCTAAATAAACAAATGATTTATAAATTCCTTGACAAATACTACCCAGATGGTATACTATAGGTGTGTCATAAAGGACGCCACCCCCGCCTACCTTGGTGCCCCGCAGCCGGCGTAGCCGCGTGGGGGGATTTTTCGCTTCTTTACCGATCACGGGTCGCTGCGGACGGGTCGCTTCCTTGCAGCTTACCCCTGCAAATTTGCACCCCTGGTTTCAACAACTTGCAGGAGTCTCCTCCGGCAACCTCTTTCCTTTCATGCTTTTGCACTGTTGCCCGGGGGTGTACCCTCAACGTTCCAACATTTCAACGTTCCAACGTTCAAACCATTCCTCGATCTATCCCCTTTCTTTTCACATTCTTCCGCACTCTTGGCGCAACTGCGCAATCGCAACCCCTTTGCAATCAAACATTTCCGCACTCTTTCCCATGCAACGGAGGGGTGGGGGGGTATCTTTCCTCTCCCCTTATCCCCCTTTCGCGTTTTCCCCTGGAGAAGTACAGTGGAAAGGCTAAGATGCTCACGTTTTTCGCTACCGCAAAGCCTTTCCGGGATCAAAGCGCCATCCTCCAGCGAAATGCGCTCCAGAGCTGGAAGCTCCTCCATCCCCATGTGGAAGTCATTCTCTTCGGCGATGATCCCGGCGCCGCCGAAATTGCCCGCGAGCTCGGCCTGCGCCACGAGCCTTTTGTGGAGCGCAATGAATTCGGCACCAAGCGCCTCGATTTCATGTTCGCCCGCGCACAGGAAATCGCGCGCCACGATCTCCTCTGCTACCTCAATTGCGACATCATCCTTTTGCCGGAGTTCTGCGGCGCCCTCCAGCGCGTGCAAGCCGTCCACGACAGATTTCTCATGGTCGGCCGTCGCTGGGATATGGACATCCCGGAGCCCATCGATTTCCACGGGCCCCGTGCCGCTGATCGTCTCCGCGAGCTCGCCCTCCAAGAAGGAGTTCGCCGCGGCCCCGATGCGGTCGACTATTTCGCCTTCCCCCGCGGCCTCTATTCCGAGATTCCGCCGCTCGTCGTCGGGCGCATCTGGTGGGATCACTACCTCGTTTGGAAGGCGCGCGACCTCGGCGCCGATGTTGTCGATGTTTCGAGCCAGGTCACGGCCATCCACCAGAATCATGACTACGGCTATCATCCCGGTGGCGCCCAAGGCGTTTGGACGGACCCGCAGGCCCGCCGCAATTACGAACTGGCCGGCGGCAAATGGCACCTCTACACCATCGCTGATTCCACCCACATTCTGGAATCCTCCGGCGAACGCTGCAATTGGGGACGCTTTCTTGCGCCCTGTTGGCGCGTCCTTCGTCCTAAGCTCATTCCTGTGTGGTTCGGTTTCCTCCATGCGACGCGGCCGATGCGCAAGCTCTTCGGTCTTCGCCGAAAATACAGGCAGTCGGCGGGTCATCAGAGCTCCTGAACAACAGCGATTCCCGCTGCCCCTTTTTTATCACCCCAAATTTCGAAGGCTTTTATTCGCGGGCTTCCACACGTTAAAATGCTTGCTTCTCTGTCAGGAGGCGCATGGTCTCGTCTTTGTCGGTCATTGGTCTGGGCAAACTCGGCGCGCCCATGGCGGCGTGCTTTGCCGCGCGGGGGTTCGCCGTTCACGCGGTGGACATCAATCCGCAGAAAGTGGATGCCATTAGCCGCGGCGTGCCGCCGGTCCACGAACCCGGCCTCGCCGAGCTGCTGGCTGAATCCCGCGGACGCATTTCCGCCACCAAGGACATCGAATCTGCGGTCATCGCCTCTGACGCCACTTTCGTCGTCGTGGCCACTCCGACCGAAGCGGATGGCGGTTTTTCTTTGCGCTACGCGATTCCCACTTGCGAATCCATCGGCCGCGCGCTGCGCACCAAGTTGGCGTACCACCTGGTCGTCATGACCAGCACGGTGATGCCCGGCTCCATGGGCGG
>QHYN01000314.1 GCA_003224145.1 Acidobacteriota bacterium
CAGTCACGCTGCGGCAGACCTTTCGTGAGCGCCTCCCACTCGTTCCCGCCCGTCCGGCTGCGATACACCCTCAGCTTTCCTTCGAGCGGATAGTGCTCCCCGTCGCTCTTGATCGGCACCACGTAGACGGTCTCCGGCTCGTGCGCGTGAACGTCGATCACGAACCCAAAGTCCGTCGGCAAATTGCCGCTGACTTCCGTCCACGAGTCGCCGGAGTTGTCGCTGCGCATCACGTCCCAGTGTTTCTGCATGAAGAGCACACCGGGGCGTGAGCGGTGCATGGCAATGCGGTGTACGCAGTGGCCCACTTCCGCCTCCGGATTGGGAATGTATGGGGATTTCAGCCCGCGGTTGATCGGCCGCCAGGTCTTGCCGCCGTCATCCGTACGGAACGCTCCGGCAGCGGATATCGCGATGTAGATTTTCTTCGGATCGCTGGGGTCCAAGATAATCGTATGCAAGCACATTCCGCCGGCGCCGGGCTGCCACTTGGGACCGGTGCCATGGCCACGCAATCCGGCGAGTTCGTGCCACGACTTCCCGCCGTCCGCCGAGCGGAACAGCGCCGCGTCTTCGACCCCGGCATAGACGGTTTCCCGGTCGCTGAGCGATGGCTCAAGGTGCCATACGCGCTTGAACTCCCAGGGATGTTGGTTGCCGTCGTACCACTGGTGAGTAGTCAGCGGCTTCCCGGTTTCCGCGGAAGTGTCATAAACAAACTTGTTGCTCTCGCCCTTTGGCATTCCTCCGGGCGCGGTGGTCGGTTCGCCCGGCGGCGTCCCGGGCTGAATCCAGGTCTTGCCGCCATCATCGGTGCGCTGAATGATTTGGCCAAACCATCCGCTCGTCTGCGATGCGTAGATGCGGTTCGGGTCAACCGGCGATCCCTTCACGTGGTAAATCTCCCAGCCCGCAAAATGGGGACCGCTCACCTCCCACTTATCGCGCTTGCCGTCCGAGGTCAAAATGAATGCGCCTTTCCGTGTGCCGACCAGTACTCGTACCTTGCTCATCCTCACCCTCCCAAGAATCGCCGTGAATTTTGCGGGAAGCCAACAACGGCCAGCGGGATCCTCCGCACGTGCGAATCACGCGTGCGCCAGTTTGCCCATCTTACTTGCAAAATGCAAGTGAAAATCTGCTACCATAATCACATGCCCAAAAAGCGCAACCCCATGCGCCGCTCGGGGTGTCCGCTGAATGCTTCCGTAGAGATGCTCGGCGATCGCTGGTCGTTACTGATTATTCGCGACATGATGCTCCGGGGATTCCGGACCTACAAGGAATTCCTGGGCTCTTACGAAGGCATCGCGACGAACATCCTGACAGATCGCTTGCGCAAACTACAAGCCCACGGAATCATCGCGGCGAAACCCCATCCGTCCGATGGGCGAAAGCTACTTTATTCTCTCACTGCCAAAGGAATCGATCTTGCTCCCGTCCTCGCAGAAATGGTCCTTTGGGCCGCCGCCCACGAAAAAACCGAAAACCAAGCGCTGGTCAAGCTCATGGGCAAAAACAAACAGCAATTCCTGGCACAAATCCGCCACCGCTGGACCGCTTCCGCGCCGTCGAGGTTTACTGCATGACGTGTTGTTCTACCTCTTGCGCCGCAGCCGTCCACTTCGATCCTAAGAAGGGGGAGCGTGATCTGCGCCGCTACCAACGCCGCGGCCCCGACCGCATCACTCGGCTACTCCTCGCGGAACTCCGCCGCTCGCCGCTCGCGGGGCTTCATCTTCTCGACGTTGGCTCTGGCATTGGCGTCATCGCCGCGGAACTCGCCGGCGACGGCCTGACCGGTGTCACGCTCGCGGACGCCTCGCCCGCTTACCTGGATGTCGCTCGTCATCACGTCGGCCCGCGCTACTCTTCACGGCCTCGTCTGTTGTTACCCCGATGCAAAGGCGCTGCTTCGCCTGGCGGCCACGCGCTCGCGCCGCTTGCCTTCACTTATCCTCGCGATAAGTGGTTCGTCCGCGCCGGCTTTATCCTGGAGAACTTCTGTTTCGCCTCACCCGCAACCGCTTCCGCGCCTTCCTTCACTCCCCGCAGCGCTTGGCTTCCATCCTGGAGGCCGCCGGCTTCGTCCTAGCCGCGCATCGCGAAACCCTTCCCTGGGCCCTCGACCTCTACCGCCGCGCCTGTTAAAGGATTCGCCTGCTAGCTGGAGTGGCGGGTCTTTAGACCTGCCTTTCCCCCTGCCCGTCATTCCGAGCGAAGCGAGATCTCTTCGCCATTGCGCGCCCTATGCGCAATGAAATCTCTCTTCGCTTTCGTAGCGCCGGCTTCTACTTTTACCGGCCCAGCTTGTTCGCTTCCTCCGATTCCTTTATAGCGCGGCCCTTCTTAGGCCCTCATTCTTCGTAGGGGCACGACATGTCGTGCTCGTCTTTGCTCTGTTCTTTTCGACGCCGGGAATCGCGGTAGGTGCTGGCGGCAAAGCCAATTAGAGAATGTTATCCAGGTATCGCTGCTTTATGATAACTTCCTAATTAATAACGAACCGCGGGAAGGAGCCCCCAAGTGATCTCTAATCGCCCGCCCAACCCATTTTCGGCCGACAGACCGATACGGTCCAAGTCAGAGGACCTGCTCGGGAGGTCTGCGTTCGCCGAATCACTGGCGGCAGTCGTCGAGGGGTGGACCGGGAACGACAGTCTGGTCGTCGCGCTCTACGGACCTTGGGGAATCGGGAAGACCTCGATTAAGAACATGGTGCTGGAGAACCTGCGCCGAGGGGGGCGGGCGCTCCGACCATCGTAGAGTTCAATCCATGGCAGTGGGCCGCCCAAGACCAACTGGCCGACGCATTCTTTCGAGAGATCGCACTCGCGCTAGGCAAGGAGGACGAGACAAAGGTAGCAAAGCAGCGTGCCGAACGTTTCTCTGCCTACGCTGCTTATTTGAAGGTCGGTTCCCACATAGCTACCGGTATTCGTCCGCTGCTCGCTTCTGCGTTTGCTGTGGCGGGGGTCTTAGGGCTGGGCGGGAGCTTTATTGCCCCATGGATGAAGCCATACTTGGCAGTCGGCGGTTCCCTCTTTCTCTGCCTCGCGGCGTTCATAGCGTGGTCGTCTGACTTCGCCGAAAAAGCCGCGACGGCATTCTCGTCCCTACAGAAGCTTAAGGAGAAGAATCTCCAGGAGAGGAAGGGAGAAGTTGCAGGCTTGCTCCGCCAGCTAAAGTCACCCCTACTGGTTGTCATCGACGACCTGGACCGCTTAACTGCCGATGAAGTAAGAGTCGTTTTCCAACTAATCAAGGCGAACGCCGACTTCCCGAACCTCGTTTATCTGACCTTATTCCAGAGGGACGTAGTCGAGCAGAACCTGGAGAAATGGACGTGCGGTTCCGGGAAGGACTTCCTCGAAAAAATCGTCCAGGTGGGATTTGATGTCCCACAAGTGGAGCAGAGCAAGCTACAGGGGGTCCTCTTTGCCAGACTCGACGAGATTCTCGCGGACCCGAAATTCAGCAAGAACTTCAAGCCGAGCAGATGGGCAAATCTGTTTACCTCTGGGCTGGCTCCGTATTTCCAAACGCTAAGGGACGTCTACAGATACCTCGGTGTCCTTGATGTCCGGGTCGCTGGAATGGCCCCCCGCGGTAGCTTCGAGGTGAATCCAATAGACTTGATTGCACTAGAGGTGCTCCGGGTCTTCGAGCCCGGCGTCTTCCATCTCCTGCCAAGGAACAAAGAGCGTCTAACAAGGCCCTACGACGCGCGAGGTGGAAAGAACATTTCAGAAATAGAGAGGGAGGAGAAGCTCAGGCTTGATTCGCTCACTGCTGCGGCGCATAAAGAGAGCAGGGCTCATGCCGAAGAAATTCTCAAGCAGCTATTTCCGAAAGTGTCGACAGGGAATCAGGACCAATACTATCGGGAGCTGCGGGTATGCCATCCAGACGTATTTGATCGCTATTTCCTGCTCTCAATTCCAGAGGGCGACATCTCCCAGGCACACCTCGACTCACTCTTGGCTTCGACCGGTAACCGCGACGCGTTGGTTTCTCGATTCAATGAGCTAAGAGAGAAAGGCCTACTTGCCGTAGCTCTGGACCGCCTCGAGGCGTATAAACAGAAAGTTAGTCTCGCCGATGCCGTTCCGTTCATCGCCGCGCTGTTCGACATCGGGGATGACCTGCCCGAGGGGCAACCCGGAATGTTCGCGATCCCCACTTGGATGCACGCGTCGAGAATCATTCGCTGGTATCTCAAGGAGGAACCTGACATTACCAAGCGTCGCTCATATCTTGCCGAAGCCATGAAGATCAGCCAGGGTCTGTACCTGCCGGTAATGAAAGTCGCGATAGAGACAGACTCCCAGAAGGAAGGCCGAACTCAAAGTGAAAGACTGCTCGACGACACGTCTGTCGACGACCTGAAGCAAATCCTGGTTGAGAAGATTCGGAAAGCCGCCGAGTCCGGGAGGCTTGCTGCCCACCCCCAGCTAGGAACGCTTCTAGGAGTCTGGGCGGAATGGGCAGGCCCGGACGAGCCAAAATCATGGGTGGAGAACTTTACTCAAACCGACGAAGGACTCGTCGTCTTTTTGGAAGCCATGACAGAGAAGGCCACTTCGGCCGGCTCTGACGATTCACTGCCGCGCGAAATCTGGTACACACAGCTGAAAATCATCGAGAGGTTCATAGACCCCGAGGTTGTGGCAAGCCGTTTGGAGAAACTGAAACCCCAATCACCGAACGAATCCCAGATTCGAGCCTTTAAAGCTTTTCAGGAGGCTATCGGCAGGCGTCGGAGTGGAAAGCCCGATGGAAAGCCATGGAGGGATTGGTACCCGGAAGGCTGAGGCGGGTGGCCTGCCCTATGCGATTATGTTTTCTGCAAAGGGTGGGAAATTCTTCGCTGACAGACCTTAGCTCTCAACCCGCTGCCGCAGCTGAGGTTTGCGCCTTTCTCGATTCATTCCACAGCTGAATGTACGGCTGCAGCTCGCGCATCATTCTTGCGAATTGCGCCAAATCCAGCGATTGCGCTCCGTCGCTGATGGCTTTCTCCGGCGCGGGATGCACTTCCACGAGCAAGCCGTCCGCGCCAATCGCCACGCCCGCGCGCGAAACCGCCGGCACCAGGCTGCGCTTCCCTGTGGCATGGCTCGGATCGAGAATCACCGGCAGGTGCGTC
>QHYN01000157.1:0-1004 GCA_003224145.1 Acidobacteriota bacterium
AGACGCACGGTTTCCGCGCACGCATGAAGTCCAAGGGCGGCCGCAGGGTGCTGGCGGCGCGCCGCAAGAAGGGACGCCATCGGCTTACCCCCGAGTAGTGCAGGGAACCCGTTGACCCCGGCTGATTCCGGGGCCCGGGGGAGAACGTTTCCGCGCGAGGCGCGGCTGGTGCAGCGCGGAGAATTTGACGCCGTGTACCGCACCGGAAAGCGCCGATCGAGTTCCCACTTCACCGTTTTCTTTCGCGCGAACGAACTGGGTCAGAGCCGTTTTGGCTTCAGCATCAAGAAAGCGCTGGGCGGTGCCGTAGTGCGCAATCGTATCCGGCGGCGCGTGCGCGAGATCGTACGTTGCCACCGGACGGAGATACCCGCGGGATGGGACATCGTCATACACCCCAAGAGCTCGGTAACACGCACGGCGTTTGCGGCGCTGACAGCGGATTTGCTGCGGCTGCTGAAGAACGTGTAATGCGATCCAGCACTGGCACGCAGGTAGCTACAGCTTCCTCGTCTGGCGGAAGCGAAGAAACGGGTGGGGCAAGCCCCGCCCTTACAAATGCGAGGGCGCATGTGGGCGTGAGGGTCTCGCTGCTCGCGCTGCGCTTCTACAAAATCTATTTGTCAATTCTGTTTGCAGGGAGCTGCCGGTTCGAACCGACGTGTTCGCGCTATGCCTATGAGGCCATTGAACGGTTCGGCGTGACCCGCGGAGTATGGCTTGGATTGAAGCGGCTCCTGCGCTGCCATCCGCTTTCGCGCAAGTTTGGCTACGACCCGGTTCCAGAGAACTGGAGAGAGACAGCACCGCGAGGGGAGATGTTTTCGAAGGATGCAGGAAGCTCTGCGGCAATCCCCCATGAGGTGCGTTCTTGAACCTGCCCGGACAGAAGGACAAGTTCACGCCGGAATTGCGGATTCTGGTGGCCTCCCTGCTCTCCATGCTGGTGATCCTGATCTGGGCAAAGTATTTCGGACCGAAACCGCCCGTTCCGTCACCGCAAA
>QHYN01000157.1:1058-12876 GCA_003224145.1 Acidobacteriota bacterium
GGCGCGGTGGTGAAGAGCTGGCAGCTCAAGAATTACAAGGATGATGCGAAGCCGCCGCGCGTGCTGGACGTGGTGCATCCGGAGGCTTCGCAGCAAACGGGTGGCTGGCCGTTTGCGGTGGTGCTCGACGATGAACAACTGCAAAACGCGGCGAACAGCGGGCTTTATCAAGTCGTTTCGGACGGCAACACGCTCCATGCGCCAGCCGACGCGGAATTCCGGTGGAGCGACGGGCACCTGGAAGTCACGAAACACTTTCATTTCGATCATAGCTACGTGGTTCGCGTGGATGCTTCCGTCAAACTGAACGGGAGGCCCATCACCGGAGGACTGGCCTGGTTAGGCGGCTTTGGCGATTTGACGGTCACTAATCCCGTTCCGGTGGAGACCGTCAACACGTATTACAGCGAGGGCGGGAAGATCGCCAGCTTCGCGCACAAGAAGCTGGAAGGCATCGACAAGTGGGGCCCTGGGCTTTGGCACGGCGGAAAAGATTTTGTCGGAATTGAGGACCGCTATTTTACGGCGGCGTTTCTGCCGCCGAACGGCTCCGCCCCGGGAACGCTGGAGACGAGATACTGGAAGGCTTGGCACAACGTTCAAGTAAATGGACAAGACACGCCGGAGCCCGTACCGCAGGTAGCGGTGGCTTCCACAGCGCAACCGCTGGCGTTGCGCGTTTACGTCGGTCCCAAAGATTATGACGACCTGAAAAAGATGAACCCGCCGCTGAACGGGCTGGTAAATTTCGGATGGCTGGAGTTCATCGCCGAGCCGCTCTTCCATGGGCTGAAATGGCTCCACAAGTACATTCCGAATTGGGGATGGGCCATCGTTGCGCTGACGCTGATCATCAACATGCTGCTATTTCCCCTGCGCATCTCAAGCTACAAAACGACGATCAAAATGCAGCGCGTGGCCCCGGAGATCAAAGCCATCCAGGAGCGCTACAAGAAGTACAAGCTGAACGATCCGAAGAAAGCGGAGATGAACAAGGAAGTGATGGCGGTCTACAGCCGGGAAGGGATCAATCCCGTTGGCGGCTGCATCCCGCAGCTTTTGCAGATGCCCATCTGGTTCGGGCTATACCGCGCGCTGCAGGGCACCATCGAGCTGCGACATGCGCCGTGGTTCGGCTGGATCAGAGATTTGTCGGCAAAGGATCCTTATTTCATCCTGCCGGTTCTGATGGGAGCGTCAATGTACCTGGCTTCGAAAATGACACCGATGACAGCGACGGATCCGCAACAGGAAGCCATGATGAAAATCATGCCCATCGGCATGGCGGCAATGTTTATGGTAATCCCGTATCCCAGCGGGCTGGCGGTGTATATTCTCACCAGCAGCCTTGTGGGCATCGTGCAGCAGGTGTATTTGAACCGGCAGCATCCTTTGCCGGCGGCGCCTGCGAGGCCGGCGCGCGGGAAAAAATCATAAGGAAGAGTCTTCCGGAGGCGCACGCCAGGCGTTCGCTCAAAAGCCACATGCCCCAAGAATTCATTCGAGATGGCAAGCTGGACCGGCAAACCACCGCCGAGGCGCTGCGCCATTTTCTGGAAAATATTGTGCGCGCCTCGGGGCTGGAGTTGAAAGTGAGCGTGCGTCCGGTTTCCGCCGACGGCGCCGGAGCGGAAGGAGAAGCGGAAGTGCTTGCCGATCTCGATGGGCGGGACAAAGAGATTCTGCTGGAGCGCGGCGGGGAAGTTTTGAAGGCCTTCGAGCACCTGGCGTTCAAGGCGCTTCGGCTGGAGCCCGTTTACCACGAGAAGATTCACATCGATAGCGGCGGCTACCGGGCGCTGCGTTTCGAAGAATTGAAAATGACGGCGCGTGTGGCCGCGGAACGCGTGCAGATTTCCAAGCAGCCATTCCGGCTGAATCCCATGTCATCGCGAGAGCGCCGTATCGTGCACCTGACGCTAAAAGAGGTGCCCGGCGTGCGCACGGAAAGCATTGGCGTGGGCGAAGAACGCCAGGTTGTGATCCATCCCGTCGACACAAGGCCAACAAAATAGGCTGTAGGGGCACGATATATCGTGCCCTTGAACCGCTACAATTCCACTGATTGCTACCGCGTGACCCATCCTTGCGAGACAACGTTGCCGTCCGCACCAAAGCGAACACGATAGGTGAACGAGGCGGGGCGCCCGGGGCGTGCTCGCGGAAAGCGCAGATCGGAAATTTCCACGATAGCGTCGTCGCCTTCCTTGTGAAAACGCGTTACGGGAAAGCGCGCGAACCACAGCACTTTCTGGACTTCGGGCAACCGTTTGGCGCTTTCGATGTAGGAATTCGCCGGGGCATCGGGATAATAGCGATGCTCCAAGGCCAGTAGCTCTCCGTCGCTCGCGGGCTTGTCGCTGAGGTCCATGCGCAACTCGTAAACGCCGCGCTCGGTTCGAACCAGCCCATCCCAGTGCCAGAAAGAAGGCGGCAGAGGGAGCGCGCCGATCGCCTCCACTTGCAGGTGATCGAGTTCGGCGAATTTGTGAATGCGTGCGACGGCCACGCGATGAGCAACGAAGGTGAGCACGACGTAGGCCAATGCCGCTGCGAATCCTGCGCGGTTCCACTTGTCGTGCTGAATCTTCAGCCCCCAGCCGCGGAGCGCCGGCAGGAGGAAGAGGGCAGCGAAAAGAATCATGGCGCCCAGGACCGTTTGGCCGGAAATGGGCGCGCCAACCACTTCACCAATTCGAGCGATGAGAAAAGGGGCCGGGAGGAAGACCAGCCACACGCCTACCGCGCGACGCTTCATTTTTTCCGGATGCGAATACACCCACGCGAGCAACTGCGGCACAAGCAGGATGGCGGTGAGCGTGAAATCGACGATGAAGATCAGATCCCAGGCGGGGCGCGACCAGTTGAGCGGTGACCAGATCATGGTGCCAAACGTGGTGACCAGATCGAGCAGAATGTGGCTGAGGATGCCGACTCCGTAGATTGCGCTCAGGGTTGCGAAGGACGGAGCTTCCCATTTTCGCCAATTGGCAACCGCTCGCGTGATTCCCGCCAGTAGCAATGCCCACAGGGGAAGCACAACCAACGAGTGGGTGATGCTGCGATGCCAGGTAACGATGAGGAGTCTGTCGTGCGAGAAAATGTCACGAACGACGTCGCAGTCCGGAAAGATGGCGCCGAGCATCAGCGACCAGGTGATGAGGCGGCCGCGGTTCATCGGGTGCCCGGCGAACAGCTCTTCGCCGCGGAAGACGGCTTTGCCGATTAATGCGCCTGCGATGCCGTGGGTGATGGTGTCCATGGTGAAAGTTTACAGGAAACGCCATGGGCCTCTGAATTCATTGGACGAACAGAAGCGGTTTTCTTTTGGGGATCGCAACGCCAATGCGGCGCGCCGCGACGCCGTGGCGATCCAGCACCAACAACGCGTCATTGCCGAATTCGGGAGCGATGGCCACGAGCAGACCGCCGGAAGTTTGCGGATCGAAGAGCAAATCGCGGAATTCCTGCGGAACCGTTTCCCCAAAACCCACGCAATCGCCAAGAAAATCGCGGTTATTCTTCAGGCCACCGGCAAGGAATCCATCGCGGGCGGCTTGGGCGGCACCCGGCAGATAGCGGATCGACGTATGATCGAATTCCAGGGACACGGGCTCGATTTGTCGCTGGGGATCTCCCAGCGCCATTTCCCGACCATGTCCGAGCAAGCCAAATCCCGTAATGTCCGTGACGGCGTGAACTGGCTGTGCTGCGCCGGCCTTTTCCTGCAGTTCTCGTAAGGCCTCCGCGGCCGCGCGATTGAGTTCCGACATGGAAGCAACCGCCGCCTGCAAATCGGCGGGCGCGGCACGATCCTTCTTCAATGCCGTGGAGAGAACGCCCGTTCCGAGACCTTTGGTTAGCACCAGGACATCGCCCGTCCGCGCGCCGACGTTTCGCCAAACGCGCCCGGGATGGATCAAGCCCGTAACCGCATAGCCGAATTGAATGTCATCGTTGCGAATGGAATGTCCCCCAATGACCGTGCATTGGGCTTCCCCCATCTTGGAAAGGCCACCGCGGAGAATCTGTTCGAGGATTTCAGCGTCCCCTTTTTCGGGGAAGCCGACGATGGACAGCGCGGAAATCGGCTTGCCGCCCATGGCATAAATGTCGCTCACGGAATTGGCGGCGGCGATTTGGCCGTAGGTATATGGATCATCGACGATAGGCGTGAAGAAATCCACGGTCTGGACCAGCGCCATTTCCGGCCCCAATCGATACACCCCGGCGTCGTCGTTGGTATCGAAACCAACGAGCACGTTCGGATCAGTAGGCCGCGGCAAACGGCGCAAAACGGAATCCAGCAAACTTGGACTCAGCTTCGCCGCTCAACCCGCTGCCTTGACCATGGCCGTCAGTTTCACGGTATGGCTCAAGCCGCACCTCGCTGCAATGCGCCTCGATTATAGCGAGGTCGTGTTGTTCGTGCTTGCGTATAGTAAGAGTTTCGATACCTGCATGTCCCGCGCGCGGTACGCCTCGCTCCGGGAGTTGACCGGTTCGGTAAGCACCAACGCGTTTATCAAAACAAACGGCAAGATCGCGGCCAGGGGAGTGCGACGAAATCGCAAAGATCGATTCTTAGTTCCGGCGTTATTTCTTCAGACCAGCCTGCCAGTTCATCATGACCCTGTACGGCTCCGGTCTGTCGCCCTTGCCCGTCGTCTTGGGAACCGCCACGAGAAAGCGGCGACCGTCCGCTGTGCAATCCCACGCGGTGTCCGAACCACCTGCCGAAAATCCGAGGGGCTGCGGCTTTCCGGGCTTGAACTCCGGAGTGGTCGCGATTTCGACAGCCATCACCCGTCCATCTCCACCAGTGTAATAAAGTTCCCGGCCGTCACCGCGCCAGAGCGGTTTACGGCCGTATCCATTGGAGATTTGCCACTTGCCACCCGCCTCGACAGCCGTCCCAGTAGAATTCATCGCAAATGAACGCACGTAAACCTCATAGTAGCCGGACTCATCCGAAATGTAGGCTACCCAATGGCCGTCAGGAGAAAAGCGAGGATCGCGCTCCCTGAACTCAGTGACTAGAAACGGGATGGGCTTCATGTCACCATCCAGCGGCAACACCCAAATATCCCAACGCGTTTTCGCAGCATACGCGTCATATAGAAGGAAACGCCCGTCACGAGAGAAACTCTCGACAAACGGTGCTTCGCTGAGCTTTTGCAGAAGTTCCGCATCTTTCACGCCGCTCGTCGGCTTTTGATACAGGTCGGTTCCAGAGCTGAAAATAATGCGGCTCCCATCCGCCGACCAGACCGGATATAAGTCTATCCCCGAACCAAACGTGAACCGCGTGGTCGTGTCTCGAGAGAGATCCAGGAGCCAGATGTTTGAGGCCCGCCCACTGCGCTTGCTCAAGGCTACGCGTGTCCCGTCCGGCGAAACCACCAAGCCTTGATAATCACCTAGTTCCCCGACGGTTCCCAAGACCTTGCCCTGTCGATCGTACCAGGTGAGCTGCCGGTCTGACGCTGGGCTTCGCCAGTAAACCAGCACGTCGTTGGCTGAAGCCGAAAAGGCTCCGTTGCCTCCGCCGCCAAGATCATCGCCCACCTGCTCGGCAACAAGCGTCACCTGCCCTTTTAGCTCCAAGCGGCGGTTATCGAACGGCTGGGCCATCAGCGTGCCATTGCGCATGAAAAGCAGGTAACCGGTGCTCGGGTCGGCCGAAGGCGCGTACAGTGGTCCCCAATTGCTGGCGACCAAGAATTTGGAATTCTGTTGGTCCGGTTTGGCGTCCACGGAGCTGATATAAATCCCGTTTTTCTCGGTGTCAGCCGAGTTACGAGCGTAGACGAAATGTCTCCCGTCCGGCAGGAAGGAGGGACAGAAATGAAATAATTCCTGGCGCGCGGGATCAAGCGCAGTGATTTGAACGGGAATACCGCCGGAGGCAGGTACCCGGAACAAGCCACTCTGACTGCCAAAGACGATTAGGTTGTCCTGGTTCCATGCGCCTGCACCGGCAAAAACTATTCCGACCTCTGCCAAAGTCTGTGGAGGACCGCCAGTCGCCTCGATTTTCTTGACCTTATTCTCGGATACATACCCGATGAAGCGGCTATCAGGGGACCAAAATGGTGGACCGCCTGCGGCCGCTAAATCCCGCGATTCTTCCGACTCCAGGAAATGCACCCACAGGCGGTCTCCGGCCACGAAGGCCAGTTTGCGGCCATCGGGCGAAAGCTTGACGTACGGCCCGAGCGTGGTGTTTTCAGGGGCCGGGATCTGGAAGCGCACGTGCGCGGCCGGAGCGGGCGGTATTTCACGCAAGTGCAGAAACGCAACCGGAGCCAGGGCCACTGCCAGCAGGGCCGCCATGCTCCAGGCCAAGCGCTCGCGTATCTTGCGGTGGGAACCCAGCGGAGTAGGTGTGCCTGGTTGTGATGCTCCTTCGCCAATCCACTGCAACTCGCCGGCTAGATCGGCAGCACTTTGCCAACGCCTTTCGACGTGCTTCGCCAGGGATCTCCGGATCGCGTGATCCAGCGCGGGTGGGGTCATTGGCTTGATGCTGCTAATTGGCACTGGCTCTTTCTCGAGGATGGCCGAGGCTACACTGAGTTGGCTCTTGCCTTGGAATGCGCGCTGTCCCGTCACCATCTCGTACAGCACCGCGCCCAGCGAAAAAAGGTCGCTCCGGCCGTCGAGTTCTTTTCCTTCAATTTGCTCCGGCGACATGTATTGAAATGTTCCGACGATCGTGCCCTGCTCGGTCACCGGCGAGTTTCGCGTTGCCGCCGTCAACGTTTCGGCGCTGGAGAGTGGCCCCGTAGGTTTGGCCAACCCAAAATCCAGCAGCTTCGCGCCCGTAGGCGTCAACATGATGTTGCCCGGCTTTAGGTCGCGATGCACGACCCCGCTGCGATGTGCTTTGTCCAGAGCGTCCGCAATTTGAGTCCCGTACTTCAGTACTTGCTCCGACGGCAAGGCCCCTTTTTCGAGGCGCTTCGACAGCGTCTCACCTTCGATACACTCCATCACCAGGTAATCGATCCCGTCTTGCTGCCCAACGTCATACAGCACGCATATGTTCGGATGATTCAGGCTGGAAATGGTTTTGGCTTCGCGCTCGAACCGCTGCTTACGCACAGGATCGGAAGAAAGGTGCGCAGGCAGAATCTTTATGGCCACGGTGCGGTCGAGCCGCGTGTCCTTCGCACGGTACACTTCGCCCATTCCGCCAGCCCCGAGAGGAGCGCCGATCTCATAGGGCCCAAGTTTTGTGCCCGAAACGAGAGGCATGATTGGCCGTGATTATAGCGCGGGAATGCTTCGCCCTGCCCCTTCCATACACTCGAACTGAGCCCGACCGTGCACCGCTCTTCGATTCGACCCACCACGCGGTCAGTCACGGATCGTCGTGCCCAAGAAAACGAACATCCGCCAAAAACTTTGCTTTCGTCTCTTGCGCGACCTAGGCCGAAAATGTTCTTATCTGCGGATGCCCTGGGACTTCTGGCTGATATTCCTTGCGCTCGGCGTGCTCTTGCCTTGGCGCGGGCGCGCGCGCATGAAGAAATTGCTGGCGATGCCGCACGTCAGCTCCATGGAGAGGCTGGTGCTTTACGCGTCAACCATCGCCTTCCAATGGCTGGCAACTGCGATTGTGGCCTGGCGTGCCTGGGCACATAGATATACGGACGCACAGCTTGGTTTGGTGTTTCCGGACCGCCTCGGGATTCTGCTTGCCGCGGTTGTCGGCGGCGCAACCATCGCCACTCTTCAGTGGCTGAATCTGCGGCGTGTGGGACGCATTCCCGTTGAGTCGCGCGGAGCACTGCAAGCCATCGCCGAGCGCATCTTGCCGCAATCGGCTCTGGAGCTGCTTCCTTATCTCGCGCTGGCGATTACCGCGGGGGTTTGCGAGGAATTCCTGTATCGTGGTTTTGCCATGGCCGTTCTCACGCAAGCGGGATTGCGCGCCTGGCTGGTAGTCTTGCTATCGGCAGCCTTGTTTGGGCTGGCGCACAGCTATCAAGGCCGAGGCGGAATGCTGATGACCCTTATCGTGGGCATTGTGCTGGGGCTAAGCCGTATCGCCTACAATAGCCTCGTTCCGGCCGTGATCTGGCACACTGCCGTTGACGTGGTCGCGGGCACTGCCGGGCCGCGCTACCTCCGACGTACGATTGCTGCCGCAGAGGGTGCCGTACATTAGAAGAAGATTACTAGTAACTACTATGATAACAGTCAACCCAGCCCCCTCCCTGGCCGTCATCCGCCGCGCTCTCGAGGAATTCAAGCTCCCTGCTTACGAGGACCAAATCCTTCAGATTCAACAATATATAAAGATTTTGTTGGCTTGGAATGAAAAGATCGATTTAACCGCCATCCGTGACCCTCTGGAAATCCTTTACAGACACTTCTGTGAGAGTATGTTTGCAGGCGTTTCCGTGCCTTTGGAGTATGGTCGGCTCGCCGACGTAGGCTCGGGAGGGGGTTTTCCGGGCTTGCCGTTGAAGATTTTGCGACCTGGATTGCATGTTTTCTTGGTCGAAGCGAACCTAAAGAAAGCAACATTTCTGGCGGAAGTTGTTCGTGAATTGGGACTTACGGATATTCAGGTTCTGGTAAGCCGCTACGAAGAATTGGGAGAGGAGCTGGCACCTCTCGATTTCGTCTGCTCTCGGGCTCTGGGAGAATTTGGCTCATTCTTGAGCTGGGCGGGCTCGGAAACCATAGCAGCTAAACAGGTTATCCTTTGGATCGGCGCACGGGATGTCGACGAAATTCAGAGCAGTAAAGGATGGGACTGGCGCGAGCCGATCCAAGTCCCTCGCTCTCTCAGACGCCTCCTCCTCGTCGGCACCAGGCAAATTCCAAGTGCCGGAACCGAGACCTCTCGGAGCTGAAGGTGAAAATGCGTTGGGAGTGTTCCACGTGGAACATTCCTTCTTCACAAGACGCGGCAGTCCAGTCGCGTTCGACGCAAGCTCCGCGCGTTGAAGTCCGTCTTGACGGGCACTTTGTTCCACGTGGAACAGATCCGTCTTGCAAGAGGGCGTCTGATTCGTCTTTCCTTGGTCCTAAATGGAGATTCAACCGCCAATTTGTTGTACGAATTCCATTGTTCCACGTGAAACATCTTGCAAATCTCAGATCTCCTTTGTTAGATTCTCGCTTGCGAGGTACTCGTTGGCACGGATTATCGCCGTTGCAAACCAAAAAGGTGGCGTAGGAAAGACGACCACTGCCGTAAATCTGGCCGCGTGCCTTGCTTCCGCAGAACACCCCACCCTGCTCGTTGACTGTGATTCCCAGGCAAATGCGACTGCAGCCATCGGGTTCACGAAAGACCCCTCACGGAGAACTCTATATCACGCTCTCATTTTGAACGAGCCATTTGACCGAATTATTCAAAAATCGCAAGTCGATCGGCTAGACGTCATTCCTGCCGATAAAAACCTCGCCGGGGCGGCGGTAGAACTGGTAAACGCAGAAGAGCGCGAATACAAGCTCCGCGCCGCCATGAAGTCCTTGGATGAAAGATACAAGTTTATTTTGCTGGATTGTCCTCCTGCGTTGGATTTGCTTACTTTGAACGCTCTAGTGGCTGCTGGGTCGGTCCTTGTTCCGATTCAATGTGAATATCTGGCCCTGGAGGGCGTCTCCGAACTACTTGATACCCTGATGCGCATCCGACGCACGTTGAACCCCCGCCTAGAAATCGAGGGTATTCTTTTAACCATGTACGACGAGCGAACCACGCTTTCCAGGCAAGTTGCCAACGATCTGCGAACCTTCTTTGGAACTCAAGTCTTCAAGTCCATGATTCCGCGCAACGTCCGCTTGGCGGAGGCGCCAAGCTTTGGGAAACCCATTATTTTCTATGACATTCACAGCAAAGGGGCGGAGGGTTACATCCAGCTCGCCCGGGAGGTTATCGACAATGCCGAGAAACGCGCTGGGACGGGGGCTAGGAGCGCTCATTCGGGAGGCTGAAAAGAAGCCTGAGACGGAACCTACGCCAGTGCAACCTCAGCCAACCACCGCTAGCGGAGCGGCTGCTGCACCGGTACGCCAACTCGCGGGGCCGCAGGAACTTGACATTGACCTGATTGAGCCCAGTCCATTCCAGCCGCGCACGCGCTTCCGGGAAGAAGCTCTCGAGGAATTGGCACGCTCAATCAAAACCAGCGGCATCATTCAGCCCCTGGTCGTCAGGCCGATCGGTTCCCGGTTCCAACTGATCGCCGGAGAACGCCGTTGGCGAGCCGCGCAGCGTGCCGGATTAAGCAAAGTCTCGGTCATCATCAAGCAGGTGCCGGACGAGTTGGCACTGGAGATGACGCTGGTAGAAAACATCCAGCGTGAAGATCTGAACCCCATGGAGGCCGCGCGTGCCTTTGAACGATTGATGAACGAATTCCAATTGACGCAGGAAGCGGTCGCAGAACGAACGGGCAAAGATCGAGCGACCGTTGCGAATGCAATCCGGCTGCTGAAGCTGGAACCGAAAATTCAGGAGTGGATCGAGGAGGGACGCCTCACTGCGGGACACGGCCGTGCGTTGCTGGCCGTTCCCGATTCACTGTTGCGCATGCGTTATGCACACCGTGCTGCTCGCGGCGCGTTAACTGTTCGACAAATCGAAAAGCTGGCTGCGCGGCGTTCCCGAGGAAATCCTCCCCATCCCCCGGCCGCGATTCCCTTGGACCCCAATGTTAGAACTGCGCTCGAGGAGCTTCAGCGGCATCTTGGAACTAAAATTATTTTGCGCCTGAGGACGAAGACACGGCCGGGGCAGCTTGTGCTTGAGTATTACGACGACGCGCAGTTGATGCGCCTCTACGACCGATTGATGAAATAGCTTCAGCTGTTTCGTCGCCGGATACTGTCCTTTGGTTCAGTCGTATCATTCGACAACACCCCTCCTTTGTTGCGTTGACTTCCGCGCGAGTGCCGCTAAAGTAGAAGTGTTTGAAACTTTGGGGGAACTCGATATGGCATGGAAGTGGCACGCTGCGGCAAAAGATGGCCCCAGCGAAGAGTGGACCGGATTCATTGATCAGGGGGTGACCCTCGAAGGAACCCTAACGGTCAAGGGGACTTTCCGCATTGATGGAAACGTGAAGGGTAACATCATCTCGGAACAAACGGTTGTTTTGGGTGAAGGCGCGAAGGTCGAAGTACAGATTGAAGGGAACCGCGTCGTAATCTCAGGACGCTTCGACGGGGTGATTTTCGCCAAGGGCCGTGTGGAAATTCAAGCAAAGGGCGTCGTAACCGGCGAAGTCCATTCGCCCTGCATGGTCATCGATCCCGGCGGAATCTTTGATGGCCGTTGCCACATGCTGGCGTCGTCGGAAACGGCAGCGACGGTCACCATTCCGATCCGAGCCGCGGGCAACGCTTGATTCCGATCTAGCAACTCACAAAATTAAATTTCCTATCTAGTGTATTATATTCAATATTTAGTATATTATATTGATAGTAATATTCGTTTGTCCTTAAAGGCCTTCGAGCGGAGGCTTGCCCATTGGCCGTGATTCCTCACGAGCCGAGCAGTCGACATAAGAATAGCGCGCCTAGAGCCGTCCAGAAACAGTGTTGCCAAGCGGGGCGCAGCATGCTGCGCCTTAGCTTGACAACCAACGCCTGTCGTCGACACGGGGAAGTTTTTTTAGCAGCGTGTCGGATTGACAGGAGGTGCTGCGCCGACTATCTTCCAGAACGATGCGTTCGAGGATGAGCTGATGCGGATTCTAGTGATCGGCGGCGGCGGGCGCGAGCACGCGCTGGTGTGGAAGCTTAAAGAGAGGCCGCTCGTGGAAGAAATCTGGTGCGCTCCCGGGAATGG
>QHYN01000315.1 GCA_003224145.1 Acidobacteriota bacterium
TGCGCTCAACGTGGTCGCGAAGACGTTGGGCAACCTCCGGATCCGCTTCGAACGCCACGACGCGTCCTTGCGCACCGATAATCCGAGCAGCAAGGAGCGAAAAAAATCCGATGTTTGCCCCAATATCGTAAAACGTCATCCCCGGCAGGAGATACCGCTGCATCGCCGTTTGCACTTCAGGCTCGCCGCCACCCTGGAAATAATTGCCGCCCGTGCGGGGATTCAGGCGGAGCCAGAGGCCTTTGGCTGGTCCGTGTTGGATTTGCACCCACGCCAGAGAATCGCGCGGTACGACTTTTTCACTCGCCCAACGAACGAATGAGCCCAGCACGGGCAGGCGCCGTAATTCCGCCAATGGCAACGCATACCGCAAGAATAGCTGTCCAACGCGATCGTTCGAAGAGCCCATGCTATTTCTCGACAGGGAAATTGCCCACTTTCAGGGCATCTATCCCCGAGCGGAAGAACGTGTGCCCTGCGTCCATTGGCGCTTGCACGATCGCGTCGCCACAAAAATAGAACGACATGTTTGTGATCATGGCGCGCCGGCCGCTTTCCGACCTTGCGGAGCAACCGCCAGTATAGCGAACTGATGGCAATTCTGGGTAACCATAACGAGCGTTCCCAGAAAAAACAGTCAACAAGCACGAACACGAATCCGCGCGCACAAAATTAGAGTCGCCGCGCCTGGGGGCGGAAAAATTAAGAATGAGATATGGTACCGCCTTCGCCAATTGCTTTTCCCCTTCGAATTAGAGGATGCTAGCGGCCAGGAGCGGATTGGCTTCGCTTCGGGAGACTAAGCATCGTGTTCTGGTGGGTTTTGATTCCGATTGCAGCCTCAGTTCCATTCCTCCTCTATGGTTTGTTCCGTTGGGCGTCCGCGGATCCCGGAATCGACGCCGAGATCGCGAAGGAGCGCTATCGCGCGGAGCAAGATTGGCGAAGCCTGCATCGCTCGGGCGACGATAGCAAGGCAGCCAAAACAGTAAAAAATTAAGAGGGACATATTTCACGTTCGTTGACATGACTTTGCGGGCTGGCTAGACTAAAAAGAGTTCTGACCGTTCCTGTCCGCGCGGATCCCCGGTAGCTCAACGGTAGAGCATTCGGCTGTTAACCGAAGGGTTGCTAGTTCGAATCTAGCCCGGGGAGCCAAATCCTTCTTGCAGGTAGTCCTAGAACCGCTTTTCCGGGGGGAGATTCTCCCGACTCCGGGAAGAAAATCGCTAGGAAGCTTTTGCATGCCAGTTAAGCTTCTCTGGGTTCGCGACTTATTTCCCCTCACATTTGGCGTGCCAATTGCCTCCCCTCCTCGGTCCCAGTCACATCTACGTCATGAGGTGACTCGTGAAAGCAAAACGTGTGACTCCAGTTGTTTCCGTATTTCTCGCGTCCGCACTTCCGCTCGCCACGGCAGCCCTGGCGCAGGATCCCGCCCGCCGACAGGATTCCCCTCCTCCGCGGCAATCGCAGACGCAGGATCAATGCCCGAACAAGCAGCAGTCCGAGGTGAAAACGTTCGCGGGGAAAATCACCAAGAGCAATGGTAGGTACGTGCTGGAAGATCCTTCCACAAACAATCCGTATTACCTGGACGATGCCAAATCGGCAAAAAAGTATGAGGGCAAGAACGTAGTCGTAACCGGAACCCTGGACGCTGCGAACCGCACCATTCATGTCCAGAAGATCGAGTCGGCTGCCTAAACTCCGCCGCTCGATAAACGGGGACGGGCTTCTGCGGGAAGATGCCCTCCCCACACTTTCCTAAGCTTTCTTCTACGTCGCGTCCACTACCAAGATTTTACTTGAAGGCCATAACGGTCCACTCGCCGTTTTTTTCCACCGGCACAAAATTCCGCCTCCACACCCCTGCTCGCCACTGGCCCTTACGCCCAGCGCAGCAGCACGCCGCCCGTCGTGTACCCCGCTCCCACAGTCACGATCAGCACCAGATCACCTTTGCGCAATCGCCCCTGCTGAATCGCGTCGCGCAATCCCAAGGGGATCGTCCCCGCCGTGGTATTCCCGTACTTGTCGATGTTCACCATTACTTTGGAATCGTCGAGCCCCAGCCGCTCTTGCGTCGCGCGAATGATCCGCAGATTAGCCTGGTGCGGTACCAGCAGTGCCAGATCGTCTTTCGTAAAGCCGTTCCGCTCAATCAAGCGCACGGACAGCTCCGCCATACGCCGCACTGCATATTTGAATACTTGGGAGCCCTCTTGATGCACGTAGTGCATGCGTTTCTCAACGGTCTCTTTCGATGAGGGATGCAAAGACCCCCCGCCGGGCATATACAGAAACTCCCCGCCCGAACCGTCCACGTCATGCTCGAAATCCAAAATTCCCTCGTTCGCGCCCGCAGACTCCAGCAGCACGGCTCCCGCGCCGTCTCCAAACAAAACGCACGTCGCGCGATCTTTGTAATCGAGGATCGTAGTCATGGTGTCGCTGCCGATCACCATCACTTTTTTGTGCGTTCCCGCGCCAACGAATTGCGCGCCCACCGTAAGCGCGTAAGAAAAGCCCGAGCACGCCGCGGACAGGTCGAAGCCCCACGCTTTCTTTGCGCCGATCCGGCACTGCACCAAGCAAGCTGTCGCCGGAAAAAACATGTCCGGCGTGACGCTGGCCACGATAATCATGTCGATTTCCGCGGCCTCCGTTTTTGTTTGTGCCAGCAACGCCTTTGCCGCTTCCGTGGCCAGGTGCGACGAGGCCATGCCTTTTTCCACGACGTGCCGTTCGCGGATGCCGGTGCGCGTGCGAATCCACTCGTCGCTCGTCTCGACGATTTTCTCGAAATCCGCGTTGGTCATCACTTTGGGCGGAACGTAACCGCTTACACCGGTAATCTTTGCCGCGATACGGTGGGACATGTCTCTCCTTGCAAACTTCTACGGAAAACAAAGAAATTGGATTTTATGCGATAGCGCTGGCGCGTTACAAGGCGCCGCGCGCCTCCCGCGGCACTACGCGCCTTTGTTCGCGCGTCCGTTGACCCAGCGTCCGCAGCGCTACGCATCTTGTTTGTGCGTCCCGTTAACCCGCCGTCCGCAACACTACGCACATTGCTGCTGCGTGCGTTTGACCGCGACTCGCAACTTCTCAACAGGCACCCGCCTGCAGCTTTTCAAAAGCGCAGCAGGTAACTCACTTTGACGAAGAAAAGCCGGCTGTTGGTATTATTCGGCGCGCCTTGCGCGGTGACAAATGGCGATGCCCCGGGCGCTGCGCCGGGATGCAGCAAAAGGTCGCTGAAACCATTGTTGTATCCAACATAG
>QHYN01000158.1 GCA_003224145.1 Acidobacteriota bacterium
CGGGTGATGACGCCGAGCGTGCCGAAAGCGCCGGTGACGAGTTTGGGGAGGTCGTAACCGGCGACATTTTTGACAACTTTGCCGCCGCTCGAGGCGAGGGTGCCATCGGGAAGAGCGATGGTGACGCCGATGATGAGGTCGCGGAGCGAGCCGAAACGGAGACGAAGCGCGCCGCTGTCATTGGTGGAGAGGATGCCGCCGACAGTGGCTTTTTCCGGCCAGAGGGGATCGAGCGCGAGGCGCTGGCCGTGCTGCGCGAGAGTTTCTTGCAGCGTTTGAAAGGTGCAGCCGGCTTCCACGGTGACGGTAAGGTCGGCCCAGGCGTGCTCAAGGACGCGGTTCAGGCGCGTGGTGGACAAGATGAGATCGGCGCGCGAGGGCGAATTGCCCCAGGCGAGTTTTGTGGCGCCGCCACGCGGGATGACGGCGAGGCGTGCCTCGTTAGAAAGGCGGAGCGCCGCGGCTAGATGTTGTTCGGTGGCGGGTTCGAGGATGAGTTGCGGCTGAACGCCAGAGACAACGTCGGAGGGGGATGCGGAGCGCATTTGGTCGGCACGCAGGACCGCGCGGAAGTTGTTTTCGAGTGTGGCTGGGACCTGAGTCATGTCTGCGAATTGCGCTGATAGCTTACACCGTAAAAGCGGCGTCTAGCCGCCGCACTCCAAGACGGAAAACCTCAGAAGCGCTCCGCGAGGCCGGCGGATTCGAGCGGGTGAGGGGCATACTCGCCGGGTCTTTCGCCGCAGAGGCGAGGAGTGGGAAAAACTTTTGTGGGATTGGAAAGTTGCAAAGGATCAAAGGCGCAACGCACGCGCTGCATGGTGGCGAGATCGGGTTCGGCGAACATTTTCGACATCACTTTCTTTTTGTCTTCGCCGACGCCGTGTTCACCGGTGATGGAGCCGCCCGCAGCGATGCACAAGTCGAGAATTTGGAGAGAGAGGGCTTCGGCGGCCTCTTCTTGGCCCGGAATGCGGCGATCGTAGAGCACCAGAGGATGGAGGTTGCCGTCGCCAGCGTGGAACACGTTGGCGACGCGCAGACCCGCTTGCTGGCTGAGGCGATCTATTTCACTCAGCACACGAGGGAGAGCCGTGCGGGGAATCACACCGTCCTGAATAATGTAGTTGGGAGAGATGCGGCCCATGGCGGCGAAGGCGGACTTGCGACCTTTCCAAACAAGAGCGCGTTCGGCATCCGATTGGGCTACGCGGATATCGCCAGCGCCATTCGAGCGGCAAATTTCATCGACCTGAGTCATGAGGGCTTCGACTTCGGCGAGCGGGCCATCGAGCTCGACGAGGAGAAGGCCGCCGCAGTCGGGGTAATTCGCGTGGACGGCGGCTTCGGCGGCTTGAATGGAGAGGCGGTCCATCATTTCGATGGCGGCGGGCAGCATGCCAGCGGCGATGATGCCGCTGACGGCAGCGCCAGCTTCGTTGGTGGAAGGAAACGCGGCGAGGAGCGTGCGGACGCATTCGGGGCGCTTCACGATGCGGAGAATGATTTTTGTGGCGATGCCGAGGGTGCCTTCGGAGCCGACGAAAACGCCAGAGAGGTCGTAGCCGGGCGTGTCGAGAGTTTTTCCGCCGAGATGGACGAGCGAGCCGTCAGGGAGCACGACTTCGAGGCCGAGAACGTGCGTGGTCGTGAAGCCGTATTTCAGACAATGCGCGCCGCCAGCATTCTCTGCGACGTTGCCACCGATGGTGCACACCGATTGCGAAGAAGGATCGGGCGCGTAGAAATATTCCTGCGGCTGGACGCGGCCGGTGACGTCGAGATTGCTGACGCCGGGTTCGACGACCACGCGGGCGTTGGGAATGTCAACTTCAAGGATGCGATTCATGCGCGCGAGGCAGAGGACGATGCCGTTTTCGACTGGGAGCGCGCCGCCGCTGAGGCCGGTGCCGGAGCCACGCCCGACAAAGGGAATTTTCTCGCGATGGCAGATGCGCACGATGGACTGGACTTGTTCGGTGGAAGAGGGGAGCAGGACGGCGCGGGGCAGAACGCGGAAATTGGTGAGGCCGTCGGACTCGTAGGTGTGGAGCTCTTCGGGCGAAGAGACGAGGCCGGGTTTGCCGACGATGGAGTGGAATTCGATGAGGATGCGGGCGTCCATGATTGAATCCCGTTGCTGCGGTATCGGTCTTCCTTCCGGCAACCTCAGTGGTCGAGGAGCTAAGATTCCTCGGGCGCTTCGCGCCTCAGAATGACAACCCGTGCTCTCCTCGGGACAAGCATGCTCCATCAATGAATGAAGTTCAACCCGCTGGGGATGAACTGAGGGAAGATGTAGGCGTACACCATAACGATGACGCCGACAATGGCGGCAAGGGCGACGGAGTGCCAGAAAACGAAGCGGAAGATGGAGCCTTCGTTGCCGACCTGATTGGTGGCGGCCGTGGCGACGCAGATGGATTGGGCGTCGACCATTTTGCCCATGACGCCGCCGGCGCTGTTCGTGGCGCACATGAGAATGGGGCTGAGATGGAGTTGCTGGGCGGTGATTTTTTGCAGGCCGCCGAAGAGCGCGTTGGATGACGTGTCGCTGCCCGTGAGCGCGACGCCGAGCCACCCGATAAAGGAGCCAAAGAAGGGAAAGAGCCAACCGGTGCGAGTGAAGGCGAGGCCGAGGACGGCATCCATGCCGGAGTAGCGGGTGACGTAGCCCAAGCCGAGCATGCAAGTCATCGCGACGATGGCGAAGCGCAACCGGACAAGAGTACGCCGGAAAATCTGGAAAATACTTCCGCATTTGAGACCGAGGATGAGTCCGGCAACCATGGCTGCGAAGAAGCAAGCAGTACCGGTGGCGGTGAGCCAATTGAAATCGAAGCGGGCCGCTTCGGGAGCCGGATTTGGCGCAACGGGGATCGTTCGGAACACTTTGGCGTGCAAGTAAGGCCAGTCCCATCCTGGTGGCCCAGGGCGGACTTTGCCGTCAGCCATAACCACGTTGAAGGAGGGCGTAGTGGCCAGATTCATGGCGTTCTTGATTTTGGGCAATCCCCAGACAAGTACGAACAGCGAGAGGATGGCGAAGGGCATCCAGGCCTTCGCGATTTGGCCAGTCGTGAAGTGCTTGACGGAATCCCGGGCTTGGGCGGCAGTGACGGCGTGTTCATCAGCGAAGCGCCAGATTTTCCTCGGTTGCCAGATGCGGAGAAAAAGCAAAGTGGCGAGGAGGGAAACAACGCCGGCGATGATGTCCACGAGATTGCTGTCCATGTGATTGGCCCAGAACCATTGCGTGGTGGCGAAGGAACCGCCAACAACGAGGATGGCGGGAAACACTTCGAACGTTTCTTTCCAACTGACCATGGCGCGGACGAGCCAGAAGGGAACGATGACGGCGGTGATGGGGAGGATGCGGCCGATCATCGCGCTGAGGTCGCTTTCATTGAGGTTGGTGACGGCGGCGAGAGTGTGGATGGGAATGCCGATGGCTCCCCAGGCAACGGGAGCGGTGTTGGCGATGAGGTTAAGCGCGGCGGCCTGGAAGGGCTTGAAGCCGAGGCCGATCATGAAGGCACCAGCGATGGCAACGGGTGCGCCGAATCCGGCAGAGCCTTCAATGAATGCGCCAAAGCAGAACGCGACGAGCAGGAGTTGCAACCGGCGATCCGGAGTGATGGCGGCGACGGACTGCTTCATGATTTCGAACTGGCCCGTCACGACGGAAATGTCATAGAGAAAAACGGCGGCGATGACGATCCAAACAATTTTGAGAAGGCCGAAGGCCGAGCCGAAGAAGAAACTGGAGACGGCTAGGAGGGCGGGCATCTTGAAGGCCAGAATGGCCACGATGACGGCGGTGGACGCGCCGGCGATGGCGCAAAGATGAGCCCGAACACGCAGGCCGGCCAACAGGCCGAGAAGGACGAGGATGGGGAGCGCGGCAATGAGTGTCGAGAGCCACCAATGCCCCGTGGGGTCGTAAACTTGTGTCCAAGTCACCGGAGGGCCTCCATCACTCCATTCATTCGAATTGCCAGCGTGCCTGACTGATCAGAGTTGCTACGGAAGGAGGTGAAGGCCGTGGGGGGAGCCCCACGGTCCTGCCGGAAAGCGTGCATTTCGGTGGCTGAAATACTTCCTTAAGACCTTCTTGTCAAGCGATAACATTTCGTCCGGGAGCGATGTAAATCGAGCGTCTCCCGAAGCTGGCCTGGCCCTTACGATTTTTTTACGAACTGCTCATCGCTTGCTTAAGGAGAAAGAGAAAGAATTTTGGTGCGGAGTTTCGGATGAGGGATATTGCATTTATTTTGGTGACGGCACTTTTCTTCGCTCTGGCCCTCTTTTATCTGCGCGGCTGCGAGCGCCTCAAATAGGACGAATTACGAAATGGTAGGGAATATCCTGCTCATCGTTATCTGTGCGCTGCTCTTTGGCTACCTGCTCTACGCGCTGCTGAAGCCGGAGAGATTCTAGCCATGACGGGAATGGGCTGGTTTCAGATTTTTCTCTACTTCGTCGCGGTCCTGGCGCTGACGAAGCCGATGGGCCTCTATATGGCGCGGGTCTTTCAGCAGGAGACCACGTTTCTGGATTTCTTGCTGCGGCCGGTCGAGCGGCTGATCTATCGCCTATGTGCAGTTGATGAGCGGCAGGAGATGCACTGGAAGCTGTACGGCCGGGCGATGCTCCTCTTCAGTGGTGTTTCGATGCTTTTGCTGTACTTCATCGAACGGCTACAGAGATGGCTGCCGTGGAATCCTGAAAAGCTGGCCAACGTGGCTCCGGACTTGGCGTGGAACACCGCCGCTTCCTTCACGACCAACACCAACTGGCAATCGTACGTGCCGGAAACGACGATGAGTTATTTCACACAAATGGCGGGGCTGGCGTATCACAACTTTGTCTCCGCGGCCGTGGGGATTGCGCTGGCAATCGCGTTGGTGCGGGGCATTGCCGAGCGAGAAACGAAGACTATCGGAAATTTCTGGGTGGATATCACGCGGTGCTTGCTTTGGATTCTGTTTCCTGTGTGTCTGATCGCTAGCTTCGTCTTCGTGTCACAAGGCGTGGTGCAGAATCTGAAGCCATATGTGACGGCTAGGTTGATCGAGCCGCACGCGGTGGACTCGCAGGACGCGGACGGCAGGCAAGTGCACAAGGTCATCGCGGAGCAGAGGATTGCGCAAGGTCCCGTGGCATCGCAAGAAGCAATCAAAATGGCGGGCACGAATGGCGGCGGTTTCTTCAACGCCAACAGCGCGCACCCTTATGAGAATCCAACGCCGTTCAGCAATTTTTTCCAGATGCTGCTGATTTTCTTGATTCCCTCGGGGCTCACCAGCACATTGGGCCGCATGACGGGATCGCCGCGGCACGGCTGGGCTGTGTGGACCGCCATGGCATTGCTTTTCCTCGCGGGCGTATTCGCGGCGTATGCGGCAGAATCTCGCGGGAATCCGCTGCTTCGCGGAGTTGATAGGCAAGCCTCCGAACAACAAGCGGGTGGCAACATGGAAGGCAAGGAGGTTCGAATCGGCATAGCGAATTCTGCGCTCTTTACCACGGTGACCACCGACGCGAGCTGCGGAGCGGTGAACAATATGCACGATTCGCTGACTCCGCTTGGGGGCCTAGTGCCGCTGGTCAACATCATGCTGGGCGAAATCGTATTTGGCGGGGTTGGCTCTGGGCTCTACGGCATTCTAGTTTTCGTGGTTTTGTCCGTCTTTATCGCCGGGCTGATGGTCGGGCGCACGCCGGAATATCTGGGCAAAAAGATTGAAGCCTATGACGTGAAAATGGCGGTGCTATCGATTCTTGTATCGTCCTTAATGATTCTAATTTTTGCGGCCATTGGCGTGGTCACGAAGTCCGGGACAGCGGGGATCACCAATCCGGGACCGCACGGTTTCTCACAAATTCTTTACGCGTACACTTCGGCGGCCGGGAACAACGGGTCGGCGTTTGCGGGCATCAACGCCAACACACTCTGGTACAACGCCAGCATGGGAGTGGTCATGCTGGCGGGGCGTTTCTTGGCGGTGATTCCCATCCTGGCGATCGCGGGAAATCTGGCTTCCAAAAAAACGGTACCTGAATCTCTTGGAACTTTTCCGATGACTGGCCCGCTTTTCAGCGTACTGCTGGTATCCGTCATCTTGATCGTTGGCGCGCTCACCTTTTTCCCGGCGCTAAGCCTCGGGCCCATCCTCGAGCACCTCCGGATGGTCTCGGGCAAGGTTTTCTAAGGAATCCATGAGCACGCACTCGCACGGCAAGGCAACTTCGCTCACGGACCGCAAGATTCTTCGTACGGCTACGATTGATTCCTTCGGGAAACTCGATCCGCGGCTGATGATCAAGAATCCGGTAATGTTTGTCGTGGAAGTGGGTGCGGTGCTCACCCTGATCGTGCTCGTTCTTAATGCCATCCATCATGCGCACGGGTTCTGGTTTGGTTTGCAGATCACCTTGTGGTTGTGGTTCACGGTGCTCTTTGCAAACTTCGCGGAAGCAATGGCCGAGGGGCGGGGCAAAGCGCAAGCGGAAACGCTGCGCAAAGCGCGCGCGGAAACGGAAGCGCGGCGGGTTTGCGAGGATGGCTCGACCGAAATCGTGCCCAGCTCGGCTCTGCGTGCAGGCGACGTGGTGATGGTGGCGGCCGGTGAGTTCATTCCGGGCGACGGGGAAGTGATCGAGGGTGTTGCGTCGGTGGACGAATCGGCAATCACGGGCGAGTCCGCCCCGGTGATTCGCGAATCGGGAGGCGACCGCTCGGCAGTCACTGGCGGGACCCGGGTGCTCTCCGATGAAATCAAAGTGCGCGTCACTTCGAATCCTGGCGAGACCTTCCTCGATCGCATGATCAGCCTGGTGGAAGGGGCATCGCGTCAAAAAACTCCCAACGAGATTGCGCTCAACATTTTGCTGGCGGGCTTGACGATTATTTTTCTTCTGGCGGTCGCCACGCTGCAGCCGTTTGCCATTTATTCGGGCGCTCCGCAGAATATTTTCTCTCTTGTTTCACTGCTGGTGTGCCTGATTCCGACGACCATCGGCGGCCTGCTCTCCGCCATCGGGATCGCCGGCATGGACCGCATGATTCAGCGGAACGTCATCGCTATGTCCGGACGCGCGGTCGAGGCTTCCGGAGACGTGGACGTGCTTCTGCTCGACAAAACGGGCACGATCACCCTCGGCAATCGGCAGGCAACTGCGTTTCATCCGTCACCCGGAATTACCGAGGCGGAGCTTGCCAATGTGGCGCAGCTTGCGTCTTTCGCGGACGAAACTCCCGAAGGCCGGTCGATCGTGGTCCTGGCCAAGGAAAAATATGGCCTGCGCGGCAGAGAACTGGCGCCGCACAACCCAATTTTCATTCCTTTCTCCGCACAGACATGCATGTCGGGATTGGACATGGACGGGCGCGAGATTCGCAAAGGCTCACCCGAAGCCATCAGGCGCCATGTCGTAGAAAAAGGCCGGACCGTTCCCGCGGAAATGCAGGAAGTCGTGAAACTGATCTCCAACGCAGGGGGAACACCGTTGCTGGTTGCGCAAAACCGTCTGGTACTTGGTGCGATTGAGCTCACCGATGTGGTGAAGGGAGGAATGCGGGAGCGATTCGAGCACCTGCGCGCGATGGGCATTCGCACCATGATGATCACCGGAGACAATCCGCTAACGGCGGCAGCCATTGCGCGGCAAGCCGGAGTTGATGATTTTCTGGCCGAAGCCAAGCCCGAAGACAAGATGGCATTGATCAAGAGCGAACAAACGAAGGGGAAGCTGGTGGCGATGACCGGCGATGGCACGAATGACGCGCCGGCGCTTGCTCAAGCGGACGTCGGCGTGGCCATGAACACGGGCACGCAAGCCGCCAAGGAAGCGGGAAACATGATCGACCTCGATTCCAATCCGACCAAGCTCATCGAAATCGTGGAGATCGGGAAACAGTTGCTTATCACGCGCGGTGCGCTGACAACTTTCTCCGTTGCAAATGATGTTGCGAAATATTTCGCCATCATTCCCGCGATGTTTGCCGGAACGTTTCCGCTGCTCGACCGTCTGAACATCATGGGGTTGCGCACGCCCGAATCGGCGATCCTCTCCGCGGTCATTTTCAATGCACTCATCATCATCGCACTCATCCCGCTGGCGCTACGCGGCGTGCGTTACCGCCCGTTGGGAGCAGCCGCCCTGCTACGCCGCAATCTCGTGATTTATGGGCTTGGCGGAGTGATCGCTCCGTTCCTGGGGATTAAGCTGATTGACGTTCTGATCGGTTTGCTCCGGCTGGCATAGAGACGCACATGAATAAGGAACTGCAAATCGCAATCCGCTTCACGCTGGTCACCACGGTTATTTTTGGTCTGGCGTACCCGTTGGTCATTACCGGGCTCAGTCAATGGCTGTTCCCGCATCAGGCGAACGGGAGCCTGATCATTCATGATGGCAGGATCATCGGGTCGCAGTTGATTGGACAGACGTTTTCCTCCAACCGCTATTTCCATGCGCGGCCCTCGTCCGCTGGCGATGGCTACGATGCCGCGAATTCGAGCGGTTCGAATCTGGCGCCGACGAATCGCACCCTCGTTGAGCGCGTGCAGGCGGAGGTCGCAAGATTGCGCGCTGAAAACTCCAACGCGCCAATTCCTGTCGATCTCGTGACGGCCTCCGGTTCAGGCCTTGATCCGGAGATCTCACCGGCTGCCGCGGAGTTCCAAGTGCCGCGTGTCGCGCAAGCACGCCACATCTCCCAGGAATTGCTCCGCGCACTCGTCGCGAAGCACACCGAAGCCCGCCAATTCGGAATTTTTGGCGAACCCCGCGTCAATGTATTGGAGCTGAATCTTGATCTAGACCCGGCGTTCCCAGCGAAAAACTAGCGGCATTCATCTTGAAGAACGGTTTGAGGTCTTCGCACCGCTGGTCTTCGGCGGCTCAAAACGGTAGCCTACCCACGGCTCTGTCAAAATATATTTCGGCTTGGATGGGTCTTTCTCAATTTTCTTGCGCAACTGGTTAATGACCACGCGAAGGTTTTCCGTTTCTTCGCCATAATCCGGACCCCAGACCGTTTGCAGCAGCCGGCGGTGCGTCAGGGGCTTCCCGCTATTGGCAATGAGTTGCTTCAAAACGTCGAACTCCTTGGGTGCCAGATGCACTTCGTCTCCCGCCACGGTAACTTTACGGGCTTCAAAATCCACGGTAAAGTCTTTCGAAACAAACTCGGGAATCGCTTCCGCAGTGGAATACCTTCGCAGCGCGGCGCGAATGCGCGCAAGCAATTCCTCCATTCCAAAAGGCTTGGCGACGTAATCATCGGCGCCGGCATCCAGGGCCAGCACTTTGTCGCGCTCGGCATTGCGCACCGTAAGCATGATGATGGGTGCGGCGCTTCCCCGGCGAATCTCGCGGCATGCATCAACGCCATTCATCCCGGGCATATTCACATCGAGCAGGATTAGATCCGGCTTCTCTTTTCGGGCTACCTCAATGGCTTCCTCGCCGGTTTTTGCCTCCAGGATCACGTAGCCATGATTGGTGAGTGTCGAACGCATCACGCGACGAATCTGCGGCTCATCATCCACAACCAAAATACTCGCCGCGTTCATCGATTTTCACCTTTTGAGTTGGCGACGGGAAGGGTAAAGGAAAACACCGAGCCGTGTCCCAACTGGCTGGTTACGGAAATGGTGCCGTGATGCGCCTCGACGAGGGCCTTCGCGATGGGAAGTCCCATCCCGGTGCCGCGCACCAGGTAGCGATGGTCGCGTCCGCGGTAAAACTTGTCGAAAATGAGACCCTGTTCAAAAGGATCAATGCCTGGCCCGCGGTCTGCCACACTCGTGGTGACGCAGTCGCCGCTGACCTCCGCTGTAATCGTGATGGGATGCTCCTTCGAAGAGTAAAGATTCGCATTGTCGATCAACTGCACGAGGATTTCTTGAGCGCGGTTCACATCGGCGCGCACCAGTGGCAATCCCGGAGTGACGTGAACTTCCACATTGCGTTCGCTCAAAGGCTTCTTCGATTGTTGGAGTGCCCGATCAATGATCTCTTCGATCGGCACGGCCTCAACCTTCAGTTCAAATTCTCCCGCTTCCAACTTGGCCATCTCAGAAGCTTCCTCGACCAGGCGGTTCAGCCGATCGCACTCTTCGTTAATGATAGTAAGCAGCTCATGAGTTTGTTTTGGATCGGTATGCGGAGTGGCCAGCAGATCGGTCGCGGCGGCTTTGATGGCCGTCAAGGGCGTCCGGAAATCATGGGCAATGGAGTCCAGAAGCGCCGATTTTAGCCGTTCTCCTTGCCTCTCTGCTTCGGACTCGCCCAGTTGCTCGACGGCCCGCGCTCGCTCGATGGCGATTGCAACCAATGACCCGATCGCATCCAGGGTTTGCCGGGAAAATTTCGCGCCGGAAATCCCCAGACTCCCGATGGGTTTCACGCCCATGCGCACGGGCAAGAAATAGAGCGCCTGCTGGTTTTCGAGCATCACTTCATCGCGGAGATAAGCCGCCTTCAACTGCTCTTCATCGATTTGTGCCGCCCCATATCCGGACCGGTAATACTTGTCTTTTTGCGGCAGGAACAACTCCGCTGCACCGCCCTCGAAACACTCGACGATGTAGTCCGGCACGGCGTTCATGAGCTGGATTACGTTTCCCTCCGCCAGCAGTTTCTGGCTGAAGGAATACAACCTTTCCAGTTCCCTTCGGCGGCTGTTCGAAGCGTCCGCTTCCTTGCGAATCCTCGCGGAGAGCTGGCTGCCCACAATGGACGTAAACAGAAATGCAAAGAGGGCGATCCAATTCTGCGGATCGGCCACGGTGAAAGTTCCGATCGGCGGCAAAAAGTTATAGTTGAAGAGCAGCACCGCCGTGACTGACATGAAGAGGGAAACGGCCATTCCCCAGACGGCGGAAACTGCTAGAATCACGAGGAGAAACGTCAGTGCCACGGTTGTCTGGTTGGCGGGCAGGATGACCCGATAGAAATAGGTGATTCCGACGAGGAGCAGAGCGGCAACCACGAACCCTGTGGCCCGACCGGCTAAAAGACGCAACATGCGGGTATTCTAACCCAGAGACTCATTTTTCCGAGGAGCAGCCCGTTCCTTGCCAAAGAATCCTCAAGAATGGCTTGAAGCTGTATCTCCGGCGCCAAAAACCCGCGGCATCTTCAAACTTTTCCTTGGCTACGCTCCCGGTGTCGGCAAGACATTCAGCATGCTCAGCGAAGCGCTTCGCCGCAAGAGCCGCGGCGAAGACGTCGTTAGCGGGATCGTTGAAACACATGGGCGCAAGGCCATAGCGGACCTTGCCCAACAATTGGAAGCTGTGCCTCGCAAGAAAATCGAATACAAAGGCACGATCTTTGAAGAAATGGATGTGGACGCCATCCTGGTGCGCCGTCCCGCGGTTGTCCTGGTGGATGAACTCGCTCACACGAACATTCCGGGAAGCAAGCACCGTAAACGCTACGAAGATGTGCGAGAGCTGCTCGCCGCTGGCCTCGACGTCGTCTCCACTTTGAATATCCAACACATTGAAAGCATTGCTCCTACCATCCACGCCATAACGGGAATCACGGTGCGCGAGACCGTGCCCGATTGGGTTCCGCTTTCCGCTTCGGAGACGGTGATGGTGGATCTCACTCCGGAAGCCCTTCAAAACCGCATGAGGCGCGGAGATGTCTATGGGCGGGAAAAGGTGGAGCAATCGCTGAAGAATTTCTTCCGGCGCGGGAATCTCATCGCGCTCCGCGAACTTGCCCTCCGCCAGGTGGCCGAGCAGGTAGATCGCAGCCTCGAGTCTTACATGGACTCGAAAGATATCCGCGAGAACTGGGGTGTGCGAGAGCGTCTTGCCGTTTGTGTGTCGGGCAATTCGTCCGGTCAATACCTCATCTCGCGCGCCGCACGCTTGGCCCGAAAGATGGACGCGGAACTTTATGTTGTCCACGTCGAGCGCGAATTCGGCAAGCGATGGGAAGACGGCAAGAGGCTAGAAGGGAATCTGCGTTTTGGCGAGAATCTCGGAGCGCAAGTCATCCGGTTAAAAGGCAGAAGCGTCGCGGACACCATTGCCGAGTTCGTCCGCAACAAGCACATTACGCAGGTGATGTTCGGGCGCGCCCTCGCCAGGGATTGGCGGAAGTATCTTTACCTCTCCGCAGTTCACCGGTTTTTGCGCGAATCGCCCCCCGTGGACGTCCATATCGTCACTCATGAACCCGCGGACAACTAATTTCGCCCGGGCTGACGCGCTTCCACTCGTAACATCTTACGTTTTCCTTCCGTAGTCACAAGGACTATTCCGATACGCATGAACTCCCGCCGGGTTTCAGTTGTGCAGGCGGGCAGCGTCAGATGGGATGGATAAAGGCCCAAGCGGAAAGTGGTCGGGGCGTCCGGATTTGAACCGGAGACCTCCTGCGCCCAAGGCAGGCGCGCTACCAGGCTGCGCTACGCCCCGACAAGAAGTGCACTACTGATTCTAAAGCACATTCCAACATTAAGGCTACTCCGACCCATCGCAATTGCGTCGACTGTACCTCGTCTGATCCTGTCGGTATCTCTATCAAACGTAGTGGACAACGCCCGCTTCCGCTGCCTCTTCTGGAGTCCGCACCCAACTTCCCCTGGTCGCACTCAGCACTGCCAATAGCACTTTCGAGATTCCCGTTAGAGGAGCTAACGCTGGGCTTCGCAAAGCGGCTGGCGTTGAAGCCTTTGCTGCGCTGAGTTCATATCGGAACCATTTCCCGCAACGGGTTGCATATCTGTTTCGTTTTGGGTTGGGTCACCAGTTTCAAACCTCGCTAAATCCTTTGTGCTCAGTTGCTCACTCTCTGGAGAAGCGCATGCAAAAAAGTAAAACCGACTCGTTCAGAGTCTTGGCAATGTCTAGTGATTTTGCGCGAAATCATTCCGGCCTTGGTTGCATGTTCGTGTCTTTCACCCTCGGCGCTCGCACAGAAAGTGCCCCCTAAGCCATCCCAATTGGTGGTCCCCTCCGTAGTCGATGTTCACGATTTTTACAACACCGTCCTCCCTATCACCGACTTGAAACTTGGTTTCGGCATCGAGGCTAAGTTTGGCACGGGCTTCTGCTTGGACCCCGCCTGTCGTTTCATCGGAACCAACTATCACGTTGCCGTGATGGCTCGGCCCCACAAAATCATGGGAGTAAAAGTCGTCCAACGATACCTTGCCACCGGGCCGGACGATGAAGGTGCCACCGTGAACGAGGGCCCCTCATTGAGTCCCATGAAGTACAACCTCGGTCGCGACCTTGCCGTCTTCGAACTAGGCCATACGCTGCCTCACCATCATGGCGTTGCGTTCCGCCTCGGCGACCTGCAAGTTGGGCAGGAGATCGACATATATGCTTATCCCAAAGAGTCCAGCAATCCCATTCGCCATCTCCTACGATTTCACGGTAGGTTCAAAGGCGAAACGACAACAGGCCTGCTCGCCTTTGACTACAACTTGTCCGCTGACAAGACGATTCGTCCCGGTGCGAGCGGCGGTATAGTCGTGGACGCAAAGACTCAGCAGATTGTGGGTGTTCTGAATGGGGTAGCTAAGAACGGTGAGGCGATTGCGCTGGCTGTGCCAGTTCAGTCCTTGGCTGAATTTGTGAGCAAGGTTCAACCTTATTTGGCGCAGAGCTTATTTCCTTCCAACCAGAGGCTCTCTCCAGTTTCCGCAGACCTCTATCCAAAGTTCGTACCGTCTCCCATCGAAGTACTCCAGCACAGACCCGAGGAACCCGCCGAGATCAAGCTGCTACGGAGCAAAGCGCAACTTCTGGCCGATAAGATGCGCAATTTTATCGCTGTGCAGACCTTTGCCTGGGGATCGGGAGACAAAGAACCCGTTGCTGAGGCGACATATGAAGTCCGCATCGTTGACGGCTACCAACGATTCCGCGAGTATCCCGACGGCCGCAAAGAGTTTCGCGATGTTCCTTTCCCTTCCTTGAGCACGATGATAGTTCCCGGTGGTGAGTGGTCTGAACTGCCTGAAATGGTAGGAACAAGACTCCGGCTGAAAATTCATCAGGCACCCGACGTGGTTGTCAACGAGCGGTGGATGAAGGTCTTTCAGTATCGGGCCGACGTCGAAGACGACGTATGTACGTTCAAGTCCGTCCTCGACTATGTATTCTTCGAAGTCAGCAAGATAGTCGCCGTCTCTTGTTATGGCGAAGTCTGGACCGACGAGGATACGAACATCCTCCGCATGTCGGAGCATTACGAACTTCCGGGCAAGTGGAAAGACTATCAGGCCGTGGTGACCTACGGTTGGCTCCAGCGAGCGGATCAGATGTCTCAGCTCATTCCTCTTACCATCTCTACTCAGGCTGGGTACAACAAGAAGATCTACTGGTGTCGCGGCCAGTTTACAGACTACCGAATGTTCGGAACGCGAGTAAGAATTATTGGGAATTAACGAGTCCAGAATTCCTGGAGAGGTTTCGTTTCCTGCTCTCGCTAGTGCGCGTGCTTTAGGTGCTTGTCAAAATAATCCATAAAAATCTTGAAAGTTTTTTGCTGGATCTCATCCGGCTTATAGGAGCCGTCGGGCTGGTCGAAGATGAAAACGTAACCGTGCGTGGGATGGTCGAAGCTGACCCATTGCACGTCTTTTCCCGCCTCCTTCATCCACTCATACGTGAGCTTAAAGATGCCCTGCTGGTGATCCGTCTCACGGCCAAAAATAAGGATGGGCGTATTGATGCGCCGGATTCGTTCCATTCCTTCAGTCTTGTTCGCATTCTTCCGCGCGACTTCGATGTCGTTGTACTGTATCTCCGTCCCTTTGCGCGGAGCGTTTGGGCCGGTATCGACGGTTAGGAACTCGTGGTTCGCAGGCTCGATGCACACGCCCGCCCCAAACGTATACTCGCTCGATGCTTTCATGATCATCTCGCCGCTATGACTCACGCCCATAGCACCTACGGCATTTTTGTCCACGTAGGGAAGCGTCTGAAGATAGCGGATGATGGCGATCAGGTCTTCGTGGTCAAGCGTCGGGCCGGATTTAAGCATGCGCCTTTCCCCGCTAATACTGTCCGGAAGATTCTGCGGCGGCTTGGATTGCTCGTAAGCATAAGGGATTTCGTTGCGATAGTTGACCGTGACGACGACGTACCCGCGCGCGATCATGCGGTCCTGCATTTGCGAAACCCTCTCAGCTAGGTTTTCCACTTTCTTCATTCCTTCGCGGCCTTCTCCCCAGCCCATGGTGATGGCCGGGAAGGGACCGTTGCCTTTTGGCTTGCGCACAATGATCGGCACATAGATCTCGTCGCGCGTCAGTACCAACGTGTAATCGGCGGGTGTGTCCGTCCCCTTGACAGGCTTGCTCGTGATCACGTAACCGTGAGGCGGAATGGACTCCGCAGGGGGCTTGCCGGTGCTGAGCTGTGCTCGCGTCTCAGTTATGACTCCTGGAATCGCGAACATCAAAGTAAACAGAGTGCTTGGCATCCCCACGATGAATGCAACACGGTGGTTCATAGAGAATCCTCTCGGCCGATCAGGCAAAGGAGAACGGATTCTGTGCTTCGCCATAAACCGCTGGCACGGCGCTTCTACCACCCCGTCTTGGAGGCGTCAAGCGGATTGCTGTATAGTGGCCACCCTATCGTCTTGGTTTTTGCCGAAATCAGCTCTGGCTCTCATTTTGTGGGAGAAAAGATGAGAAAAATCTTCCAACTCTGCTTCGCATGCCTGTCCATTTCTGTATTTGCAGCCCAGCTCAATGCACAAGTAACGAGTGCGCCCGAGCCTCCTCGCCCCCTCGTCTTGACCGAAGCAATTCCGATGGCGGGCGTGCAGGGACGGTTCGACCATTTTGGTTTTGATGGGAAGAATCAATTGATCGTCGCCGCGCTCGGGAATAACACCGTAGAAGTTATCGACATCAGCGCCCGCTTGCGCGTTCATACGGTTACAGGAATTCCAAATCCCCAGGGCGTGGTCTATGCGCCGGAATCCAAGAAGCTTTTTGCCGCGAGCAGCAAAGGCAAGCTCTATATCTACGGTGGCAGGACGTTCGACCTCGTCAAGAGCATTGATTTTGAGGGTGATGTCGATAACCTGTGGTACGATGCGGCGAATCAGCGCGTGTATGTTGGCTACGGCGAAGACGAAACGGGCGCGATCGGGGCCGTTGATGCCTCGACCAATGAACGGCGGCAGGAAGAATACAAATTAGGCGCGCATCCCGAATCGTTTCAACTGGAAACCGCTGGCCCCAACATCTATGTGAATCTGCCGGATCTGAAACAAATTGCCGTGATCAACCGTAAAACTCGCACGATCACCCGCTGGCCGATGACCTTGGAGCACAATTTTCCCATGGCGCTGGACGAAGCTGACCATCGTTTGTTCGTCGCCACCCACCAACCGCCGCGACTGGCCGTTTTTGATACGAATTCTGGCCACACCGTGGTCACGCTTCCTTGCGTTCAGGATGCCGACGACTTGTACTACGACTCGAGCCGGAAGCGGATCTACGTGCCAGGGGGAGAAGGGTTCATCAGCGTCTTTCAACAAACGGATGCAGATCATTACCATCTCCTGGCTAAAGTGCCATCGGCTCTTGGAGCCCGGACGGCCGGCTATTTTGGCAAGGGCAGGAAGGGTTTTGACCGCTTCTTCCTTGCAGTTCCCGCCCGGGCGGATCATGGCGCGGAGATCTGGATCTACACCGTAGAAGACTAATTGCCGGTCCCGTGCGACAACCCATTACTCCCTAGAAGGCTGGGATCAGAATAAGGTGCAGCGTTCCATTGGTCATACCAATAGACCAATGCCCCCTACCTGGCGCGACCATCACTATTTTTGCTTCATAGAATCAAGCATTCGCTTGACAACCTAGCTCGTATGGTGGTACAGCGTCTATACCTATCTCGTGGGGGAGGTCCTCATGCTGTCCAAGAGTCAGTGGATTATCGCGCTTCGGAAGCTGCGCTCTTCCGGGCTTGCTCCAGTTCTTGCGGTCGTATGCCTCAGCCTACTTGTTTGTAGCGCTGCTTATCCTCAGGGGAACACCGGCCGAATTTTGGGGGTGGTCACCGATCAATCCGGCGGAAACGTGGCCAACGCTAAGGTAACCGTCACGGACGTAGCGAGAGGCGTTTCACAGACTTTGACCACCGATTCGGACGGCGCCTATGTCGCCTTCAACCTTCTCCCTGGCACCTACACGGTTCGTGCCGAATACAAAGGCTTTAAGACTTTCGAGCGCAAGAACATTTTGTTGGAAGTAGGGAAGGATGTCCGCGTCGACCCCATGCTTCAGCCTGGCTCCACCACAGAGACGATCATCATCACGGAGCAAGTGCCCATGGTGGACACAACGTCCACCACCTTGGGCGGCACCATCAGCAACGAGATTATCAACGATCTCCCCCTGAACGGCCGCAATTACCAGAACCTGATCTCGCTGCGCCCCGGAACTTCGATCTACCCGGGCGGCGGCCCTTGGACGCAAACTACCAACGGTATTCGTCCCGAAGACACCAGCTTCATCGTCGACGGCATAACCAATGACGAAGCTTTCATGGGCCTGAGCGTAACCAACGCCGCCGCCGTCATCGGCGATGCTGCGACGCTCATTCCCATCGATGCGATTCAAGAGTTCAACACCCAAGTCAACCCCAAGGCCGAATTCGGCTGGAAGCCCGGCGCCATCACCAGTGTCGGTTTGAAATCGGGTACGAACGAGGTCCACGGCACCGCTTATGGCTTTGGCCGCTCGGATTCTTTTGACGCCCGCAACTACTTCAATCCTGTGACAGATCCAAAGACCCCAGTGGAACTCGAACAGTACGGCGGATCGGCTGGCGGCCGCTTCATCAAGGATAAGCTTTTCTATTTTGGTGCTTATGAGGGCCAGATGTATACCGTCGGCAACTCCCTTCCGGGACATGTCCCGACAACGGCCTCCGTCTCCGGCGGCGGCGCCAACGGTTGCCAGTCTGCAGCAATGATAGCGGCCGGGACAGGCGACTGCACGATCAGCATTGCCGACGCAACGCAGGATCTTGCCAATCAAGGTATCGCGGTGAACCCGCTCAGCAATTACTTACTGGGGTTCTATACTCCTAGCAACGCGCCTAACACCTCACAGGGGACCTTCGTTTCGCTTAACTATCCCAACGTCAATAGCTCAAAGAATGCCTTGGGGAAGGTGGATTACCACATCAACGACCATAACGCCCTAAGCGGCTCCTATTTCTTCGGCAACGACACCATTGTGGGCATGGACTTCTTCGAGGTCCTCGCGCAATTCCGCACCAAGGTTCATTCCCGCGCGCAAGCTGTCTCCGGCCACTGGGCCTGGACGCCGAGTTCGACTTGGGCCAACGAGTTCCGCGGGGGCTTCACGCACTACCTTCTCCAGATTCTGCCCGACGATCTCACTTTCCCCTACAAGATAAACACCGGTATTTCCAATCCTTTGTTGAGTGGAATTCCGGACGTCCGGTTCCCCAACGGCCCCTTCTCACAGTTGGGTGCCTTCCACAACTTTCCGAAAATTGTCGGGCCCGATAAGGTCTATGACTTCATCGATCAGGTCTCCTACTTGCGCGGCAAGCATGCATTCAAATTTGGCGGCGAGCTCCGTAGGGACTTGGTCCATCAAGCCACTTACCGGGGTGGGCGAGGCCGCGTCAAATTTGCTGATCTGGAATCTTTTCTCTCTGGCAATCCATTGAGCGCCGGCTTCTTGGCTGGAGATCCCACGCGCAACATCTCGCAGTGGCTTTATTCTGGCTACATGCAGGATGACTGGCGCATCACCAAGCGAGTGACCCTCAACCTGGGCCTCCGCTACGAGTACCAGGCTGTTCCGACTGAGGCCAACAATCTGTTCGGCAACTGGGAGCCTTCTGTCGGCTTTGAACAGGTGGGCAAAAACATCGGCTCCATCTACAAGGGCGACAGCAAGAATTTCTCCCCGCGCTTGGGGATTGCTTGGGACGTGACTGGCAAGGGAACGACCGTCATCCGCGTCGGCGGCAGCATCGTTTACGATCTGCTGTCCATGAGCACCTACATGTCTCAGCAGAACCTCCAAAATACCCCCACTCTTTTTGGCCTTGGCGCCGTTCCCACTGGGGCCACGATCACAACCTGTCCAGTGGCTCCAGTGGGTGGTAACTGCCCTGTTGCGCCTACCACTACACCAGCCATCGGAAACATTTTCACGACGGGGGTCACGCTCTTCCCAACCAGCCCCAGCAACCCTATTGGCATCACCTGGCAGGACCAGACGACTCCGATTTATCCCTCCAGCGTAACGGGAGCTGTTCAGTGCGGAGACGGAATCGGAAGCGATCCAGGTCCTTGCAACAGCTTCGCCATGAATCGCAATTTCCGCACTCCTTATGTGATCAACTGGGCTATGGGCGTCCAACATGCTTTTTCCGGAAAGCTTGGTCTCGATGTCTCCTACGTGGGCAACCATGGAGTGAAACTTCCGGGCGTTGTTGATCTCAACCAGCCGGCCGTTGGCTCCGGGTGGACGCCCGCCGCGATTGCCGCGGGCGCAGCAGACGGCGGCGCAGAAGCAGCCGCTCTCCCCTACACGCTCAACGGCAAGGCCCCGTACCTCGCATTGATTAACTACCTCTCGAATTTCTATGGATCTACGTACCACGGTTTGCAAGCCACCTTGACTGGTCGCAACTATCACGGCCTCGATTTCGTGGCCGGCTATACTTATTCTCATGCTTTGGACGACTTGTCCTCGAATTGGGTGGCGTTCCTTCCCAAGGACAGCTCTCATCCGCTATTGGATCATGGCAGCGGCGACGAGGACCTTCGACACCGCCTCACTTTTTCCGTTACCTACACTCTTCCGGAGATGAAGACCAGGAGCCAGCTCCTCGAAGGCTGGCAGCTCAACACCATCGTTACTGTTCAGAGCGGACAGCCGTGGAACGTGAATGACCAAGCTTTCGATTTCAGCGGAACCGGAGAGCTGGCGGACCGCTGGAATTTCTTTGGGAATCCGTCTGACTTCAAGTCACAAGGACCAAACGGCTTGCCGTTTTTCGCGCCAGGTGCTTCCTCTGCTTGCGCTGCGAAAGCCCTTGCTCTGGACGGTGGCAGCCCTGGCCTGAACACTGCGGCACTCAACTTAGGTGGCTGCTATGTGAATGGCAACTCCATGCTGCTTCCGCCGGCCCTCGGAACCTTCGGCACCATGGGTCGCAACATCTTCCGCGATACCGGTTTCCACAACGTTGATCTGTCCATCAGCAAGAGCTTCAAATTCGGGGAACGGATGAAGGCGCAGTTCCGGGTGGAGACGTTCAATATTCTCAATCACCCCAACTTCGCGAATCCGAATGGTGGCACCAGTGGCTATGGCCAGGGGGCAACCGCCGATCCTTCGCAGGCCGGTGCATTCGGATGTGGCTGTTCCACTCCGGATAATGCCGCTTTCAACCCTGTACTTGGCTCCGGCAGCAATCGCGCCATCCAGTTGGGCCTGAAATTCATTTTCTAGGTCCGCGCTGTCTGGAATTGAAACTTGAAAGAGGGCCGGACACACGTCTGGCTCTCTTTTCGGATATAACTGAGTTAGGAAATAGGAAAGTCCAGGGAGGATCGTGAATCATGAGGCGTTTCGTTATTCGTGTGCTCGCCCCTGGAATTCTGTT
>QHYN01000283.1 GCA_003224145.1 Acidobacteriota bacterium
TCGCCACTGTGGTGAGGGTGAATGGTGCATGAAAAACACAGATCACCGTATCCGTCACCCTCGCGTTCACTTCGCCGATTTGGTAAGTGCCGGAAGGAGAAGCGATTGAGCGCAACGAGACGCTCGATTTGGCCGCGGAATGGCACCGTGTTGGGCTGGAGCGACCCCACTTTTGCACACGTTTCCGTGGCCAAAGTGATTCGTGGGTCGCTCCAGCCCACACGTTCACTGAGAAGCGCGCTGCGGCGCGAAGGGCAGTACCTGTGCTGCTAGGCATCCAGAAGAGCTACGAACTTCTCGCGAACCACGGATGCTTCGCCCGCGAGATTTGCGACACCTGCGGCGCCGTGCTCGCGGCCGTTCGCTTCATGCGGAAAGGCGAAGCGGGCGAATGGTGCAGCCGTGAAGGCCGCGATGGGAAAGAAGCGCACGCACCGGGAACCTGCAGGGGGTGTCACGCTAAGTTGCCGGATGGCAAGCGTCGCGGGGCATCCTATTGCGATGATGCCTGCCGGAAGGCCCACGAGCGCGCCTCAGACACGAAATTATCGCGGACAAAACCGTCGACTCATGCGGGTTTTCACTCAATTCCAGGTCCAGGTAGCTACCTCCATAGCAGGAACCCCCAAAGTGGCCTCATCGCGGCAGCGCGGGCAAAAGGGGTGCTTGGGTAAACGGCATGGCGGCAGCGGCAAAACTCGTTTCTGTCGGCAACGAAGGCGAAACCTTGCTTCGCTTACTGGGGGCGTGTAGTGTGGCGGCAAGGACAGCCGAGTCAACGAGCCAGGAGAACGTCTCGATGGCAAGGCGAAGACACCAAACAGGGAGGGTTATCGTTCGTCGGAAGAATCCACCGGTTTTCGTTGGCCGGTGGAGGGAGGATGTAATTCAGGGAAACCAGACAATTCGGGTTGAGCGTTCGATGGTGCTCGGTACGGTCGCCGAGCTCAAAACGAAACGCATTGCTCAACGACTGCTTGACCCGATCCTCGCTCGGATCAATTCCTTCGATTATCGCCCGAGTAAATTCAGCACAGTGGGGAAATTCGCAGACGCGTGGGAGAGCCAGGTGCTCACTCACCAGAAGCCTTCCAGCGTGAAAGCTGCGAAGTCACACCTACGGACCTACATCCGCAAACATTTGGAGAAGCTTCTTCTCCATGAACTCACGCCGCAGATCCAACAAAACTTCGTCACGCTGCTTTCGCAAAAGGTGTCCCGCAAAACCGTGCTAAACGTCCTCGGCACTCTCAGCTCGATGATGCGCACGGCTAAGTCGTGGGGCTACTGCACGCAGGCGGTTACGACAAGCGAGCTGACGCTGCCGGCGGATGAGATTCGCAAACAGACTCGATTCTTCAACGGGGAAGAGGCTCGCAAGATCATCACACTTGCTTCTGAGCCGTACCGCACCATGTTCGCCGTCGCGGCAATGACAGGACTGCGCGTCGGCGAAGTGGTGGGACTGCAAAAAGCGGACCTCGACTTGGACCGCCGCGTGATCCACGTCGAGCGATCCGCCTGGTACGGCAGAGTACAGACGGTGAAAAGCAAGGCGAGTCGAGCTCCCGTAGCGATGGCGGAAGCGCTCGTCACGATGCTGAAAGAATATCTGGCAACGTGGCGACCGAATCCCGAGGGCTTTCTCTTCCTCAATCGCAACGGGCGACCCTATGCAGCGAACAAAGTTGTCGAGTACGGACTTTGGCCTGTCCTGGACAAGCTGAAGATCGAACGCGCTGGCATGCACGCGTTTCGGCATTGCCACGCGAGTTTGTTGATGGAGGTAGGAGCGAATCCGACGGTCACGAAAACTCAAATGCGGCATTCGGATGCGCGAGTCACGTTGGGAATTTATAGCCACGTCATTGGCGATTCTCAGCGTGATGCGGTGGACAAAGTAGGCGAGATTCTGCGCCCATCTGCGCCCAAATCGGAGAAGTCAGGTGAGTGGATTCAATAACTTGCGGAACTCGGGACGTGGGTTCGATTCCCATCGCCCGCTCCAGAAACTTCAGACGTACTTGCAACCTAAACGGACCCAGGTTTTTCTCTGACTCTGCTGTAAGAGAGGGAAAAGAATGGCGGGGACGACGGGACTCGAACCCGCGGCCTCTGCCGTGACAGGGCAGCGTTCTAACCAACTGAACTACGTCCCCGCTGAAGGGTGATACGCACGAATGGTGGGCACTGTCCGATTCGAACGGACGACCTTTCGGGTGTAAACCGAATGCTCTAACCGCTGAGCTAAGCGCCCAACTCAATTCATCGTACAGGAAGCGATGCACAGCGTCAACGTGGCCGAAATGAAGTCTTTTTGTGATCATCTGAAATCCCTTTTCTTTCGGCGGTTTTCCGTTTGGTGAGCCGCCTTTCCTTGCACTTTATTCGCGCAGCCAGTAAACTCGCTTTCTTAAACTTACGCCGAGGAAACGCACTGAGATGCTACTGGTACGCGATTTTGTGGCACACATGGCCAACGAAGTGGTGAAACGCCTGGTGGAAGGCGGGCAGATTGAAGCCAAGGCCGCGGGAGCCGTGGCCAGCCGCGTGCGCCAGCGCATGATGGAAGAACTGACCGTGGAGGACCGGCTGAACGACGAAGTGCGACAGATCCTGGTCGAGCGCCAGGATGAGATGCGCAGCACGGGCGCCTCGTATCAGGAGATGTATAAGAAGGTGAAGCAACATTTGGCCAGGGACCGCAAGCTGGTCCTAAGGTAGAAGCAGAAACACGGAGGTTGCGAAAATGGGCGGGACGCAAGCCTGCTGCAGACTTGCGCGGAGCGTTCGGTAGGGAAGTAGTTTTCTTCGGGGAAAAGGAACGATGCGACTCAGCCGCGAAAAAATTGTCAGAATTTCTCACCAGATTACCGAGGTACTTGTCGACAGCGACGACGTGGAATTCATCGACGACCGCGACACCATCCGCCAGCAAATCGTGCAGATTCTGACTGCCATGCTCCGCGAGGAAGAAAACATTGAGCTGGAGGTGCGCAGGCGTATCACCTCGCAGAAAAAGGAAATTCTGGAAGGCAGCGAGGAGTGGGATGTTCTGCACAAGAAGTATTACCACGACGAGCTCCGCCGCATGGGCATTGCCTCCGCTCCCGACGAGCACCGGCGCTTCTGAGCTGGATGCGGAAATTGCCCCCGGCTGCGTCGAGGGAAGCGCCGTGGTGCGTGGTGGGAGGCAGGAGCGCGGAGACGACGAGATGCCGGGCAAGTGGTAGCGATTCAAGAAAATGGCGGCCGACTTAAAGTTCTGCTTCAGGAATGGCACGAGGCTACCCCCCACAGCCCCCATTGAATGCATGAATGTCAAAACAAAGGACTTGCAAATTGGGCAATTCGTAAGCGCATGAAAACAAAGAGCGAGATTTCTGTGGTGTGACGGTCCGTACGCGGCGAAAGAGAAGGAAGTTAAAGTATTTCTTTAGAAATGGCATTGTTGCCCCTACCACCCCCAGAGGCGATGAAAAGAGTGCGGAAGTGATTGAAGGGAAAGAAAATAGGCGATGCCTGTGGTGGAAAGGAGTGTGTAAGCGTTTGAAAACAAAGAGGTTGGACAAAAGCAAAGGAAGCTAGCGGGGTGCTCCTGGGCGCGACGTGGGGATCGAGTCGATGCTGGAGCTTGGCAGACACAGGGGAAGGATGGCATGCTGGTATCGTTTAGGCAAGTGATTTGCGGGGAACGGTCGAAAATGAGGGTTGAAGGGTAATTCTAGAGGTTGGATGGCAGAGGTTCGAGGTTGGAAACCAGGATTATAAGGCGGGAGGCCCGGACAGGCGGCGGGGTGAACAGCTCCCGCGGAGCGGAGGGGCACAAGAAAAAGCACAGTCAAAAGCCCCGCCCTCCGAAAGCAAGGGCAGGGCACCCAAAATCGTCTAACGATTTACGTCCGGGCCACCCGTCCGGTCAAGGGCGACCATCGGGAGCCGCGTCAGCGGGCTTGACCCTTGACGGCGGCGAGAGCGGAGGGAAGGTTTTTCGCGTTGGTTGGGATGGGCAGACGCGCGGCGCGTGCCGTTTTTTTTCTTTAGCTGCTGCGGTTTGTTTTCAACAAGTTCCCGTATAGGAACCGCGCGGCGCTGTGCAGCGCCGCAGATTTTGTAAGTCTCTGATTTCTTGGTGGTTCCTAACAGCAACCAAAGTTGCTGTGCAGCACCCTTTTGGGGGTGACGTGTCTATCCCCCACCCGGTGCCGCAGGCACCGCCCGCCATTTCACCCGCCCGCGCGCAGGTTCCCCTTGGCATGGTCAGTGTTTGCTCTCGACAGTAGGATCGCAGGTTTGTACTCCCCTGGCGCTCACTTCTACCTCTGTGGGTAGCCGGAGCAACACGGTCCCGCTATCCATCGCGCATTCCGATTCAGGCAACATCTTGTATCGAAAAGTGGCCTCAAACGTCGTCGGGCTGTGATCCTTGAACTGCCATGTCCTGACGTTTTCCTGGGCTGCTTGCACTAGCGCGGGGGGGCCGCTTTCGACGGAGATGGCGGAAACCCGCTTTCCATCAGTCGAGAGGCGAAGGTGGACGACTCCCTCGATACGGGCTACCCGTGCAACAGGGGGATAGAATGGCACTCCAGCGGTGGCCACCGTGGGCAAGGGCTCCTTTGATTGTTGGGCGGTGGACATAGTCCCTCCGAAACCTAGCACGAGGAGAATCGGTACCGAAGCCATTCGAACACAGTTGTACCACTGTCTCTGCAGAAGAATCATTACGGCTCCTTCATGAACTGCTTCAGACTCATCTCACGTACGACACCTGAACTGTTATAAAAATAGACGCGATTGTTCCCCGCTCCCGCAACGATGTTTGTCTTAAAGACGGCATTTGTCTTGTCCGCACCCGATGGCGGCTGAACGAACTGTCTGTCTCCAGATCCTTTCGGATGGACGTGCCATTCGGCGGGTGGCCCAGAGGCCAGCACACAGTTTTTGTTTTCTCGTTCCCGAAACACAGGTGGAGCATAGCACGCTGACCGTTTACTAGAGGGTTAGAATGCGTGGGTGCCCCACGTGTCGGTGTTACACGTGGGGGTTTTGCTGCTTATGCCGAAGAACTTGAAACGCCGCTATGGCCGGGGAGATCTGCACTTTCTCACCTTCAGCTGTTATCGGCGATTGCCATTGCTAGGTAGTGCCCGTGCGCGAAATTTGTTTCTTTGGACGCTGGGGAAGATCCGCGAACGATACAAGTTTCGCTTGGTGGGATACGTGGTGATGCCAGACCACGTGCATCTTCTGATGAGCGCGCCGCCAAAGGTTACGCCTTCCGTGGTGCTGAGGGTGCTGAAGCAACGAGTGTCTCGAGACCTGCGGAGGAAAAAACGGGGTACTTCCGCTGGGCAACTACAGTTCTCGTTCATGAGGCGAAGCGAGAGTTTGCCGCGGTTTTGGCAGCCCAGGTTTTACGACTTCAATGTCTACAGCGGGAAGAAGAAACGGGAGAAACTGGAGTACATGCATGGCAATCCTGTAAAACGCGGGCTGGTGAGAAATCCGGGCGCGTGGATTTGGAGCAGCTATCTGTTCTATGAGAAGGGGGAAAGCGGATTAGTGCCCGTTGATCCGGCGGATTAGAAGAGAGTTAGGGAAATGAACAGGGAAGAACAACTCCCCACGTGTAAACCCGACACGTGGGGCACCCAAAGTCGTCCTAGGGTTTATCGTCCGGGCCGCTCGCCCGTCAAGTTATACTTTATTTATGGACGTGGCGAGCTGAGAAGGAGACGCGGGCGGGGTAGCTTTGGAACGTTTGAAGGTTGAACGTTGAAAGGTTGAGGATAAAGAACAAAAGAAAGAAGATCCCTCGCTTCGCTCGGGATGACAGAGCTCTTTCAGGATGCGGAGACTATGGCTGGGAGTCGGGGCGGCGCTTCAGAGTGGGGCGGTCGTCGTCGCCGGTGCTGTTGGGATCGTTGCCCGTAGGCTGCTTCTTGGACTGCTCGGTCTTGGTCCGCAGGGTGGGCTTGTCCTTGGCGTCGGTGACCTTGCGGGAGAACATGATATTGCGGAGGCGGGCTTTCACCTGGTCAAATTCGGAGGTGGTGACAATGTATTCCTGGCGAGCCGGGAGAATGCGGGCAATTTCTTTTTGCGTGTTCTCGATGCGCTCGGGCGTCGGCGGGTGCGAAGAAAAAACCTTGGGGATGGTGCCCGGACGGCGCTTCTCATCGGCCTGGATGCGCTCGAAGAAGGTCACGTAAGAGTTCGGATCGTAGCCAGATTTATACATGTACTGGATGCCGAGGAAATCCGCTTCGCGTTCCGCGTCGCGCGAAAACTTCAGAAAGGTCAGGGGAATGGCGAGATTCAAGCCCTGATACATGGCGTATCCGGCCATGCTGTAAGGAATGAAAATCATCGCGGGAATCGAAG
>QHYN01000284.1 GCA_003224145.1 Acidobacteriota bacterium
AACCCAAAAATCAACCGGGTGGAAGAATACGACTTGGGCAAAAACCGCGCGATGGTCGATCAGTATGTGCTTCTCGGCTTCGGCACAAAGAGCGACAACATCAAAAAGAGTTACCTGGTCTCCTTCGTGGGAGAGGAAGAGCTGGACCACAAGAAGACAGTGGTTCTCGAACTGACTCCCAAATCAGAGCAGATTCGCAACCAGATCATCAAAATTCAGATGTGGGTGGACGAGGCTTCCTGGCTGCCCATTCAGCAAAAGTTCTTTGAAGCCGGATCGGGCGATTACTTCCTGTTTCATTATACGAATGCGATGAAAAACCTAAATCTCGGCGACGTCAAGTTCAAGCAAGACTGGCCGAAAAGTGTGACGCGCGTCAAACCGCGCGGGTAGCTTTAACAGGAGAATGTGACGATTATTTTGACGGACTAGCTGGCAGCGCGTTCCTGCGCCAGCAACTGTTCCTTCCGCGAAAGACCCCAGCGGTAACCGGCGAGCGCGCCGTCCTCGCGAATCACGCGATGACACGGCACGACAACAGATACCGGATTGGTAGCGCAGGCGCGAGCCACGGCGCGTACGGCTTTCGGCTGGCCGACGGAGCGCGCAACTTGCGCATACGTGCGCGTGCGGCCGCGAGGAATCCGTTGCAGTTCCATCCAAACGCGCCGCTGGAACGCGGTGGCTTGCAGGTCGAGGGGAAGTTCGAAGTGCGGCCGTTGGCCCTCGATGCGCAGCATGATTTCCTTCACCCAGCGCTGGAAAGAATGAGTAGCTGGCGCAATTTCCGCGCGCGGGTATTCTTTCCGCAATTCCGCGATCAGCGCGTGTTCGGCGTCGCCGAGATAGACCGCGGAAACACCACGTTCCGTGGCGGCAACAAGAACTTTTCCGAGGGGCGATGTTGCAATGGTGTATCCGAGCTTCATACCTTGACCTCCCTTTCGATAAGTCGCCGGGGTCATACCGAGCTGCGCATTGCTGCGTTCGTAGACGCGGCTGGATGAACCATACCCGGTTTCGTACAGTGAATCGGTGATGTTCTTGCCCGAGCGCATCAAAGCCTTGAAGCGTTTGAGCCGCAGAGCCGCGGCAAGTTCGCGTGGTTTCAGTCCCGTGACCCGCAGGAACGCCCGGCGCAGCGTAGCTTGCGTGGTGCCGAGTGTCGTGGCCAGATCACGCAAATTCGAGCCCTCTTCCGAAGACTCTGCGAGATGATGCGCGGCGCGCTGCACCAGAGCGACCTGCCCGGAAATCTCGTTGGGGCGGCAACGGCGGCAAGGCCGGTAGCCGTGTTGTTCCGCCTCTTCGCGTGTGCGAAAGAATATGACATTGCGGCGAAGCGGCCGGCGCGCCGGGCAGGAGGGGCGGCAGTAGATGTGCGTCGAACGCACAGCGAGGACAAAGGTCCCATCCGCGCGTGAATCGCGAGCCAGCGTGGCTCGCCAGTACCGCGCGGCCGCGTGCGGCGTGATGTTCTGCTCGAGATTGGTTCTTGCGGTGTTCATGTTTGCTATACCAAAAATAACGCAGGCGGAACAACAAATCTATCCGGAAACAAGCGGCAAATCGAGCGGCCGCAATTTTGTACCGGAGGCGTGATCAGACTTCTCCCGGCGCAGGAACCGGATCGCGGGCGCGGGCCGGAGCGCGATGCGGCGCAGTGATGGCCAAAATGACAGCGGTGAGGATGACCGCGGCAGCGATCACGGTGCGAAGCGAGATGGTTTCACCGGCGATGAGCCAGCCGAGGAACAGTGCCACGACCGGATTCACAAAGGCATACGTGCCGACACGCGCGGGCGTGCTTTTGTGCAAGATGTAGATGTAGGCGCTGAAGCCGATCCCGGAGCCGAAGGCAATGAGATACGCAAGCGCGAGCCAGGAGCGCAACGAGACGCTGGCAAAGTGGAAATGGCGAAATTCCCCCGTGAAGAGGGCAGCGAGGAGAAGAATCAGGCCGCCCGCGAGACTTTGCATGGCTACTCCCAGCATGGGCGAACTGGGCATGCCTCCGTGTTTTGCATAGATCGAACCAGTCGCCCAGGCCAGAGAAGCCAACACTAGAACCGCAGCGCCACGGGGACCGACGCGGCCCGCGCCACCAAGGTGCGCCGGCCCAATCAGCAGAGCCAATCCGGCAAAACCCATGAACAGTCCGAAGACGACCTTGGGCACCGGTTGGACACCACCGGGGCGAAGCCAGTCCACAATCACGAGCCAAAGGGAGACTGTGGCCACCAAGAGGGCGGTAATTCCTGAAGGAACGATCTGCTCGGCCCAACTAACGCCTCCGTTGCCGACAAAAAGCAACAAGAAGCCGGTGACCACGGCGGTTCGCCAGTATAGGGCGCTGGGCCTGTTCCCGGGCTTCCCGCGAAAGAGGGGATAGAGGACGAGGCCCGCGGTCAGATGGCGAAGCCCGGCCAGGATGAGCGGGGGAAACGATTCGATTCCGATGCGAATCGCAAGATAAGTTGAGCCCCAAACGAGGTAGACCGCCGCAAAAGCCGTAAGCACCAGAGGGGTCACGGGAGCAGAGGTCTGAGGTGAACGCGCGGGAGTTCCCGCAGAGTGGGAGGGCGCAACTGAAGTCGTAGGCACGGTTTCCGTCAGCGCACTTAGGAATAGCCGGGACTGGAAGGCAAATCCATCCGAAAAAGTCCGGCAAACGAAAAGGGCCACAATTCGGAAAAAATCCGGCCCATTTATGAATAGCCGTGGAAGACCGAAGTGTCGAGGACCATATTGGTTGGGCCTTCCCCAAACAAATCCACAGAATGTTGTGGGGGATTGCGTACTATTACTAAGTGTTGAAAGTTAGGACACTTTCGGAGTTTTTCACAGGTTGACGTGAGGCTCTCATAGTGGCATCTTATCGCCCCGCACTGTACAGGTGCGGACGGGGCGATCCTAGAAAGTCAGAGAGTGAAGTCGTTTGTTGGGCCAAAACCAGCAACTGTGAAGTTTCGTCTCCGAGGGCGAAATGAGCGCGACAATACGCGCAATTCCAGTCGAATCGTGGCCAGCCAAACCCGCTGCGGAGCCTCGTGAAGGTGCGGCGGGACCGCAAGCCATACCCAAATCTCCGCGAACGCCGGCGCTGCGCGTGGTGCCGTTGCTTCGCCCGGCCCAGCCGCGGCGCTTCGTCCGCGTGCCCACTCATGCCGTGGGTGTCCATCCCGAGCAGCGTCAACACCCCCGCGCTACCCTGAAGCTTCCCCTTCGGCTTCGTGCGGTTGGCGGGGTGCCAGAGGAATACCCGATTACTCTCGTCACGCGCGATATCAGTTCCACCGGAGTCTATTTTCTCTGCCCCAAACATCTGGCGGTCAGGACTCCGATTGAGTTGGAGATCGTTCTGGTGAGCAAGCCCATGGGTCTCGGAAATGTGGTCATGGCCACCATGGCGCACGTATGCCGGACGGAGGCTGCAGCCATGCCTGGCTGGTACGGCGTGGCCGCATCTTTCGACGATGTTGCTTTTGACCGCGACGACCGCGTCCCCGCCCGTTTCCTGAAACCTTAGTGCAAGCCGATTCTCTTGATTGGACGCCCTCGCGCGCTTCAACTTTCAATCATCTATCCACGCAGATGAGGGCTCGCGGAAAACTCTGTTACTCTGATGGGCGATGGCCGGAAAAAAGAGACGGCTTCTGGAAGGCGTGCTTTTCGACTGGGATGGCACGCTCATCGATTCCTACCATGCCGACGCCTCCGCTTATCTGGCAATGTTCAAAGAGATGGGCATTTCGTGGGGTCTTGAGGAACTCGAGAAACACTACTCGCCTAACTGGTACCAGGTTTACCGCGCCGCCAAGTTGCCGCGCAAACTTTGGGACGATGCCGACCGTGCCTGGCGCGTGCATTACGCAAAACACCGGCCCAAGCTGATCTCGGGAGCCCGCCGCGTTCTGGCACAAATTAGCCGGAAGCATGCCCTGGGCCTGGTTACCAGCGGCGATGGCGACCGCGTCCGCCGTCAGTTGCGCGAGTTTGGATTGACCCGGCTTTTCTCCGCGCGCGTTTGCAGCGGGGACACGCTGAGGAAAAAGCCGCATCCCGAGCCACTTCGTCTAGCCATGCAGCAAATGGAGCTGGAGCCCGCATGCTGCGCCTATATTGGTGACGCGCCGCAAGACGTGGATATGGCGCGACGCGCCGGAGTCCTGGCTATCGGCGTACTCGGCCCATTCCCCACCGAAAGGCGTTTACGCGCGGCACGGCCGGAGTTCCTCATCGGCTCGCTGAAAGAATTGCCAGCCGTTCTAAAGCGGCTGCGCGACTGATCGAAGGGCTCTTTTCGTGATCTGGATTATGGCTTGGCAGGTGCGGATGGAGTAGCCGGAGCAACAGCTTGTGAAGCGACAGGCAAAGGCTTGAAGTCCGTCCACTTAATGACGATGCGCACGGCAATCTGCAGCCCCTTCAAATCCACCGTGTCATCCGAGCGCGAATAGTCCGGGAACCAGTATTTCCCTTCGACATTTTCGCGATACGT
>QHYN01000221.1 GCA_003224145.1 Acidobacteriota bacterium
TGGGCTCCACTCCGTCCGAGGCCATGGAGGCTCTTACATGAAGTTCAGGGGTGGGGAATTTTCGACCGGTACAACGGGGAATTTTCAACCGGAATTGACAAAACCTTCAATCTTGCAGTTGAAGTCGACGTTCCTTTCGTCGCCCGCGATGGTGGATCGCCAGAGGGGGTCTTCTTAGGGAAGTAGAAAATGGCGGCCGTAACCAAGACTCCTTTTTCATCGCGTTCGTATCGAACATGGCTGGGAGGGAGCTTCCGCTTGGATTTTCTCGACTCAAGGAAAGCGTTGGCCTCGAAGAACTTTTCGTCATGGCGAACAAAGGGAGCCATATCCTGCGACTGAACAACTATTTGATACTCGTCCTGGGGCTCCGCAGCGTATTTGTCGACGTCCAAGTCCTTCTTAGGTCCGTGAAGAACGGCTTTCCGGACGGAAGCAGCACGCATGACACGGGAAGAAGCCCAATAAATATTGACGTTAAAGTCGCCTCCAACGGAGGTCTCGCTGGGACGCTCGAGTTCCTTGGCAGATTCCTGCCCGAGCGTCGGAGCTGCGGAATACTTTGCGGCTTGTCGGACGAAGTTTGCGTGGGTTGCTGGCTGAGGGCGACGTGGGAGGTCGCCAAGATGCAGAACAAGATGAGGGCAAGCAAAGGAGGCAACAAAGGTCGGCGGTACGCGAGAGCGGCTTATTTTGTAACCGCTCCGGGAGGAGGCTCGTCCACTTGGAGGATTTGATCTGCGCGCACGTTTTTGAGGGCTTGCGTGACGCCGCTGGGCCAGCGGATTTCGATGGATTGGGCGAGGGATTCGGCGCCGAGGCCAAAGTGGACACGCTTGTCGCTAGACGATAAATAACTGGCGGCAGTGGAAACGGTGACGAATTGTGGGCCAGTTGCAGTGACGAGTTTGACTTCGGCACCAATGGCGTCGCGGTTGCTGTTGTGGCCTACAAGCTTCAGGGTGAGCCAGTGATTTTGCGTGGGAGTCTCGTTGTGAAGGACATGGACTGGCCCATCGTTGGTGGTGACCACGGCGTCGAGGCGGCCGTCGTTATCGATATCACCAATCGCCATGCCGCGACCCAGCCAGGGTTCGCGAAAGAGGGCGCCTGAGTCGGCGGAGACGTCGACGAAATTCTTCCCGTTATTGCGAAGTAGAAGCATGGGTTCGCGATAGCGGAGATTGGGATAGTTGATTTCAATGGTGTCCAGGTCGTGGCCCTGGGCGATGAGGAGATCCTTCCAGCCGTCGTTGTCGTAGTCGAAGAAGCGCACGCCCCATCCGGAGTGCGTCATGGTGCTGCGGGCGAGACCAGAGGCGAAGCTAGCATACGTAAAAGTGCCGTCGCCATTATTTTGATAGAGCGCGTAGCGCTGGTTGGCGAGATCGGTGATCACCAGGTCGGGCAAGCCGTCGTTATTATAGTCGGCGAAATCGACGCCCATGCCAGCGTAGGTGCGGCCGTCGCCGTCAACGGCGACTTGCGAGAGGAGACTGACTTCCTCGAAGGTACCGTCGCCTTTGTTATGGTAGAGAAATTCGACCATGGAGTCGTTGGCGACGAAAAGGTCAATGTGGCCGTCACGATCGTAATCCGCAAGCGCGATGCCCAAACCTTTTCCAGGTTTCGAGAGGCCGATTTTTTGTGAGACTTCAGTGAAGTGGCCATTGCCGTCGTTATGGTAGACGAGCGGAGCAATGGGCTGAAAGATGTCCGGATGGCAGTAGGAACGATAGCCCTCTTTGTGTTCCCCACACCAGATGTCATCAAAATCCCACTGAACGTAGCGCAGGACGACAAGATCCAGAAGACCGTCGTTATCGAGATCAACCCAGGCGGCGCTGGTCGACCAGCCGCCCCCTGCGGCGCCCGCTTTTTCCGTGACGTCGGTGAACGTGCCGTCGCCATTGTTGTGGTAGAGCTTGTTGCCCCCGAGCGCGGTGACGTATAAATCTTCGAAGCCATCGTTGTCGTAGTCGCCGACGGCAACACCCATGCAGTAGCTGGTGCCTTGAAGGCCGGCTTTTTCGGTGACGTCTTGAAACGTACCGTCGGGCTTCTGGTGGTAGAGACGGTTCCAATGATTTGGGCCGGTTTTCTGAGGGATCGTACCCTTGGGAGTCGGGTCGAGGAGGGGAGCGCCGTTCACCAGGAAGAGGTCCAGACGACCGTCGTTGTCATAGTCGAAGAGGGCAGCCCCCGCGCCCATGGTCTCCGGCAAGTAGTGTTTGGGGGTGTGGGAAGAGATGTAATTGAAGCGAACGCCGAGTGCGGAAGTGACATCGGAGAACTTGCCGGGGGGTGGCTTCTGCGGATCGACGGGATGCGTGGCTTGCCGGGCAAATACAGCCCCGACAATTACCGCAAAGAGGGAAAGGCCCAAGAGAGTGCGCATGCTTGATTCATATTACCGCAAGAGGGAGGAAGGACTGTCTCCAGAGGGGATTCCAGCTCCCGGAGAAGGGGAATGACGACAGATATCCTTAGACAGTTGAACAGGTTAGGTGGGAAGGTCGAAATGAAATGGAAGTGAATTGACATCTTCCAAGCACTTGAGAAGAGTAAGTTACTAGACGCGGACAACCGAGGGGTGGGTTCGGACAGAGCGCGGGGAAAGTCCTAGAAATCGAGTTCCTTTTCAGTTGGGTCGTGGGGAGAGTGTACATGGAGCCGGGACTCTGCAAGTGACCTTCTTGGGAAAAAACAAGTCCAAAACAGGTGCCAAAAGCCATGAAAAAGATCGCTGGAGCATCAATTGTTGCCTTGCTTTTCTTCGGAGAAGCCGGTTTTGCACAGAAAACCGAGGCGCCGGATCCTTACAAGCCGATCCTCGAAAGGCTCAATTCGTTGCAGACAGTCCAGTTGCCGGAGTGGCGCTATCACGCGGACATGCCGCACCCGGAAGGCCCCGCCGTGAACGATGCAGACTGGCCCGTCGTAAAGCTTCGGGAAGAATGGAAGACCGGCCCACGGGTGCTACGGCGGACGATCGAAATCCCGGAAAAGATCAATGGCTACGCCGTCCGTGGCGAGCGAGTGAAGCTGAACCTGCGTATCGGCAGCAACGACTCGAGCACCATCACTGCATTTTCCAACGGCTCGCTCGTGGAGCGTGGCGACGAAGACACACAGCAGCCTATCTTGTTGGCCGAAAACGTGCAGCCCGGACAGAAATTCCTTGTTGCTGTTCGCGTGGATTGTGCCGATGGGGGCACTCAGTTCTACCAGAGTGAGTTGAAGCTGGAAGCCGTGCCGAACCGGCCCGATCCGGCCATCTTGCGTGAGGAAATCCTTTCGGCGAGGCCAATGATTGCCGCCTTCCCCGAAGGTAAAACGGAGCGTGAGGCACTGCTCGATGCGAGCGTAAAGGCCATCGACTTCACCGCTCTGGACCGCGGCGACCAAGCAGCTTTCGATGCGTCTTTGCAACAAGCGCACGCAAGATTGAAAATTCTTGATCCCTGGCTTAAGCAATTCACGATTCGCGCGGTGGGCAATTCTCACATTGACATGGCCTGGCTGTGGCCGTGGACGGAAACTGTGGAAGTCGTTCGGAATACTTTCCGCAGCGTACTGGACCTGATGCGCGAATATCCGGACTTCAAGTTCACCATGGCGCATGCATGCACCGTTCTATTCCTCATGTGGTATTTGTCCTATTGGTTGTATCGGCGTAACATCTTTTTGAAGCTCTGAACCTGCGAGGCGCCTCGTCATTGCATCCATCGACTACGCCCCAAAAACTTCCGATCGCTCGCCACTGTTTAGGCAAAAGAGATATTTGCTAACCGCTTTCTAATCAAGCTGAGGTGATCAAATGAAGCAGCCGTTAGTTCTTAAATCGTCGGCGGCGTCGATTGTTTTTCTGACACTTCTTATGAGCTCGTTCAACTATGGCTATCTACTGACGGCAGAGGAGGCGACATCAGCCTCACAGGGTTTGCGCGTCACAGTTAGTCCTGCAACGGGTGACTATGCCATCGGACAACGCGGCACGGCTTCGGACGGGTTGAACGCTACCGTTGCCGCGAAGGTAGATGGACACTGGATTCACGCGCGCGATTATGGTTCGTTGATTCGTGTGCTCCATCACGCGCGGACTTGGTCTCCCCCGCTGATGGGCTGGTGGAGCTGGACCGCCTATTATTTCGGGCTCAACGAAGGGATCGCATTAACGAACGCACACTGGCTGGCTCAACATTTGAAGCCGCTGGGATACCAGTTCTTCCACATTGATGAAGGGTATCAGTACGCCCGAGGCGAGTACGTTACTCCGGATTCCACACTCTTCCCGAGTGGCATGGCTGCGCTAGAACGAAAGGTTCGCGGAGAAGGTCTGGTTCCCGGCGTATGGACCGCGCCTTTCCAGGTCTCGGACCGCTCCTGGATATATAAGAATCATCTCGGCTGGCTGGTGCACAATGCGAAAGGGGATCCGATACGCATTGGGCAAGTCCACGGCGCGGACCGGTTATTTGTCCTCGATACGACGAATCCCGAGGCTCAGGAATATTTGCGCAGGACTTACTCGACGCTGGTGAACGAATGGAATATTGGGTATATCAAGCTGGACTTCATGGAAGATACAGCCGTCGAAGGTTTCTTTTACAGGCCCAATACTACAGCCCTCGAAGCTCAAACAATTGGTTTACAAATCATTCGGCAAGCTGTCGGTGAGCAAGTGCTCCTAGACAAAGATGGAAGCCCGATGCTCAATCCTGTCGGCATTGTTGACACCGGGCGCATTTCTCTGGACACTGGCCATACTTTCGAGGCCACGAGAGATGCCGCTCCTGGAATTGCGGCAAGGTACTACATGAACCGCAATTTCTTTGTCAGTGACCCCGATGCTTTTTGCGTTTCCACGCAGGTTGTGGCGGATCAGCCCTGGCATGGGGGCAAAGTTCCCCTCACTCTTGACGAGGCCAAGGCTTCCATCGCCCTTTCCGCGGTTTCAGGAGGAATGTACGAAATCGGTGACGACCTGCCTGCTCCCGGCGCAGATCCGGAACGACTGGCCCTGGTTCAGAATCAAGATTTGATCGAGATGATAAAACTAGGCCGGGCCTCGAAGCCTCTCGACCTCATGAGTTATTCGGCAGAGGATAATCAGCCAAGTGTTTTTTGGGTGGAGGAGGACCATCGCCAGGGCATACTGACGATCTTCAATTGGACTGACCAAGGTCATTCGCGCTCCGTCAAGTTCTCAAGCCTTGGCTTACCCACTTCGGGTCGGTACGCAGTCTCAGATGTGTTCGATGGCAAAACGGTGGCAACTCCAGATCCGAACTCTGTCGTTGTGGACGTGCCTCCCCATTCGGCTCGCGTACTCAAACTCGTAAACACGAGTATCTCCGAGCGGCGACCGGCTATCAAAGTGGAGCATCTGCCGAGCGTTAAGACAGGAGCTGCCGCAACCTTTCGTGCCCAGCGGGCAACTCCCGACGACGTCGTAGTTACATATCGGTGGAGTTTTGGGGACGGTGTCACCCTGGAGGGCCCGGAGGTTTCTCATGCCTATACAAAGCCGGGCGCATACCAAGTGGTCGTAACTGCAATCGGCTTGGCCGGAATCTCGACAGAAGAAAGCTTCCGCCTCACGGTATCAGGTTTAGTCTCAACTAGGTTTGACCCTGCAGAAAAAAGACGCTCTCAGCTGCCTAACTAAACGTGACCGTAGAGGCTTCCACGGGCGGATCGACGTGACGGTTCCCGTTTGCGCTGCTAGGCTATGCCCCTGATGGGTAGTCGAGAATTGCTTCCGCCTTTGGATCCCAATAGATCTTTTTTCCAGACCAATAGGCGCGCGCGGCCATCATGCAGGCTACGGAGTGTGAGAATCCGTTGTGGACGGTGGCGTTCGGTTGCGTCCGGCTGCGCAGGCAATCCAGCCAGTTGATCATGTGCGAGGGATCTTCGTCCCCTATTCCCATGGGCGGAAGTGTCTTGTCCCCGGGCAGCAAGATGTCTTTGACGGCACGCTGTTTGTCAACATTGGTGTCGTCTTCATGATTTCCCTTCTCTTCCACCATTTGCCAGCGCGGGCTTCCTTCGCCGCCGTGATTAATCATTGTGGCTTTCTTTCCCATGATCCGCGTGAAACTGGGCGCATCATTTCCGAAACTCGTCGCGTAGCTCGCCAGGAAACCCTTCGGATAAGTGAAGAGCGCATGGAAGGTATCGGGATTCTCCCGGCCATCATGCCAGGCAAAAATACCGCCATTCGTCACGACCGACTCTGGAAACCTCTCATCCATAAAGTAATGACAGAGGTCAATGCCATGACTCATCCACTGGTCAGAGATGCCGCTGGAAAACTCCTTATAGAGACGAAATTCAAAGTAAAGCTGGGGATCAAACGGCCGGTGCGGCTTGTTCATCAGCCAGGCGCGCCAGTCCGTATCCTGTTCGCGAATCATCTTCACTTCGGGACGCCCGCGCCAGCGAGGCCCGTGATAGTTCCACTCAATTTCGTACTTGGAGACTTCGCCAAGAACATCGGAACGGATCACGTCGCGCACCGCAATCTGATATGGTTCGCTGCGGTGCTGAGTGCCAATCTGAACGACAAGGTTCCTCGCAACGACCGCATCGCGCGCCGCTTTGACCTCTTCGAGAACATTGCCCATGGGTTTTTCGCAATAGGCGTCTTTGCCCGCTTCGGCTGCCATTTTCAGGAGCGGTGAGTGCGAGTGCTCGGGCGTGGAAATCATCACCGCGTCCACGTCCTTCAGAGCCAGGAGTTCCTGCGGATGCTGGAACGCCCTAGGCGTTTTGCCGTAATACTCTTGGTTGGCAGCGGCCGCCTGCTCGAGATTGTGACTCCACAAGTCACAGACCGCCGTTACTTCCGCGCTTTTCGTGTCTTTGAGCAACGCTACTATGCCGTCGAGCTCCCTGCCGCGATTGCCGATACCGATGTGCCCCAGCGAGATCAGGTCGTTCGCTCCAACAATGCGCGTGTAGGACAGAGCCGTGGTGCTTAATGTCGCGCCTCCCGCCGCCACAACCACACCCTTCTGTAAAAACTGTCTTCGGTTGATCTTACTTTCTGACCTGTTCATCGGTTTCTCCTTGGGATTGAAGTTATTGGGAGCCATCTCGAAATGGAGCGCTGCGTCTTTGACGCCCGCAATGGTCGCACTCTGATAACGTGTACCGGCCACAGTCTCGTCGCGGAGACCAATCTCTAACTAATCAGTGATTCTACCGCTGTTTGTTATACCATCCCAAATGCAATCAACTAGTGTTTGGTGGCATACCGAACGGCACGGCAGCGCGGCGCAGAGCTACAGACCGACTGCCCAGGGCATTTCACTGCCATCGATGTCAAATCCATCGTCAGAACCAAAGGCTGTGATATAAAAATTCTTTCCAAGAACCAAGTACAGGGCACCTGTATGTTTGTCACCACGGAGGAAATCACACGTGATTGTTAGAGTTTTCGAAGACAAGCATTCTCTGAGCGAAGCGGCCGCTGAGCAAGCATCCGCTGCAGTGCGCCGTGCTGTCATCGTCGCTACGCGAGCATCCCAGTTGGATTTTATCGACGCGCTGACCAACGCTAAAAACAACGACTGGCAGCGAGTCGAGATGTTTCACCTTGATGAGTACGTGGGGCTGCCTATATCTCATCCGGCCATCTTTCGCAAATATCTTCTCGACCGGTTGATTCATAAGGTGGGGATCAAGCGATATCACTTTCTCGACGGCAGCGATCATCCTGCTGAAGTTGTCCGCCGGGTTGGCGAGGCCCTGTGATCAGCACCCGTGGACGTCGCTTTTTGCAGGCATCGGAGAAAACGGCCATCTGGTGTTCAACGACCCTCCAGCGGATTTCCAAGCCGAAGAGCCTTACCTCGTCGTCAATCCCGATGAAGCCTGCCGCCACCAACAGATGTATCACCTGCCTCAGGATCACTCGCGCATCAGCGATGCGGAGCGAAGCATGATTCTTGCCGAGACCCTGGGGAACGATCATCTCCAAAGGTCTTACCGATCCCGTTTGATTTTTCGTCACGGACTGGTTTCCCATCTACCTGGTCGCAAAGGGGATTCCACTCAAGAGCGGTTTGCTGGCTGTATGGGTTCCTTTTCTCGCGGCGGATTTGGGTATTTTTTTTGGCGGCGGCGTTTCGGTGAATTTGTACCTGATTGCACTTAGGCCGCTCACCGAAGCAAGGCACTTTTCCGATGCGCTCCAGGCGACCGGAACTCGTGCTTTCGACCCAATTGTCGTCGTCGCCGGGCTAATTCCATTCCTTGGGATGATCCTGGTCTTGATGCTCGTGCACAATACGCGCGCAACCGGTCAGGGAATGGTACGGCGCATTTGAACTGACAGTCGCCGCATGGCTTAGGTCAATTCGCTCTCGCGTAGCGCTGCAGAAAGGTCTCACGGTGCTGGCGGTCGCGAAAAGCTTCGGTGCCGCCCGCGCGTGTAGTGGAGAGCGCGGCCATTGCGCTGCCGTATTCAAGGCAGTCATCGAGATTGGCGCGGAGAATAAATTTGTGCAGGAAGCCGGCGTTAAAGCTGTCGCCCGCCCCAACGGTATCCACGGGCTGCACCGACAAGGGCGACGCATGAAATTGATCTTTGCCGCGCCTTGATATTGCGCCGGCCGGACCGCACTTGATCACAACAATAGGAACGAGCCGCGATAGCGCATCCAGGGCACTTTGCACATCGCCCGTGCCTGTGAGCTTGCATGCTTCTCGCTCGTTAGGCAAAAAGATGTCAACATTTTTCAGCACAGACTTGACATCATCGGCCCAGAGATCTTCCGGGTCGTCGTTGGTGTCGAGTGAAGTCGTGAGGCCTGACTTCTTCATTTGCAAAAAAAGGTCGGGGATGCTCGGGCGCAATGCCCGCAGAAGAAAAAAAGAGGAGAGATGAAAATGGGAGGCGCTGCGGAGATAGTTCAGGTCGAGGTGAGCAAATTGCAGGTCCAAAGTGGTGCCCAGATAGGTGAGTATCTGGCGCTGTCTGGCAAAAGGAACGATCACGGTGACACCGGTGGTCTTGCCTGAAAGAGTTTTGACGCCGGAGACATCAACGCCGCTCTCTAATAGCCGTTCAACACAGAATTTGCCGAGTGGATCGCTGCCGATACAGGAGGTGAAGCCAACGCGGCTTCCCAGGAGAGAAATGTTGTGGGCGAAGATTGCCGAAGAGCTGCCAAGCGTTATCGCAAAGTCGCTGGCCAGGTGTTCTCGTTCGGGTTCGAGCGTTGGAGGCAGGCCGTACAAAATCAAGTCGGCATTGAGCTCACCAACAACGCTTAAATCAAAACGCTTCACTCCGCTATCTCCTCATTCCTAGACGCGTTCAACGCGAACACTTTGCTCGATGCGCAAAACATCCTCTTGCTTAATGCGGGCCGGAAGCGTTGCTAGGCAATTAGCCGCGCCGCAGGCAACGGCAAGGGCCAGGCTGCGTTCAAAGGAAAGCCCCGTCGCGGCGGCGAACGCTAATCCCGCAAGAGCTGAGTCGCCACAGCCAACGGTCGATTTGGAATGCAATGGAGTAGTCCAAACATGAATCGCAGGCTCATCGTGTTGACGAATGCCGACGAGTCCGCGATCTCCAAGGCTAATGGCTGCCGATTTCGCGCCGCGATCAAGTAGCTTGCGGGCAGCGCGAGCCGCAGAGACGGGATCCTGTATCGCCATCTCCGTAACACTCTCGGCTTCTTCGCGATTTATTTTGACCAGGTCCGGACCGGCGGCCAGCGCTTTGGCCAGAGGTAAACCGCTGGAATCGATGAAGGCAAGACAGCCCGCGGAGTGGGCCAATTTCACCAGCGAAGCGCAGGCTTCTGCTGGAACACCTGGAGACTGGCTTCCCGAGATTATTGCAATTTTCTTAGTCGAAATCCGTTGAAACTCATCGGTACAAATCCGCTGAAACTCGCACCATTCAGGCTGCGCAATCATTCCTCCGGGCTCGAGGATTTCAGTCACGCCTCCACGAGTATCCACGATTTCGAGGTTGACGCGGGAGTCTTGAACCGTCAACACGGAGACGGCTTCGATTTGCAAATGGCGGAGTCCAGCGAGTAATTCGTTTCCTGTCGAGCCTCCGGAGAAACCGATCCATGTTGGATTTGCGCCCAGGCTTTGGAGTGCCATAGCCACGTGCGCGGCCTTGCCTCCTGGGGTTCGATGAACCTCTGAGGCACGATTGACGCGGCCTGGACGAAATTCGTCCAGCACGAGCCGGGTGTCGATGGCAGGATTCAGACTGACACAGAAGAAGGCGATGGCGTGATCACGTGAGTCTGCGGCTGGCTTACTCATCGGCAGGATATTTTTCCGACCAGGGCGTGGCGTGTTTGAGGTTCGCGTTGACGGCTCGAATATTTTGCACGCCATCGGTCTCCAGCCATTTTTGGATGGCCTCGGCTCCATCACGGGCAAAGACGCCGACGCCGTCCTTCCAAGTTGCGCGTCCACAAAGTACGCCGCAAAAATGCACACCGGCTTCGGAGGCTAGCTCAAGGGCTTCGTTGAAGACCCGATTGCTCACGCCCGCAGAGAGAAACAGAAAGGGCTTCCCGGTTACTTCCGCGGCGCGACGAAAAAGCTCCAGGGCGTCCGTGCGGCTGTGCACAAAAGTACCGTCCGAAGCTGACGAACCCTGAACGTAGGCCATGGTTACCGGCACTCCCACCTTCAAAACATCGACGCAATACCGAGGCTGAGAGAATTCCTGCATGGCACTGGTCAGGATACTGGGCTTGCAGCGCGCGAATACCGGGCTTCGCTCATCCACGCCGGCTTGATAGGGGACAATTTCAAGGAAGAATGGGGCGTCACAGCCGGCGCATTCCCGGCCAACACGTTCAACCCAAGCGCGTTTGCGATCCATGATTTCGGGTGTATCCGACAGAGCATAGTACAGCAAGACTTTGATGCAATGGGCGCCAGCCTCGACCAATCGGCGCACCGACCAGCCCTCCAGCAGCCGCGGAAGGCGGCCGGGAACGTTGGTATCGTACCCGCTTACTTCATAGGCCATCAGGAGGCCGGAGGATGCAGCCCGTTGACCGGCCGCGCGCAGACCGTATTCCGGTTCGAGAAGCACGGCGCTGGCATGTGGAGAAAGGGCGCGTACCACAATGGATTTGAATTCCTCAAGCTGTTCACGAGGGACCGCCTGTTTCTCGATTCTGAGTTCAGCCGAGAACAGGCTCCGCAGCGCATCACGCTGATCAATGGCCAGCGCACCAATGACCCCGCGGGAATCCGAGACGGATTCGAGTCTCTTGCGTTTGCCCGGCGACAACTTCACCTCGAATCCTCCGTTCGAAGGTTACTTGCGGTTCGCAGTTGTTGATTTGCAAAAAAGGGGCGAACCTGCGTCCGCCCCCTTTTGCTTATCTTAATTGTTTGCGTTTCCGCGGACTAGAACGTAAACCTGAGCCGCAGACGCACGGTGGATCAGAAGGTCAGCCGCAAGGCGAGTTGAATGACTCGCGGGTCGTGGCCCGGGTCGGTGATAATGCCAAATGTGCCGCAATCCACACACGTATCCGGATCGGCCAGCCCTGTCCGGTTGAAGACATTAAACATATCAGCCCGAAACTGAACCGCCACTCGCTCTGTAACTCGCGTGTTCTTCACAATCCCAAAATCCTCGCTAGTGTGGCCTGGTCCCCGAGTGTGCGGCAGGAAACCGGGAGAATTGCCAAAACGAAGAGCGAAAGAGTTGACGGGTGACTGAGGTGGGGCCGCAAATGCAGCGGGATTCAGGTACTGCGTCCCGTTGACGATGTCCAGACCTTGCGTGGGCAAGGTCTGAGGGACTCCGGGGATAACATCTGCGCGCAATCCGGCAAAGGAGAAAAAGCCGGGAGAAAGCTGCGAGGTGATGACCAGCGGGTCGCCGGAGGAGTAGTTCTGGATTGCCGTAAGCTGCCACCCAGAAACCAGGCGGTCGAATGGCCCGGCAGTGTTTAGCCACCTCCTGCCATGTCCGAACGGCAACTCATAGATCCAGGTGAGTTTCAGAAACTGAGGGAAATCGAAGCTGGCGATCGCTTTCTCCGCCTTGCGGTTATAAAAGTCCTGAACCACCTGACTGCCAGAAGCGGAAAGGGCACTGTCCGTGTCCGTGAGAGTCTTGGACCAGGTGTAGGCGGCTATGAAGCTCAAGCCGTGCCGCATAGTTTTGCGAGCCATGAGCTGGAGAGAGTGGTAAGTGGAATTTCCCATGGTCGGATAGTTGTTGACCAGCCCCTGAAACTGAGGAAAAGGCTGGATGGCCGCCGCTACTGACGGGTCGTAGTTGTTGTTCTCAAAATCAGGATACGGCAGGCCTGTGATCCCAAACTGAGCGAGCATGGCCGCTGAATTCGGGAAGTGGGCAGTGTCGCAGTTGGTTAGTGCGCAGGCTAAATCCTCTGTCAAGTAGTCGCCCAAGCCTAGAAACTTTGCGGGCGCCTGGTTGAATGAAGAGCCGAAGTAGCCGTTCAAAAGACGCGTGCCCTTCGAACCCACATAGTCGGCCTGAAGCAGTATCTCGTAGGGCAGCAAATACTGAAATCCAGCACTCCAGTTTTGCACATACGGCTGTGCTGCAGCATTCCTGGGCATGAAGTCGATAAATTGTCCGTTAGCCGATGCCGGATCACGATTAGGCAGTGTTGGTCCCGTATACGGAGGAACACCTACCTGGGCCAGCGCTGGCAAAGGAGCCGACTTCAGGGTCGACAAATAGGTCGCTGGATCTTGGGGAAATCCAGTTGGAGACGATCCCTTGTTCAAATTCACAGCGCTGTTGAACCCGAAAAGGTTCAGGCTGCCAAAATTGTTTTCGATAGGAGGACCGTAGGAGATTCCGTAACCGCCACGAAAGACAAGGTTTTTGTAGACCTGGTAAGCAAGGCCGAGGCGCGGTCCGAACTCTTTGAAGTACCAGTCTTGGAAAGAATTGCGATGGATGCAAGTGGAGCAACTACCCAAGAAGACCAAGGCGCCCGGAATGTTGTCGGCACCGGGATTGGGCACTGTGGGATCGAAGCCGGATTCGCGGTTCAACACCTCTCTCTGGGGCACTGGAATCTCCCAGCGGAGCCCAAGATTGAGAGTTAGTTTGGGTGTGGCTTTAAAGTCGTCTTGAGCAAAAAAGGCATATACGCCAGCGCGATAGCCTGGCTCAGTAGTGTATATGGAGCGGCTGCCATGCTGGACGGCCCCCAGGATAAAGCTGGCAAAAGGATGGCCCGTGTCTGATGTGAATCCGGGAAGCGACGTCTCGCGATCCGTGAAGGAGAAATCGCCTGAGAGAGGACCGGGTTCAAAAGTGTTGTAACGGTAGCGACGGAATTCCCCGCCAAACTTCAGACTATGCTTGCCGCGCAAATAGGTAAACGTGTCCTGATAAACGTAACTCTCCGACGGGTCCACGTTCTTGCACCCAACGCCAAAAAGTGGAGCAACCGGAACGTGGCCGCTGAAGCGCATGGGCGGGAAACAGTCGTTGGGAATACCTGTAATTCCCAACTGTGGCGTGAATTTAGCGTTATCGGTGATGTTATTCTTGTTCTGAAATCTGTTGTATCCAACCGAGAATTCATTCACGCTGCGGCTGCTGATCGTCCATGCATGGGCGATGCGCACTTGCGGACCGCCCACAATCTGTCGCTTGACGGGGTTGATCGGTTGTCCGGGAAAAGGCAGGAAAGTCCCCCTACTGTTCCTGTTGTAGCGATCCCTGTGATTCCAAGTATAGGACGCCCACAGTTTTTGCTTACTGGTCAGAACGTGATCGATTTTGCCGGTATACGCATTCCGAGAGAGTATTGGGCAGCAGCCACTGAGTCTAAAGTTGTTATTTTTGTTTCCTGGCAGCGATGGGTCAGGAATCAGGGGGAGAAGAACGGAAGTGGCGTTGCTGAACTCCCCGGCGGGAATGACGTTAGATGGCGGGAGGGCCGGGTTTGACGGACCGCCGGAATTGAAGGGATCCCGAATAACTTTGGTTGCGTTGGCCGTTAGCCCCGTCACCGGATCGACCTGTCCGGCTGTCACGTTGCGAGTGGTTGTGGGATCGTAGATTTCGTTTTCAAAGACGGGGCGCCCCAGGGCGTCGAAGCAAGGCTGCGGATTTTTGGGGTCGGGTCCGCAGAAATCCTGCGTCCCCAGCCAGGAGCTGAAATCGCCTGCCTTCATGGCAGCCGTTGGCAGGGTCATTTTGCCGGCAAACTGAAAGCTTCGGAAGCGGTCACCCTCGTAGTTGAAGAAGAAGAAAGTGTGATCTTTTCTGATCGGGCCGCCTAATGTGCCGCCAAAATTGTTCTCTTTCTGATTGTCCTTGGGAGGACCAAACACACCTGTGGCGTTAAACACGGGGTTCTTGTTGTATTCAAAAAGCGACCCGTGAAAATCATTGGTTCCCGACTTATAAGTGAAATTGGCGATGCCTCCGCCCGTCTCGCCGAACTCCGCAGAGTAATTGGACGTCTGTACCTTGAACTCGCCAATCGCGTCTGTTCCAGGACTGAACTCATCCAGGCTGCCTCCGCTGAGGTCGTAACGCCCAATGGTGACGCCGTCTATGAGAATTTCATGGCTGAAGAGTTGGCCGCCGTTGATCGAGCCCGAAAAGGTATCGCCCGCGGTTCCCGGCAGGCTGGTAAAGATGAATGTCTGAAGCTGTCGTCCTCCATCACCAACTTCAATAGGCAGCGTCTCAAATTCCTGAGGGCTCACGGAAGAGCCCACTTCGGCACTGGAGGAAGTAAGTAAAGGCGTTTGAGAAGTGACTTCAACTACTTCCGATTGGATTCCAACTTGTAAGGTAAGGTCGACCGTAACTACCTGCGCGACCGGCACGAGGATTTTATCGGCTATTTGCGTTTTGAAGCCTTGTTTTTGCGCTTCCAGGCGGTATGTTCCAGGAAGCACCGCCACCCTGTAATACCCGGCGCTGCTGGTTGTGGCTGTCCACTTCACACCTGTCTCAACGTTGGTAATGGTGAGCGGGAGATCGGGAACTACCGCGCCGCTCGAATCCTGTACGGTACCTGTGATGGCTCCAAGATTACCTTGCCCAAGGACAGTGCCGGTCGCGGAAAGGAAGAAGGCCGCCAGTAAGACAACGCAAATCGAGGCAGTACTGCGCTTCAAAGGACACCTCCAGAAAAAACTCGGCAAGGGTGTAACACAGTGGGAAAGCAAACGCAACAAGAAATAAAATAAATAGGAGCCAAGAGAAAGCAGAAGAAAGTATTTGCAACACTCATACTTGCTTTTGCCATTTGACTCCCCACCGGAGGGACCCCTATACTTCGTCCAGCGGATGGGTGCATGACCCCGAAAGCTCGCCTTCTTACGGAACAGCGGCGCCGAAACGTGTTGGATTTAGTGGATCAGGACGGCCAGGTTACCGTTGCGGACCTGGTCAAACGTTTCTCTATTTCCGCAGTAACCGTTCGCACCGACCTCGACGCCCTCGCCTCTGTCGGGGCAGTGGTGCGTTCCCACGGCGGCGCCGTGCGTCGTCTGGAAGCTACTCAAGATTACCCACTTCGCATGAAGGAGACGATTCACCGAGACGAAAAAATCAGAATCGGAAGGGCAGCGGCGGAACTGGTACGGCCAGGCGAAACCATCATTCTCGATTCGGGGACAACGACCGCGGAGATTGCCCGGCATCTGAAAAGGGTGAAAACCCAATCCCTCACAGTCATCACGAACGCGCTGAACATCGCCGCCGAGCTTGCAGACTTGCCCAGCATCTCCTTGATCATGATCGGAGGATTGTTGCGCCCGATTTCCTGCTCATTCGTGGGACCGCAGGCAGAAGCGATGATGAATGAGTTTCACGCTGACCGGCTTTTCTTGGCGGTTGACGGTTTCGATCTCGTGGACGGCCCTTCTACCCCGGATGTACTCGAAGCCCAACTCAATAATGTGATGATCTGCTCGGCGCGAGAGGTGAACGTGGTCACGGACTTCAGCAAACTGGGTCGCAGGAGCGTTTCGAGGATAGGGCCCTTCGACACAATCCGGCGCCTGATTACTGATACCCGCGCGCCTCAGGAATTTACCGAAAGGCTTCGCAACCGAGGCATCGAAGTCATCGAGGTGTAGCTCCCCCTATAGCCAAACGGCTTAGGTGATAAGACATTCGCGTTTCCGGCGCAAGCAATGCTTCGTGGAGCGAAGCGTTGCCCTTCTGCGTATTTCCCAGCGCGATTTGCAAAACTCCTGCAGCATAGAGCCACCACCCCGGTGAGCTTCCGTTTCCCACGTTGGATTCAGCTTGGGACAAGGCTGCGTGGAGACACGGGCGCCACTTCGCTGGGTCATAGGCATTCAGCTTCCGAGCCGAGGCCCATGCCCAAACAATGTCCGAGGCGCTGGTCGCCTGAGCCGATCGACGATACCATTGGCGCGCTTCCTCCACTTGGCCGCACGTTAAAGACACTTCACCAAGCAGAAAGTTGCTTCTCGCCGAATTCAGGAATGGCAATAGCCCGTCTTGCGCGAATATCAAGTCAGGTATTGGAGCACCGAGGGACTTCGCAACGGTGAGAGCGTCTTTGCAGCGGTTTTCTCGCGCGAGTTTCAGCGCCCTTTGCAAGTTGATTTCAATCCACACTTGACGAACATTCGTGCCGCCTTCTTCCCGGCCAAAGAAGCGATTGCGGAATAAATCCAGGGCTGCGTCATAGTTTCCTTCCTCGGCGCGGTTCAGAGCAAGTTCATACACCAATGGGGTAGGCATACGGCTCAGGTCGGGATAACGCTCCAGCACTCTCACGCGCTCCGCTGGGGATCTTCCGAGCAATGTCATGGCGACCAGTGCGCCGGAATAATTCACGGTGTTTAGGGGATCGTTCGTTATTCCTTCTTCGAAGGCATTTAAGGCGGCTGCGAATTCGTGTTTTGCGTGGAGCAATGCCAGACCGGTGCTGGCCTCCAAAACCGGTATTTTGGGATTGATCTCTTGGGCGCGTTTCCATTCGGAGAGAGCTTGGTCCGTTTGTCCACGCGCGAAATGCCACGTTCCGAGCAGGTAGTGGGCTGATGCGTCTTTTGCATTTATCCGGATGGCGGCTCGGAGTGCACGCAGGTCTTCGATTCGGTTCGGGAAGATGTACAACGCGGAAAGGCGGGACCCGTGCAAGTAGTCATTTTGTGCGTCCTCGCCAAGCTTCTGGCGGCAATATCCACGAAAGTAGACAACCAAAGGATGGTTCTGGGGCAGGACGGAGCCGGGCTCGGACTGATCGGCCTTTGCGCGTGGATATTCTCGAGAGAGGACGCCCACCGACTGCCGATAGAGTCCCAATCGTGCGTATTCGTAGGCAATATTCAGCACACGGTAGGGGTCGCCGCCTAAATGGGCGAGGTTCGGACTTCCAAGCTCTTCGCGGAGAAAATCGCTCAAGGGCGAGCGTGCAAGGCGATCTTTGGCCAGCGTTTGCGCTTCCGCTGTTTTTCCGAGCGTGTTCAGTACAGCTACCAATTCTTCCGCAGCGCGAAGATCTTCGGGAGCAAATTGCAAGCTTTGTGTCAGTAACTCCTGAGCTCGTTCCAATCTACCTGCGCGCGCCTGCACTTCCGCGAGACGCATTGCGGCTGCGGCGCGCAAATCAGGCAGACGCATGGCTTCACGATAGGCGTCGGCCGCATCCTCCTCTCGTTCGAGCCCTTCATAGGCAATTCCGAGGTAGTAAGAGACTTCCGTGTCGCTAGTGTTTCTGTCATGTACCTCAATGAGTGGAGGGAGTGCCTCGTCAAAACGATTTAGGCTGGCGTCAAGGCGTCCCGCAGCTTTCGACAATTCAAAGCTCCCCGGGAATTTCAGCAGCGCTTTTTCATACGTTTGCATTGCAGCGAGCGCGTTGCCGTTCAGCTCTTGTGTTTTCCCAAATTGAAGCCAATCGTCCGCAGTTCTCCGGCTTTCTTCCGGGACTTTGTAGGAAACCTGGGGGCCGACTTTAATCTGGGATTCCGGCACCCAGTCATATTGACCTTCGGTCTGGCGGAGCAGCATAACGCCTTCGTTCGTCCTGATTTCGAATGTAAGATTTCTGGCGGCATTTGGAATCGGAATCTCCTTCTTCCAGACTCGCCCGGGCACTAAATCCGCTTTTTCCTGTAGCAAGGAGATAGTCTCATTTAGATTAGTTGGATTAGCTTCATTCAGAATAGTGATGGCCGCCCCGGATATTTTCCGGTTGGCATTGAACGCGACGCTCAAAATGCCGTTGTTTCGCTGGAGATGGACCACCCCGGCAAGGTTGGCTCGGGAGATGCCGCCGGTATCACGCACCGGCATCCAATACTCCGTAAAGGACATAGTTTGCCGTGGCTCAAGAAAGGCGTACGTCTCCTGATTTCGGAAAAGACCGGCTTGCAACTCGACATAAGCGCTGTTGTTATCCGAGAGCGCCTTTCGCCAGTCGAGCCCGTCTGCGTCCACGCCCCAAGACCAGATTTTTTTCGCTGGAACCTCGAGGTATTCGGAAAAATGCGCAGTACCTGTATTGGAGTGGGGATTCCAGACGCCCATAAAGTCTTCCCGGCTTCCATGGACAAATAATGATACAGGTCCATCCTTCTGATTGCGTATGACGCTGAGATCTTTTCCTTGCACATCAATTGGCCATCTCTGTACCTCGGCAAATCCATGTGCGGCCGCAAAACGCATCGGGTATTGAATCCGGGAGTCGTCCCAAACCTGCACGCCCGCATTGTTCCACCAATAAAAACGATGGCGAACGTCACTGCGGTTGCTGAGGGTGATGCGTTGCCCGAGAACTGTAGAGCCCGGATGCAGTGTCAGTTCCACGGTCCATTCCATCCCATAAACTCGGTCGACATTGCCCACAGTGACGCTCGCGCTGCCGTCCTGGTGCTGTGCGTATGCGAAGTTCACAGGCGACATCGAGACCCAATTATGGGAAACGGGAAAGTTAAACTCGACGCCAAAGGCGGCCCATGCGCCCCGATAACCAATCCGAGCCTTCTTGATGGATGGATTCGCGTAGAACATGGGCTGCCCGTTGATCTTGTCGATGCAGGTGTAAACGTGCCCGCCCAGGTCCGGCAGCACGGAACATTTCAGGTATTCATTTTCAAGATAGACTGCCCGCCACTGGTGTTCCGCAGGCGTGTTGGTTATTTCGTTTCGCAGCGTATACGGATAATTGAAACGGCCTGTCGAGAATTGATCAAAAGGAGGGTTGGGGTCCGGCGCTCCCTCTTCGTACGCCGGAAGATTCAAAGCGCCTTCCCATACCTTGACTTGGCTATAAGTTGGGAGTGAACCGACAAGGGTGAGCAAGAGGGCAAACGCCCAGCGCCCCGCTCTTGTCCTGATGAGAGACTTTTGCGGCCACCGCTTCAAGCACATTTGCCCCTCAGTATTTGATTGCGTGTCTACCAGCTCATTCGTGGGGCGCTGCCGTCTTGTTCCGGAGAGCACCTTCAAGAAGGAGCATGCAGGGGGAACTTTTCCACCACGCGATTGATAATCCCTTCCTCGGAGGGGGAATCGGGCAAGAGCCCCTCTCCCAGGCAGCGGAAAAATGCCAGAAGCTGCGCCACGACAACGTGTACCGTCAGATCATCGTCCTCGCCAAGCTCGCTCAATCCCCGACATTCTATGACTTCATCACCCTCTCTAACCGCGGAATCTGGAACGTTTTCACCAACGATGACTTTGAACAGTCCGAGTTTCTTGCGATCCAATTCGTGTAACAAATCCAATTCATACGCACGAATCATGGGATCGCACGATAGGTGACAAACAATCAACGTGTCATCGTGTACGCAACTCATGGGGCCGTGTCGAAAGCCCAGATACGTTTCGCAAACCGTGGTTACCCGGCCGGCGGTCAGTTCCAGCATCTTCAATGCCGCCTCGCGCGATGCCGCGAAACGCGACCCGCTGCCAAGAAACACCGCACGCCGGAAATCCGCAGCGGCAATCTTTGCCAGCAGGTCAAATTTTGACTGTACCAGTTCTCTGGTTATTTGGCTCAGCCTCTCGCACAGCATGCGATACTGATCCGGTCGTTCGAGCATGCCCATGAACCGCACAGCCAGCAAAAGGTTGGTGAAGCTGCTCGTCATGACGAGACTCTTATCATGCGTTTCGCTGGGAAGCGTGATGACTCGCACGTTCCTATTCTGGAGCCATGCCTTTGCCAATCTTCCTCGCTCGTTGCACGTCACCACAACGTGCCGAATTTGGGGTTCCGTGCCCAATAGCAATTCAACGACCCCGCTGCTCTCCGGGCTGTCCCCCGACCTGGCCACAGAAACAAGCAATCCGGGCCTACCGGCAGGAAGAGCTTTCGCTCCATACATTAGCAATGCACCGCCGCTGATCGATTCCGTGTGTATGCCCCGCTCATTCTGTAGAGGGTAACGCACGCATTCAGCCGCGTACTCTGAACTCCCAGATCCCGTGAGCGCCAGGCTCTGAATACCTTTCAAGTCTTCCCTCAGTCCATCTCGCGAAGCGATCATTCGCGCGCACGTGCGTAGCCACGTCCAAGGCTGCTGGCAGATTTCCTGAAGCGTGTGGAAGTAACCCAGCCGCCTCTGCTCCGCTTCCGACCGCCCAAACAATTCCTCGGCCCTTGCCTGATCCTTCACCAAGGCCCGTTGCCAGTCTAACTGCGTCAACAGGTAAGTACTGTTCATACCATTCCGCTATTTCTTTCTTGCCGCAAAATCTAGATGCTAACGCCCGGGTTGAAGCTGCGGGGTCATAATGTCGAGCGGGTGATCTTCTCCGTCCACGGAGCCATACCAAACGCCACCGCCGAAAGTTGTAATGTAGACTTTTTTCGGGTCCTGCGGATCAGGAATGACCCGATGCCCCCATTTGAAGTTGAAGCCCGGTATGCGCGTCCAGTTCTCACCCCGGTCCTCGGATCTCCAAGCGGAGGACTCAAATCCCGCAGCATACAGAATGTTTGGGTTGCGAGGATCAATCGTCACATCATAAATGTGGCGGTCGCGATCGAGCACTTGCCTCCAAGTTTTGCCTGCATCCTCCGACAAGTAGATGCCGCCGCCATCCCCGTGTTCTCCTTTATCCCGTGCCCATGCCGCAAGATAGAGACGATCCGGTGTGTTGGGATCGATTGCCAAGCCATTCGGACCATTGCTTGCCTGGGGCATTGCTACACGCGTCCAGCTTTCTGCCCCGTTGCTGGATTTGTAGATCGCACCATCACCCTCGGTCCCGATACTCCCGTCTTCGGAACGTCGCGCTACGAGAACGTAAAGCGTGCCCCTAGTGTCTCTCACGATTCTCCAGGCAAATGGTTCTTTTTGCGTAATGCCTGCATTTTTCAGCGTCCAGTTCTTCCCTCCGTCCGTACTCTTGTATACACCGCGCCCGAACGCGGCAACATAGAGGACGCGCGCATCAGGCGGGCTAGTGGGAGCCAGCAAGATGTGCGTGGCCGCGGTTTGCTCCATTCCGTCATTGGATTTTGTCCACGTCCTTCCGCCATCATCGCTGCGGCATACTCCGCCACGATAGTCTCGAATCCCTTTCCTCCTCCACATCTTTGGCCGCGGCAAATCATGCGTCCAGCTATTCACACTCCACACGCGACCCTTCACTGCGGGATCAAATTCGATCCAATACGTCGTATTCATCCAATCTTTGGGCACGCCCTGCGTGGAACTCATCCAGGACTGCCCGCCGTCTTCGCTGCGGAAGAGGCCTATGTCCGTTGTGGAAATGAACTGCCGGTTGTGATCAAACGGGTCAAAATGGTAGCCGTAGGCGTTCGTGACATCGAGCCCGGTGCTAGTCCAACCACTTTCCCCTGACCTTCGCGAATACACAGCAACCCAATTTGCGCCACCATCCGTCGTGCGCATGGTTCTTCCTAAGTCTGTCCCGTAACTTACATTGGGGTCCTGGTCTGCGACAGTAAGTGCGAGTGGATTCTCTCCCCAATCCGGTCCAAATCGCTCTGTGATCCATGCATCGTGAATATTGGGCGCGGATTTAGCAGCGGGATGGCTGTCTTCTTTCCAAACCAATTGCCAGGTTCGCCCTGCATCCGTCGTTTTGGCTACTCCCAACCATTTGATTCCACTTTCTTCCAAACTATTGTAGGAAACATAAGCCGTATCGGGGTTACGGAAGCTCGTTGCAATGGCCCGCATCTTTGCATTCCCTTGTCCCAAACTCACCTTCCGCCAAGTTTTGCCTTCGTTGTCGGATACATAGGCTGATTCGTTCCCCACCACGTAAATCACCGGTTGGCCATTCTTGGAGAATCCCGCCGAGATATCTGAGAACGTTTTCGCTGCGGGCGCCGGAAGCTTTTGGATCCCCGTCGAGGTTTTCTCCGCGATGAAATGCGGACCGGCAACCAGAAGTATTCGCGCGTCAGGCGGTGAACTCGGATTAATCCAAACTTTGTTGGCCAGTTCCGGCAAATCACCTTCCTTCGTCCAGTTCTGGCCAGCGTCTCGAGAGACAAAAAGGGCAGAGGTCCCTCTTTTTCTGTCGCCTGCGGCCACATACAAGACCTTTGAATTGCCAGGATCAACGGCCACCGCTGTGATGCTACCCAGCGGATTTGGCTCAGCGATTAGTTCTTCGTCGGAATGGTCGGAACTCATTTTGATGCTCTTTACCGAAGATGGCTTTGGATAAAACAGATTCCAGGTCGCGCCTTGGTCCTCGCTCCGCCACAAGCCATTGGATTGAGCGTAGATCACCTTCTTGTCCAGCGGATCAAAAACAAAAAACTGTGCAACACCTCGTAGATTGAACATGCGCCAGGACTTGCCGCCATCCTGGGTGATGTAAGCTCCGGTCATGTCGCAACCGACCAAAACTGTATTGGGGTCGTGAGGGCTGACCGTTGGATGGAACATGGCCCCGCCACCACCGGGTCCAATAACTCGGAAATTCCCAGGACGGTGGTTTTCGCCAGTGGCTAGAAGTAGGGCCCCCAACAGAAATCGAAGAAAGAAAAGTGTCATCTCTTTCCTCTGCTTTCGTTATCATTTTGTTTCGCTTTCCTTCTTTGGCAGAATCTCCTTACTTTGTCAATCTCTTTGTCTGCTTCGAAAACTCACACCCTTACTTTGACCTGCAAGAGCCGAGCGGCATTTTCGTAGTAAACCTTCTTGAGGATATCATCCGGCAATCCGAGACCATAAATCCGCCAGCGTCCTTGAGGCGGTACCCGTGCGGGCGCGTAATCGAAGTATTCGTCTTCGGTTTCCAGAAAGCGGTAATAGATTTCATACAGTTGGTCGCTGAAGATCTGTTGCGGGGTGTCGGTCCCGTGAGGAACCGCGTCCGTGCCGAATAGTATTCGATCCTGATATTTGTCAAAAAACTTCCTGGTCATACGCGGTTGGCGTCCAAGCTCTCCAATTCGTGCGCCTAACTCCACGTGCATGTTGGGGAAGCGATCCATGCATTCACCGACGTAGGGAAGATTTTCGGCGTTATTGCCTACATGGAGCACGATGAACTGCGTCTTAGGGTGGCGAGCCAAGACGTGGTTGCGCGCCTCCAACAGTTCGGCGTTACTGGGAAAATCGCCGCCGTAAAAAGACCAATCCGGATGATTATTCAATTCCTCGAAGCGCTCGTTGAAACGGTCGATGGGCAGAAAGAAAGCTTCCGGATCGGAAACGTGTATCGCCACAGGAATACCCAGCGACCCGCACGCTTCCCACATGGCATCGAAGCGTTTGTCATCTACTTTCACGAGTGGACCCGTCGAGATTTTCTCGCGCAAGTAGAGTCCCAGCGTTTTAAGAACCTTCAATCCGCGTGCGCCCACTCGGTGGGCGCGAACAATCTCATCCGCCTGAAATTGACTGTATCCCGGTTGATTTGAGCGCTCCCACCAAGGCTCCGTGAAAGTCAAAAAGCGGTCGGGATGTGGCGTCTGAAACTTTTGAATGGCTTCATCCAGCCCTTTCCCGACTCCACCGGTGAGGTTGATCATAATGCGGATGTTCTTCCGATCCATGAGGGGAAGCACCGCCTCGACTGGAGCGGAATATTGCATCTCCTCGCCTATGCCAACACCGTGTGTATGTTTGGCGACCGTGGAAAGGTGTGTATGGATATCAATCAGCGGGTAGCGTGACCGCTCTACCTTCGTTTCTGGAACGTGGAGCATGCTACGCGGTTCAAAGTCCGCAAGCAGTAGCGGCTTGACTGGGTTTGGTTCGGCGCCCGACGCAGTTATGTTGCCGATGCGGATTCCGCCGGCGGCCAAAAAGACTCCCGCGCTTTCCAACAGCCGTCGCCTGCCCATTGTGCCCATCAGCCCTCCTAATTCAGAATCGTTGCCGCTGCGTCCTCTTCTCTAGCTGAGTTCTATCTCGTTTACTTTCTGTTGTCAAAGTGCGATAAAACAGCAGGTTCAGTTTTTGCTGGAGGTCAACGGAGTGCTCGATGAGGCTGCACTCCGCCTTCGACGGTCACATGGCAGGAACGCACTGATGTTTGCTTCCACAACACGACTCTGGCTCGCCGCTGTGGGCCTGGCGACGTTCACGGTTCTCGCAATTCTTGCCGCTTGTCCAGTTGCCGGTGTGCCGGAGCAGGCCTATTCCGGCAGCGTTGAACTCGAAGCAAGACGTTCTTCCGTGGAACTCGTGCCGGACGGCGATCTCGCTAAGCCTACGTGGAAGCATACCAAATGGGTAGAGTTTGACAACGATGCCTCAGGCAAGTCCCATTACCCCGAAGCTACAACCCGTGTGGCATCCGTTTGGACAGAAACACATATCTACTTTGCGTTCTGGAATCGCTACGATTCGCTGAACATTTATGATGGTGAAGATCCGAAGACGGAACGATGGCAACTTTGGGATCGTGACGTCGTTGAAGTCTTCCTGAACCCTCAACCCGATCGCGTGAATCATTACTTTGAGTTTGAGGTAGCCCCGAATAACCAGTGGTTGGACCTGGAGATCGACAAGAACAAAGATCCCTTCAACGATCCGTCATGGAATTCCGGCTTTGTGCATGCAACTCGGATCGATGCTGAGCATCACATCTGGACCGCCGAAATGCGCATACCGCTTGCGTCGATGAACGTGAAAGAAACTCATCCCGGAATGCAATGGCGTGTCAATTTATTCCGGGCCGCAGGAAAGGGCGCCGACGATCACCGCAAGTTTCTGGCCTGGAGCATTATTCCCGAAGGAAAAACATTTCATGTGCCGACGCGGTTTGGAACCTTGAAGCTTGTGAACTAGCGGTGCAAGGCGGGTAAGAAGGTGCGTAAACCGCAATGGAAACCACTTAATGTATGTAGGCTCCGGATGGCAGTAGATACTGAATCGGCCAGATCTCGCGCTTTTGCTCCACGATTTCAGACCATTTCAAGGATTTCCTGTTTGACTCTGGCAGGAGTTTTAGTCCGGGTAGCGTTTCGGCCACAGCGCTTGCGAGCGTGTACGCGTCTCCGGCGGCGGTAACAGCAACCGCTTTCGCGTGCAGTTTCTCAGTAGCAAATCGTCTGGCGATTTCCGCATCCTCAATCATTTGCAAAAAATACGGTCTCCCGGTCAGAAGCGAATTGTAGACATAATTCGCCAGTACGCCGGAAACGGAATTGACATAGGCGTGCTCGAAGTCCAGCCGGCCCAGGAGCGGATCGTCCGGGGAGACCGCCGTGTAAGGCATTCGCGTCTCGCCGAGCCCGCGAAAATCAAACGAGACAATGTCGTAGCCCTGGTTCAAATATTTTTCGATCTCCGGCCAATCCTCCGCTGTTGCTTTGCCATTTTCCCAGAACCACATCAAAACAGTCCGGGGGCCGGCGCCGGATTTGTGAATATGCAGAAGCGGCATTTCGAGCTGCTCGCTGTGATGCAAGACATAACGGTCAATCGACGCCTCTCCAGCTTTTGAGCTGCCCACTGCTTCCCAGGTGATCTGGCCAGCTTGCGGAGGAACGTTCCTGTATTCGCTTACACTCCAATTTCTAACGCCGCTGTATTGGCCTCCGTAGTATTCCTCGGAAATTGTCCGCGTGTTTCTACTCTTATGCTCGTAATAGTATTCCCGGATCATGTCCATCAATGATCTTGCATCTGCGTAATCGATCAGGACTTGCCCGGTTCGAGTGCATCGCAATTCTTCCCCGTCCAGTTCCTTCACGGAAGGAAGGCCCTCTCGCACCGGCATCTGATTGAAGCGGTCGAGAAAGTCCAGCGCGGCTTGCTGATTCTCGCTGGAGTACTGATGCTGGTGATAGCCTTCGACGAGCGCGATTCGATCTCCGTGTCCGAATCGCGCATACAGTTTTTGTAATTCCCTAAAGGTTTTACGCGTCCCTTCGATAGGGAAGAAATCGAGCACGGCGGCCGCCACCAATACAGGCCGGGGGTACATCAGCAGCAGCAACCCTGGATGGTCTACTCCGTTGGAAATCATGCCGAACAAATCCTGCTCAGGATCGCTGTCCGGATCAACAAAAATGCGGTTAGACATCCGCATTGGCAGCGCCGTGATATAGCACGACGGCACGACTACTTTGATGCGGGGATCAAGCACCGCAATGAGGACGGTTTGCGTTCCTCCGCCGCTTGTGCCGGTAATGCCAATTCGCTCGCCGTCGACTTCCGGGCGCGTTAGGAGGTAATCGACGGCGCGAATGCCGTCCCATGCTTCCCATCGAGCAAGATTTGCTCCCGCCAAATAGGCCAGGTTGCCCATCACCGCGTGCTCGGCGCAGATCAAGTTGTAGCGGCTCTTTCGGGCTTTCGGATCCCAGAACTGACTGCGCTCGCCCTGCCCCACGGGATCCCAGGAAATCACCACGTAGCCGCGTCCTGCCAATCTCTGGCTCAGCGCCTGATAGTGAAATTTCCCATCAGCCGCATGCCCCGCAGGCACCAGCACCGCCGGATGCTTGGTCGTGTGGTCATTCGGAACGTAAACGAGCGCGGTGACATAGACGCCTGGCAAACTCTGGTAAACGAGTTTTTCAATAACAAATCCATCCATTTGAATCTTGCCGGTGATCACCGGGTGCAGATCGGTCTTTACGGCAGGCAGGCCGCCAATCATTTGCAGGAGTTTTTGCCGCAACTCATCTTGTGTCTTCAATAGGGCCGCCTCGTCCCGGATAGCTTCCCACGTTTTTTGCCGTGCCTCGTCCTGCTTCCAGGCTTGCTCCTCTTGATATCGCAGGTACGGCGTGATACGCGGACCCTGTGGCAAAGGCTCCTTTACCACTCGGAAAACCTGCGGTGGAGGAGAGTCGGTTCCGGTCAGCGAACAAAACGCACTCGCTACTGCCAGCAGCACACCGATGCATGTCCGGATCACTTGGCTTTCACCGTGAGCGAACCCATGGCATACCATCCGTCCGCTTGACGCCCCTCGACCGCAAGGCGAATCGCGGGCTGTCCTGTTCTTGGATCCAGAATTCCAATGCTAACGTCGTAGTTGCCTTCCGGCAGATTCTCTGGGACGTACAAAGTGCCGTCGAAGACGGCATCGCCTGGAAGCCATTTGCGAATATCCACGGGAACTTGAATCACAGCCGCCGTTTGAGATGACCGCAATTCCATGGCAAGCTTGAATTCTTTGTAAATCGGTGCGACTCCCTCGTTCAGCCACCACATATGAACCGGCATCATTGTTCCGGGATTGACTACCCGCGAATATTCCAGCCGCCGCAGATTGAATCGATACCCGATCTTTTTCTGAAAAGTGTCGCACTGATTCTTCCACTCACTCGGTATTGGCGCGGATTTGATGTTCACTGTGCTCACGTGCCAGCGCAGCGCTTGATCGAGAATGTAATCAAGGTCGTAGCCCCTTTCCTTCCAACCGGCCACCGTGTAGCAAGTTTCTAGCGAAACGGGCTTGCGCTGCCAAACGTCCTGAATTCCAGCGCGCGCCACCTGCTGCGGGTAAATCTCCAGCATTTCCGCAGGGAAATAGGGATTCGTTGAACTTGTTCGCATGTCCCCGAGGCAATCCAGTCTCCACCCTGCGCCATGTTCCGTACCGTAGGTGAGCGCGTGTTGCTCGTCAAAGTTCATCAGCAGCGTAGTTCGCGGGAAAGCCTCGAGCCAGATGTCAATCAGTTGCTTTTGATATGGAAATGCGGGCATGTAAGGGCTCCAACCTTCTCCCCAGTAGCCCACAGAAGAAATGTCCACGCTGTCGAGATAGGGGTTCCCGTCGTATCGCTTTCCGGCCTCAGCCACAAGCTCGCCCCAATACTTGATATAGAGCGGATCGCTGAAATCCGGCTGCCAAATTTCGCCGTCCTTGTCCTTGGGTTTGTTGGCGCGTCGCGCCCCGGACTTCCGATACCACTCCGGGAGAGGATCTTGGTTAGAGTACGGCATCAGACGAATCGCAAGCGTTTGCCCGTGCGCTCGCGCCTCTTCCAAGGCAAGATCCACAATCTCCCAATGAAACTTGCCGGGCTCGGGCTCGAGAACATTCCAATACCAGCGGCAATAGGAGATGGATGTGTCGGGGAAGTCGGGTTTTGTCGGCGCTTGCGGCAGTTTCGTCACGGGCCCTACTTCGGACCATTTCAAGGGTGGATTTGGTTCTTGTCCATTGAATCTTTGAAACGTGGTTATGCCCATTCCGGGGTTTACGAGCACATCATGAATCCCTTTAGGGCGAACCACCACGACGTTGGATTGCGCAATTGCCTGGTTTCCGGCTACAAGCGAAAAGAGAATCAAGAAACAGCAAGGGTTTGTAATTTTGATGAATTGTGCACCACCGTTTTTGCGGAACTCAAATTCCATCAATGACCGAGACATCCTGAACTCTCCGTCCCCTCGAACAAGTCGGAGCACACTCTATCGCTCCACATTCATCTCTTCAATATTTGACGTTCTGCACGGTCTATTTGTCCGGGAGTGTAAACGCCGCAAGGGTATCGGATACTTTGCCTCTGAAATATCCGCCTCCTCCGGCAGCGATCACTACAAATTGCTTGCCCGTTTTCTTACCCATATAAGTCATCGGCGTGGCGTGCGCGCTGGCTTCCAGGTTGGTGACCCACAGTTGCTCCCCGGTTTTCGCATCGAATGCGCGAAAACGGCTATCGATCGTCGCCCCGATAAATACTACTCCGCTGTCCGTCACAATCGTCCCGCCAAGGTTAGGTGTACCGGTAGTCTCCTTCAGTTCGTCGACAACCCCTAGTGGCACTTTCCAAACAATCTCCCCCGTATTCACGTCCACCGCGCTGAGCGTTCCCCATGGTGGTTTCTGACATGGCCATTGGTGCTCGTCCCAGAAGCGGGCATACTCCCCTTCTTTGGAACCTCTCCGGTATCGCACTGGTGCCTCGGCAGCTTGCGGTTCCATTGCTCCAACGGCGGCCAAGTCATTTGCATTGACAAACAAGAAGCCGGAAGCACTATCAAAAGACGCACCGGACCAGTTCGCCCCGCCCAGCGTGCCGGGCATCACTAATGTCATCTTGCGACCGTAGGGTGTGTACATTCCATGGCTCTCGAGCGAATGAAATAGTTGAGCGCAATAGCGGTTGGATTCCGGTGTGATGGTGCTGATGTCGCCTTCGCTCAACGACTGTCGAACAAGAGGCGGAGGCTTGAGCGGAAAGGGCTGTGTCGGCCAGGCAGCTTCCCCGGGCACATCGCTTTTGGGAACCGGGCGTTCCTCCACCGGAAATAGCGGTTTCCCTGTAAGCCGGTCCAGGATAAACACAAATCCCATCTTCGTAAGCTGCGCAATCGCGGTAATATCCCCGCCATCGCGCCGCACCGTGATCAGCACGGGTTGCGCAGGCATGTCGTAATCCCAGATATCGTGGTGCACCATCTGGTAGTACCAGACGAGTTTGCCGGTTGCGGCGTCCAGCGCCACTAGACAGTTGCCGAACAGATCCCGACCCTTGCGGTCTCCGCCGTAGAAATCATACGAAGCCGACCCGATGGGCAGAAAAGCCAAACCGTGTTCTAGGTCTACGCTCATGATCGACCAGACATTCACGCCGGTGCGCTCTTTCCACGCATCTCCCTCCCAACTCTCGTGCCCTGGTTCTCCCGGCCGAGGAATCGTGTGAAAGGTCCAAACAAGTTTGCCCGAGCGAACGTCAAACGCGCGCACCTCCCCACTTGGTCCTTTGGACGGATATTCAGGAACCGCCGCCCCTGTAATGACCAAGTCTTGGTAGATGGCAGGAGGCGACGTCACCGAGTATTCCGCACGAGGATAAGCGTCCGCAATCCCTGCGCGCAGATCGACCCAGCCGTCTTTTCCAAATTCGCGGCAAGGTTTTCCGGTCTTCGCATCCAGGGCGATTAAGCGCGCGTCGAAAGTGCCGTACAGAATCCGGCTTTCTCCTCCGGCCTTACTCTGCCAGTAGGCTACACCGCGGTGTTGAAAGAACTGGCGGGGCCCGGCGCGCCCCCCTTGCGGATCGAACCGCCAAATCTCCTGGCCAGTTTCCGCATCCAGCGCAATCACACGATTGGAAGGAGTCGAGAAGTAAAGCACTCCATCAATCACGATTGGCGTGGACTCAAATGGAACAATGTGATGCCGGTCCATTTCGTTGCCTCTGCGGTCCAGCTCTCCCATATGATACGTCCATGCTCTCTTCAAGTTCTTAACGTTTTGACGATTGATTTGTTTGACTGGAGACGATCGCGTTCCGCCTGGGTCGCCGCCATAAAATCGCCATTCTTGCGCTGAGACGGTTGGGGACAGGGCCATCATAACTAGAATCCTGCTTACTGAATTTGGGCTGATCATCCACATTGTTTTTCGTTAGGTCGCCAGACAAGTCATTCCGCCAACTCGACTGACCTCCTAGGAATGCTCTTCCACGAGAGCTACATTGCCAAGTCTTCAGATCGGATGTCAACCCAATCGAACCCGAACGTGTGGACTTGCAACGGACAAGCGCATCCGCTCTAGGCGTTCGAGCTGGCTTAGCTCCGATCGATGGTTATGTTCTCCCTACCGGATCGTGATAATCGTTTTAGGACCACTGATTTAGTGGACTTCGTCCGGCTATGTACTTGAATATATGGCAGTTAGCCTAGTTCGTTTCGCAATTTCAGATTTCCGTCTGACCGGAAGTCAAATTACAGGATTCACCACGAACGGGAAGCGCTCATCGGCCGTAAGAATGCACCTTCGAGCGCAAATGGTTAGCCGCCAAGTTCAGGCGAAGCTGGACATTGTTGGTGACGATCACCGAGTTTTCCGGAAAGTGGTGTCGACATCTCGGGAATCAAGACCCTTCCAGGCAAGAATACCGGCGTTACCGTGATCCTTCCTTTTGAGAAGCAACGCCAGATTCTTACCTATCTGGGCACCACTCTGGACTTGCAGCCCGCGTACCTCGACCTGGACTATCTGCGCAGCGCCCTGCACTTCCATCTCTCGTCTTTTTTCCTTCTGCGCTCGCTGCGCCCCAAGTTACCCGAGCTTTTTCTTCAAATGAAACAAGCCGGTCTCACCACATCGCTCGACACAAACGATGATCCGGAAAATCTGTGGGCCGATGATGTCAAGTCCGTGCTCGAGAACGTGGATGTGTTTTTGCCCAACGAGCAAGAGGCATGCAAACTCGCAGGCACCAGCGACGTTCGCGGCGCGCTGGATGCTCTGTCAGAACTTGTTCCCATCGTTGTCATCAAGTGTGGCCCGCAAGGTGCGATCGCTAAACGTGGCCAGGAGCGTTTTCGCGCTGCCTCGCTCTCAGTCCAGCCCGTCGATACCGTGGGCGCCGGTGACAGCTTCAACGCCGGCTTCCTTCACAAATTCATTCTCGGAGCCAAGCTTCAGGACTGCCTTGAATACGGCAATGTCATGGCCTGCCTATCCACGACCCGCGCTGGCGGCACTGAAGCGTTTCGTGACCGTCAGCACCGCGAGGAATTCTTAAAGCGCGGCGGAAAATCTTGATTGCATCGGCTGGATGTTTGGCCTATACGGTTTTCCCCGCTCGATCATATTCGCCGTATCAGCCCCTGCTCCGTTGCACTTGTGTTGCGCACGAGCAACAATACCAGGATCATACCGATGAACGGAATGAGTCCGGCCACAATCACAATCGGATCGAAAGAATGAGTGGCCCCCGCCTGACGCGCATCGGAAAAGTGCCCGATTAA
>QHYN01000159.1 GCA_003224145.1 Acidobacteriota bacterium
GTGCAGTTTGGCGAACCCAATGAAGGGCAAATCTTCGAAATCTGTGACGTATTTGCGGTCTGCTTTCGAAATCAGCGAAAGCACGTCATGCCCCTGATCGTCCCAGGCATCCGCAGGCGCACGCGTATTCTGACTAGCGATCACGCGGAATTCCAGGAAGGGCGGCGAACTCACGAAACGTTCATTCGGGAAAACTTCGTAAGCCGCCGGATGATCGATCGCCAGCAATCGCACCTGGTCGAGATAGACCGTTTCTTCCATCGGCTCCAGGAAACGGAAACTCAACATTCCGTTGCGCGGTTTCACGCTGCGCGCGGGTACTTTCAGGTACTCGTCGGGGTCGGGAACATCCCGTTCTCCCGTCGCGATCCAATGGCCTACAACGCCCGGCCCGATCATGTCGGCGATGAATTCGTATTCGTGGCCGTTCCAGGAAAACAGAATCGGACATGAACTGCCGCGACGATCCAGTTCCGCAATCAATTGAATTTTCTTCGCGGCGAGATTGATTTCATCCTGTGGCACGCCGGTTGGCCAGAGCAGCCGCACCATCTCGGCGTTTACCTCGGAACCCAAGCCCACAAGAATCGGCGCGGCGTTCTGTCCTAAATAACCGGATGCACCAGCAACCTCCCACTTCTGATAAAGCAAGCCGGCGTACAGCTCGACCTTCGTCCCAATGCCGCTCTTGTTGTCATTCAGGGCCTTCAGGTCGATGCCCATCCAACTGTGTTGATTGCCACCCTCGTTCCGCAACACGACCGGCGCGCCGCCGAGCTGTGTCACGACCAGGTCGGCGTCGCCGTTCCCATCGATGTCGGCGATGGCAATCGCGCGCGGCTGATTCAGTTTGACGGAATCGAGATGCGCGTCCTTCGTCACGTCACTCCACCCCTTGCTCCCCAAATTGCGCAACAGCCTCAACTCTCCGCCATTCGCAGATTCCCCAGCGGCGACCAGATCGAGCCAGCCGTCATTGTCGTAATCCACAGCGGCAATTCCCCAGCCTTTCTGCCATCCAAAATCCGGCAGCGGCACGCGTTCCAGCCCCTTCCCTTCCCTGTTTCGCCACAAGCTGATCCCGGGCGCACCAGCGTGCGTGAACGCCAAGTCCATGAAGCCGTCTTTATCGAAGTCGAAGGCAACGACACCGACGGCTGCCGGCAACTTTTCTTTGCCGAAATCAATTCCCGCAAGAGGTGTGAATTTACCCTCACGCGGATTCAGATAGATCGCTGCTCCGCTGGCGCCGCCGGCTAACACAAAATCAATCGCGCGGTCGTTGTTGAAATCCGTGGTGACGACGCCTGCTCCTGTTGCCGCTACGCCCAGGCTCGTCTCCGCGGAAACATCCGTGAACGTGCTATTGCCATTGTTGCGCCACAGAACATTGTGCGCTGCTTTTCCTGTGGAAACGGAATCCGCCGCCATCGTGATGTACAGATCGAGGTCGCCGTCATGGTCGTAATCCACAAACGTGAGGCCCACGCATACTCTTTCTCTGCGGATTCCCACTTGTTCCGTCGCGTCCTCGAGCTTTCCACCGCCCTTGTTGTGCAGGAGCCGCACGCCGTCGCTCAAACACACCGCGAGGTCGGTCTTGCCGTCATTGTCAAAATCGCCTGCGGCACAGCCGAATCCGCTTCCGGTGAGATGGATGCCCGCCGCCTGCGTCACATCTTCAAAACGCCCGTCGCCTAGATTGTGTAGCAAATGGCTCTCTCCCTCAGCCGCTCCACTCGCGAGAAAAAGGTCCGGCTTCCCATCTCCGTCATAATCAAAAAAGCAAGCGCCCATACTCGGTCCGATGGTCACCGGAGTTCCGCCGGTGCTTTTCAACACAAACGGACTTGTCTCGGGCACAAAATGCACGGCAATCTGCGGCGGCACGTCCGGGACCGTGCTCCGCGGCAACTCCGCCGTCGAGAACCTTCCCTGATCTCCATAGCCCGCGCCGAACGGCGTTCCCAGATGTTCCGTGGTGATTTTCTGAAAGCGCGCCAGGTGCTCCCGCGCCGAAGCCGCTTCGCCCTTGCGCTGCAACGCGCGCGCCAGTCCGAATTCCGCCGAAGCATGCACCGGATTCAGCGCCAGCCCCTTCTGAAACGCCGCAATCGCTTCGTCGTATTTTTGAATTTGCGTGCTCAAATAGCCGACAAAATAATAGGCGTCCGCTTCATTGGGCCTGATTTCCGTGACGCGCCGGAACGCGGCAATCCCTTTTTCGGGCTCACCCACATCCTTGTATGCAAGCCCCAGGTTGTACCAGCCATAAGGATCATTCGGCAGTTGCTCCGTCGCCTCAGCCAGTGCTGCGCGCGCGGCCTCCAGCTTCTGTTGGCCAAGCAGCGCAATGCCAAGGTTCAGGCGAGCCACCGCAAATTGGGGGTCCGCTTGCAATGCTTGTTCAAAATATTTTTGCGCGTCGGCAGGGCGCTGCTGACTCATATGCGCGACGCCCAGCGTGTTGAAGCGGTAGGCATCAGCGGGGTTCGCCTTCCCCGCTGCCTTCTTGGCAGCCGCTGCTTTCTCCTGAGCCGTCGGCGCGCCACTACCCAACCAAACAGCCGCACAAGAAAGCAAGAGCGCGCCAATTGAGGCATCCATGGCGCGCCGAAGAATCGAATGCATCGGGGTTTTTTCTTCCTATCCGCGCGGAGTACTCGAACTGTACAGGAAATCCATCCGGCCGAAATAAGAATGAGTCTAGGATTTTGTCGGCTGCCGCACGGGAGGTCAACACATTTTATCGCAGCCTGGTTGTTCACATCGATTCACGCTTGACCTGCATCCAATGGACGCGTACTCTCGCGGTTCTTCTTATGACCCTCTCTCCCTTGTCCACGCTCGCAGAAATCGCCGCAAGCATCCGTTCCAGGAAAATTTCCCCTGTGGAGCTGGTCGAAGCGCATCTCCATCGCATCGAATCTACCCAGCCCAGGCTGAACGCCTTTGTCCACCTGGACACTGCCGGCGCTCGACAAGCAGCACACGCAGCGGAAGCATCGCTATTGCACGGCGCGCCTCTCAGCTCTCTCCACGGCATTCCGGTCACCATCAAGAGTTGCATCGACGTCGCTGGCTGGCCTTGTCCAGCGGGTTCTCTACTTCGCAAGGACTACGTGCCCCGCGCGGACGCACCTCTCGTTTCCCGCCTAAAGGCCGCGGGAGCCATCCTCCTCGGAAACACGAACACGCCCGAATTCCTGATGGCCTACGAGACGAATAATCTCCTCCGCGGAAAAACCAGTAATCCTTGGAATTTGGCATACACCGCGGGCGGCTCGAGTGGCGGAGAAGCCGCAGCCATCGCCGCGGGATGCTCCATGGGCGGCGTCGGCAGTGACGGCGGCGGTTCCATTCGCGTGCCCGCTCATTTCTGCGGCATCTGTGGACTGAAGCCGACTCCCGGCTACATTCCGTCCACCGGCCATTTCCCCTCGTGCGCTGGCCCTTTTGGCTGGATCGGCGTCGTAGGCCCCATGGCCCGTACGATCGCCGATGTGCGTGCGCTTTTCGAAGTCATGGCCGGTCCGGATCCAGGTGATGCCCATTCCGCACCGGTTCCCCTGCGCTCTTACACGGAAAATGATTTGCGCGGCATCCGCATCGGAATTCTGGAAAGCTCCGCGCTCGGCAACGCCACGCCGGAAACCCGCGCCGCAGTCAGGCGCGCCGCAAAATGGCTCGGCGAACGAGGATTCCTCGCTGAGCCATTCGAATTAACCGGCCTTGACCGCGCTCTTGAACTTTGGTGGTTCTTTTTCGGCCCGGTGATTGCTCATTTGCTGCGCACGCGCCTCGCCGGTCAAGAAGCGCAGCTTAGTCCGACGCTGCACGAATATCTTTCGAATGCGGCCTCTCCCGATCCCATTACGCTCGATCAATTCATCCAGGCCTGCGTCGACCGCGATCTCCTGCGTGAAAAAATTCTCCGCCAGATGGAAAATGTCCCGGTTCTCCTCTCTCCCGTTTCTTCCACTCCTGCCTTTCGTCACGGCGAAGGAAACTACAAGCCCGGCACCGGGTACCGCGACACCATGCGCTATTCACAATGGCTGAATCTGACCGGTTTTCCCAGCGTGTCTGTACCCGTCGCGTTTTCAAACCAAGGTTTGCCCATCGGCGTGCAGCTGATTGGCCAGCCGTTCGAAGACGAACTCCTCCTCGCCGTCGCAGAGGCTCTTGAGCAGTCCCGCGGCCCCTGGCAGCCCCCGCCGCTCGACATTGGCTAAACAGCGATGCTTCTATTGCGGCTCCTGCGTCAGCTCCGGATTCGGCACCTCTCTTTCCTTCCTTTTCGCGCGCTCCTTGTCCAACATGGAGTCCAGCATTTTTTGCGCCATAGCAAGCTCTGCTTTTCCCTCTTCCTTGCGTCCCAGCGCCAGTAAGACGCGCCCGCGAACAAAATGAATGCTTTCGTTGTCGGGCGCCAGTTGGAGGGCCGCGTCGAGCTCTTTCAACGCCTCTTGATTCTTGCCCTTCCGCTGATGGATCTGCCCAAGCTTCAGGAGCGAGTCCGTCAGTCGCGGCTCGCGCGCCAGAGCCTCGTGGTACATCTTCTCCGCATCCTCATCCCGGCCCTGTTGCTCGTAGAGCTTTCCAACCTGCTCGTAGTTGTATGCCATATCCGGCTCGAGGGCGATGTCCTTCCGGTACTCCGCCTCGGCCGCTTCACTCTGCCCCAATCCCTGGCGCGCCAATCCGAGATTGAAATGCAAAAAAGGCAGATTCGGATTCGCCGCTTCTGCCTTCTGGAACTCCTCGAGTGCCTTTTCCCCTTCCTCGTGATTCAACAACGCTTTGCCCATCAGTAAGTGAAACTCCGGGCGGTCGCCTCCCACTTTCACCAGTTGTTCCGATGCTTTCTGATCCAGTTCTTTGTTTCCGGCGTGAAACGCCGAAATGCTCAGCACATAGAGGTATACAAAGTCATTCGACCTCTTCGGCCAGAGCGGTTCCAGCGCAGCCGCCGCCTCGCGATATTTCTCCAAGAAGGAATAGCAAAGCCCCAGCAGGTACCTCGCCTGTTCTAGACCCGGTTGCTCCTTCACAACGGAGGACAGCGGTCCAATGGCCGCCGCATAATTCGCTCTCCGGTATTCCGCCAGGCCAATGTTCAACCGGATGCCGGTCATTTTCGGCTCCAATTTTTCGGCCTTTCGCAACAGGGTAATTGCCTGGTCCCAATTCTTGCGGCGCATGGCGATGACCCCGAGATTCGAATATGCCGCCCCCGATCGCGGATCGAGCGCGACCACTTTGCGGAACGCCGCCTCCGCTGCGTCAAGATCTCCAGTCTGCAGGGCTGCCTGCCCTTTGGCAAACCATGCCTCAGGATTCGAACGTAGTGCGGTGCCGCCTTGCGTCAATGCGGACTGCTGGAATGCTCCGTCTCTTCTCCCCGCGCGCCCTCCGGTCGCAGACGCACCCGCCACGCTTCCTTGTAGGGGCGCAGTATGCTGCGCCCCAGTTTGCCAAACAAAGCAAGACAAGACAGCCAGCGCCAGCATCCTGGTGCTGGTATGAGGTGTGAACATTCCGGCCTTCATCACGGGTAGTGTCCGGTAGCGCCATGGAAATTACAAGAACCGCCCGGGCCAAGGGCCTGCTCTGGGCAGCCTTCGCTCGCCTGGAGAACCCCCTCTGCTCTAGGGCACCGATTTCTGTAAATTACCTCTTGACACAAGCCTTTCTTTGCTCTATTAATTCGTTTTAATAAGCAGCTCCGGTGCGTTCTGTGCGATTGTCGAGTGGCGGGGGCTGTGTCAGTGAGGGGATTTCTAAGCGGCAGGGGTTGGTACAGATGCAGTAGCCGCTGGATTTGTGTCCTCATTTCCCATTTTCACCCCAAGTTCGAATCTCTCTTGGAGGTCCTACCGTGATGGAAAGCTTTAGTTTTTTGGAGCATCGAAAGAACATTTTCGGAACAGTGGGCCTGTGGCTTTGCGTGTTGGTTGTTGCGCTCGCGCTTCCGCTCGCCTTACGCGCACAAGACACCGGCTACATTAGTGGCACGGTCACCGATAAGTCCGGCGCCGCCGTTGTCGGCGCGGAAGTGGTTCTCACCAACGTGGGGGGGAGCTTGACGCGCACTACAACTACCAACGCCGACGGCCTGTATGTAATCGCCGGTCTGCCGGGAGCTACCTACAACCTGGTCATAACCGCCAAAGGCTTTCAAAAATTCTCTGCTAACAGGATTGTTTTGAACGTCGCCGAGAAATCGCGCGTCGACGTGCAACTCACGGTCGGCGCTGTAACCGAAGTAGTGGAAGTTACCGGCGAGGCGGCTGCTCAAGTCGAAACCAGTTCCTCCGACCTCAGCAGCACCATTACCGGGAAGCAGGTCGAGAACCTTGTGCTGAACGGCCGCAATTTCACTCAATTGGTGACCCTTGCCCCTGGCGTCGTCAACCAAACCGGCCAGGATGAGGGGACCGTCGGCGTCTATGGCAACGTCGCTTACAGCATGAACGGCGGGCGCACCGAGTACAACAACTGGGAACTCGACGGTGGCGACAACATGGACAACGGCAGTAATGCCACCCTCAACGTCTACCCCAACCCGGAAGCTATCTCCGAGTTCAAAATCCTCACTTCCAACTATGGCGCGCAATATGGCCGCAACGGCTCCGGCACCATCGAAGTCGAAACCAAGAGCGGGACCATCAGCTTCCACGGCAGCGCCTTCGAATATCTGCGCAACGATATGTTCAATGCCCGACCGTGGGATGTCGCCGGGGGCCCCAACCCGCCTTACAAGAAACATGATTTCGGCTATACCATTGGCGGCCCCGTTTACATCCCCAATCACTACAATGCCGACAAGAGGAAAACGTTTTTCTTCTTCTCCGAGGAATGGCGCCGCGAGAAAAACCCGTCCACCGTCCTTCAAAACGTTCCGTCGGATGCCGAACGCGGCTTGGTGGGAGGGCAGCAAACGGGATTCGCGGATTTTACAGACCTATGTCCTGGGCCTAACGGGGGGGCAGATTGTCCCAATACCGGTCCAAACCCGGTCGCAAATACGGCAGCCGTTCCAATTAGCCCTGCTGGCCAGGCGCTACTCGCGCTTATCCCGAGGGCCAATCCCGGTTTGACGAACAACGGGTTCCCTGCCGTCCGAGAAACGGTTTCTCTTCCAACCACCTGGCGCGAAGAACTATTTCGTATCGACCACAAGATTAGCGAAAAATATCAGCTAACCTTCCGCTACATCCATGATTCCTGGAAAACCGAGACGCCGAATGCCCTATGGGGAAATGGTTCCAATTTTGAGGACATTACCACCCAGTTCGTAGGGCCCGGAACCAGCTTTGTGGCGCGGTTGAACGCAAATATTACACCCACGTTGCTCAATGAATTTGTCGCCAGCTACACGGCCGACCATATTTTCCTTACCGCTCTCCACAACCCACCGCTGCCCAGCGGCTTCACCAGTGACATGGGCACTTTGTTCCCCAACCAGAGCGTACCGTTTGGGGGCAAGCTTCCAGCGATCTCGTTGGGCAGCAACGACGCCTACGGCGGCTGTCTCACGGCAGACACCGGCTACTTCCCGTGGAACAACGCCAACCCCACCTATACCTATCGTGACAACTTAACTAGGATAACGGGTAAGCATACTTTGACCATGGGCGTCTATCTGGCCTTGGCCCAAAAGAATGAGGACAACTCCCCCTATGTCCAAGGCATTCTGACTTACAGCACGTCTTCGCCAATCACCAGTGGAAACTCTTTCGCCGATCTGCTGGTCGGCAACGTTGCGCGATACCAGCAATCGCTTCAGACCATCAAGTATTACAACCGCTACAAGATCGTGGAACCCTATTTCCAGGACGATTGGCGGATGACCAAGCGCCTTACGCTCAATCTTGGCTTGCGGCTTAGCCTTTTTGGAACCTACCGCGAGCGTTACCAACGAGCCTTCAATTTTGACCCGGTAACGGCGGCTGCCAACGCGGCAAACAAGCCTGCCGTCGACGACGGCAACGGAGATGCCACCGGGTTTGCCGGAGCCTTGATCCCTGGAAGCACAAATCCCTTTTACGGCATTGTCCAATGCGGCGGTCCAGGTGGAACCTTCCCCGAGCCCGGGTTTCCGAATGCCGCCGTTGCCTCATCTTCCAACGCAGGGTGCCTGAAAGGGCATCTGTTTAACCCTGCGCCCCGCATTGGTTTCGCCTTCGATCCCAAAGGGGACGGAAAAATGGCCATCCGCGGCGGCTATGGCATCTTCTTTGAGCATACCAACGGGAACGAAGCTGGCACGGAATCGCTCGAAGGCTCGCCGCCGCTCGGGCTCACCCAGTCGGTGTTCAACGCGAGCGGATATACCAGCATAGGCGGGGGGGGCGCCGCCATCCCATTCTTCCCCCTGTCCGTGTTTTCTATTCCCAACAAGGTGCGTTGGCCCTATGTCCAACAGTGGCACCTTGATGTGCAGAAAGACCTTCCCTCGCATATCGTGGGAACCATTTCCTACGTGGGCAGCAAAGGAACTCATTTGACGCTCCAGCGCGACATCAACCAACTACAGCCCGTTACAGGAACAAATCCATTCGCCGCGGGCCAGCCCATTACGAATGCGGATTGCGCTAATATCGTCGATCCTACAACGGGTCTTCCGAGCGCAAGCGCTACCCTTGGCAATGGAACATCTGTTCCTGCAGGAGCAATCAATAACCTCTTTGTGGCCTGTGGCAACAGCGCCGACCTGATCCGTACAGCCTTCCCAGCCTTCAGCACGGTCACCTCGCTGGAGCCCCAGGCTAACTCCATCTATAGCGCCTTACAGGCCACCGCCCACCGTACCGTCGGCGATTTGCAATTAAGCGTGGCTTACACCTACAGCCACTCGCTTGATGACTCCTCAGACCGCTATGACGGTGCGTTCGTGAATTCTTACAATGTCGCAAACAACCGGGCCAGTTCGGACTTCGACCAGCGCCAAAGCCTGGCGGTGAGCTATATTTATGCTCTCCCTTTCCACACAGGATCGGGCCTTGCTCACCATGTTCTGGGGGGATGGCAGGTCTCCGGCATTACCATCGCCCAGACAGGCACTCCTTTCAGCGTCACTAATAGTACGGACTTCGGTGATGCCGCTGGAGTGGGCAACGGCGTGGGCACGGGCTCGCGTCCGGACTTGGTCGGGAACCCCCATGCGGGTCTGACGCAAACAAACATCCCGGGCGTCTTTGGACCTTTGTTCTACAATCCGGCCGCTTTTACGCTTCCCACTGGTCTAACTTTTGGAAACGTCGGGCGCAACACGCTTCGCAATCCTGGCCGCTTGAACTTCGACTTCGGCCTGTTCAAGCGCTTCAGCTTTGGAGAGCAGCGAGCGCTCGACTTCCGCTGGGAGAACTTCAACATCTTCAACCATACGCAAACCTACATAACTGGTCCGGCCGGCAGTAACAACGGAATGGATTGCAGCACAATCCCGGTCGGCGGCAATGCCGGCGATCCGAGCTGCATTGGTTCTTCAAGCTTTCTGCATGCCGCTGGCGCGCATGCGCCACGGCGCATGCAGTTTGCTTTGCGTTTCCAGTTCTGACAATCCTTAACCTGAGAAGGGCGGCGATTCGATTCGCCGCCCTTTTCGTTTCTCATGAATCTCTGTTCCCTTTCCTTCCGGAAGAGGTAAAATGCGGCGCATGAATCGACGCACTTTTATCGGCACATCCATTGCCGCAACGCTTGCAGCCGCAGCGAAACCATCCTGGGCCCCCGAAGCCGCCCACAAAATCGACCGCATCGGCCTCCAGCTCTACACCGTCCGCGACGCCATGAAGACCGACTTCGAAGGCACTATCGCCAAGGTCGCCGCTACCGGTTACAAGGAAGTCGAATTCGCCGGTTACTTCGACCATTCACCCGAAGACGTGCGCGCCGTCCTTGATAAAAACAGCCTGGCCGCGCCTTCCGCTCATGTCACTTACGAAATGGTAGAGAAAAAGTGGCCAGAGACGATCGAAGCCGCCAAAATCGTCGGCCACAGCTTCCTCATCTGCCCCTGGGTTGACGAATCGCAGCGCAAAGCCCCGGACGGCTGGAAGCGCGCCGCCGATTTATTCAATCGCGCCGGGGAAGCCAGCCAGAAAGCCGGCATCCAGTTCGGCTACCACAATCACTCGTTCGAATTCGACCCCGCCGATTCTCTCGGGGACAAACTCCCTTATGATTTTCTACTCGCGGAGCTGGATCCGAAACTGGTCACCATGGAGTTGGACCTCTGCTGGATCAATGTTGCCGGCAAAGATCCCCTCGCCTATTTCGATAAATATCCCGGCCGCTTCCCTCTCGTTCATGTAAAAGACTTTGTGCGGGACCCCACCGTATCGAGCAGTTTCAGCGGTGCGACCGGCCCGTCCGTCATGTTTAAAGGGCGCTTGGCCGACGTCGGCCAAGGTTCCATCGACTGGAAACGCATTTTCGCGCACTCCGGCAAGGCCGGTATCAAACATTATTTCGTGGAAAACGATGAGCCGAAGTCTGCTTTCGACGATATCAAAATCAGTTACACGTACCTGCGCGACTTGAAATTCTGAATTGTAGGGGCGCAGCCCGCCGTGGCGGGCGCGCGTGCTTGGCTCGATCTTGTGAGGAGAAACTCTCCATGAATCCACGAAAATGGATCGCGACGTTTGCAGTCGTTGCCTTTCCCTCTCTCCTCGCTCTCCTTGCGGCTGGATCGCCGCAAGTTGCGCCCTGGAAGCCTTTGTTCAATGGCAAAGACCTCACCGGCTGGAAACACGTCGGCCCGGGCAACATGACGGTCGAGGACGGCCTCATTCGAACGCAAGGCGGCATGGGCCTGCTCTACTGGACCGGTGGCAAGCTCGGCAACTGCCGCATCCGCGTGGTCTACAAAATGCGCGACTTCAACGACAACTCCGGCGTCTTCATTCGCATCCCCATCGAGCCTCGCGAGGAATGGATGCCCGTCCACTACGGCTACGAAGTGCAGATCGACAATCATCCCGAAGATTCGAAAGAAGACGAGTACCACGTCACCGGCACGCTCTACTCGCTCACCAAGCCGCTGGCCAAACCCGGCAAGCCCGGCCCCAAGTGGAACACCATGATCATCACCCTCGACGGCCCGCGCACCGTCGTCGTTCTCAATGATGTCACCGTCACCGATTACACCGAGGGCCAGCCCGTCCCCGAACACAAATATGATTTCGAACCGCAACGCGGCACGCGCCCCAACGAGGGCTATATGGGCCTGCAAAATCACAGCGACAACGACATTGTCTTTTTCAAGGAAGTCAGCGTCCAGCCGCTGCACTAAATTTTCGTTGCTGTAGCTCAGGCCTTCGGGCCTGAGGACTTTTTCGACTCGTCGAGGAGCGCACCATGAAAAATGATCTCACCCGCCGTGAATTCCTTCAGCGCAGTGCCGGTGCGGCCGGAGCGCTTGCCGCTTCGCCCGCAATTTTTCTCGAGCCGGAGCACATTCCTTTGCCGCTGCAATCCATGGCGCCGAGCGACCGCGTGCGCTTCGGCATCATCGGCATCGGCATGCAAGGCTCCGGCCTGCTCCGCGACGCCATCCAACTCCCCGGCGTCGAATGCGTGGCCGCCTGCGACCTCTACGACGGCCGGCACACGCTCGCGCAGGAGATTGTCGGCTCGAAAATTCCCGCCACGCGCCGCTACAAAGATCTCCTCGACAACAAAGAAATCGACTGCCTCATCGCCGCCGTTCCCGATCACTGGCACCGCCAAGTGGTCGTGGACGCTGTGAGCGCGGGAAAGGATATTTACTGCGAAAAGCCCATGTCGCATTCCGCCGCCGACGGCGTCGCCATGGTCGCCGCCGCCAAAAAAACCGGCCGCGTCGTGCAAATCGGGTCGCAGCGCGTCAGCTCCGTACTCTGCGCCAAAGCAAAAGAGCTGCTATCGAGCGGCATCCTCGGCACTCTCACGCTGGTCGAAGGCTCGCTCGGCCGCAACGATCCCACCGGCGCGTGGGAGTATCCGCCGCCGCCCGATCTTTCTCTGAGCAATTTCGATTGGGACACGTGGCAGGGCGAAGTCCCCAAGCGGCCGTGGGATCCGGACACTTCTCCGAAGTATTTCGCGCGGTGGCGCTGCTGGAAAGAATACGGCACGGGCGTCGCTGGCGATTTGCTCGTTCACCTGGTGAGCGGCATGAATTACATGCTCGGCTGGAACGAACCGCCGAAGCGCGCGATGGCGCTGGGCGACATTTTGCGTTTTAAAGATGGCCGCAACATGCCCGACGTCCACGCGACGCTCTTCGATTACGGGCAGGGGCGCGCGCCGGTGTATCTGCGTTTGAATCTGGGCTGCGACACTCCGGAAATTTATCGCTTCCAGGGCTCCAAGGGAATTCTGGAAGTCACGGAATATACCATCACGTACTTCCCGCAATCGGGCGAAGACGAATCTCCCAGCTATTACACGTCCGGCTATCCGCACGCCCTGCGCGAGGCCTACCTCAAGAAATGGCACGAGGAGCACGATCCCAAGCCTGGCAAAGAACCGGTCACTGAGGGATTCAGCTACCGCGGCGCCTCCTGGGACGAAGAGAAACCGCACCTCTGGAGATTTTTCCAGGGCGTGAAGAACCACCAGCAGGTCACCGAAGACGCCGTCTTCGGCCACCACGCCGCGCTGGCTTGCCACATGGCCAACGAATCCTATTTCCGCAAGGCCGCCGTAACCTGGGACGCGGCCACCAACACCATCAAATCTTAACGGCATCGGCTGCTGCGCAAGTCTGCCGGAAGGCACATGCATTCCCCAGGTCACGGTCATGGTGTGATTGGAGTGACGCTGCGCTGCGACACGGCCAAGTCTGTATAGCGGTGCGACGGTCACGGGGACTCCTTAGTATTGGTGCTGTTGGCGTCGTCGCGGACCGAGTGGGTGCTTAAGCGGGCATAAGCGGCGCGCTCGGGGTCTTCGGGCCAGTCTAAAACGGGACATCTCGGCGGCGGCGGGTGGCCTGTACGCCGGTTTGCGGATGGGGGTTTTGACCTTTCCGTTGTTTACTTGCCGTATCTCTATCTTCTGACGCGCCTCCGAGTTTCCGCCACGCCCTCATTCCTTGAACTCCGCCCATCAATCCCTCAAACCCTGCCTTTCCAACACCTTCCCGCTCCATTCGAATGATACCCAAATAATCACTTAACACGCGTTTTGTTTCATGCTACAGTTCCGTGTGCTTGTCAAACGAATCTCTCGCTCTCCCGCCGTTCTTTTCCTGAGTCGAATCCCTGTTCCCCCACCCCTCTCCCCTAAGTTCCATCGTATCAATATTTTCGCCGACCCCCACCCCTTGAACCTGTCCACTCAACATTTTCCAAAAATAGGGGGAGGGCCCGGGTTTCCATTCCCCGCCAATCAGTCCGCTATCCCGAGTCACCAAGCCCGCAGTGCAAAAGTACCGGCATTTCCTTGCAAATCTCGCCCTTTGTTTTCAATCAGTTATGAGTTGCCCAATTTGCAAGCCGTTTGTTTTCACATTCATGCATGTAATGGGGGGGTGTACCCTCCCCCTGCTCTCCGTTCGTGGGCAAGGATTTCTTGCGGGGGGACTCATCCGTGTCGCCCTGGCCGACGCCACTCGTCGGTACTCACACGTCCGGTGCCGGAGTGTTATCATCGTTCCATCCTAGGAACAGCCAACAATGACTGAAAAGAATTCACCTTTCGCCACTGTTGAAGAAGCCGTCGAAGAGATCCGCCAGGGCCGCATGGTCGTCCTCGTCGACGACGAGGACCGCGAAAACGAAGGCGACCTCACCTTGGCCGCTGAAAAGATCACCCCCGACGCCATCAACTTCATGGCCAAGTATGGCCGCGGCCTGATCTGCCTTCCGCTCACGGAGGATCGCTGCGACGAACTCCGCGTCCCGCTGATGTCGC
>QHYN01000319.1 GCA_003224145.1 Acidobacteriota bacterium
AATGATTTTCACGGAAGCACATACGAATTCTTCCGCAATCGTTCACTGAACGCCAGAGGTTTTTTTGATACTCAGAAGCTCGATTATCTGCAAAACCAGTTCGGAGCGACGCTGGGCGGGCCGATCAAAAGGGACAAAACGTTTTTCTTTGCATCGTATGAGGGTAACCGGATCCGGCGGGGGACGTCTGGAGACTCAGTGGCCGTCCCGACGGATGCCGAGCGAACTGGCGATTTTTCCGCCGATCCATCCTTTAACGGCACGCTTGCGAACGCAAACCTTCTCAATAACCGGCCCGGTTGCCTAACTGCGCTCGGGCTGAACTCGCCGATTCAGGACGGCACGGCTTACTCCGCCATTTTCCCCAATAACATGATCCCCCAATCGTGCATGGACCAAACATCGTTGGCCCTGCTTGAGGAATTTGTGCCGCACGCGAATATTGGTGACAGTTTCTTTCAGGGTGTCCCGCTGGGCCATGAGCGCGGCAATCAATTCACGGTGAAGATCGATCACGAGCTGACCCCCAAGCAGCATTTGACGGGATACTACTATTTCACTCAACACTATCTTGCAAAGCCTTTTGCGCGGTTTCAGGCGGGTGGGGCTAATGTGCCGGGCTTCGGTGATCTGACGGATGAGCGAATTCAGCAGTTGAACGTCAGCCACACGTGGACACTCGGTACGACTGCGGTCAACGAGATTCGCTTTACTCTCTTCAGGGAGGGCCAAGGCACATTCCTTCATCCACAGCACACTAATCTGGTGCAGGACTCGTGCACCTTGATTCCGACCTCGGTTACTTCGGTGAATTCAAGCAACTGCTTTACCAGCACGGATCCGAATTTCCCCGACACGGGCATCCACCCAAAGCTTGGCGCGAATCGTGAAGGCGTACCTTTCGTCAACATCTCCGGGGGCTTCAACATTGGGAACAACTTCGAAGGGGAATTGCCACAGATCGGCAACACCTATCAATGGTCGGACAATTTCAGCAAAACCCTTGGCAGGCATGACCTCAAGTTTGGCGGAGACATCCGTTACCAAAGGTTCGACCAGACACTCTATTTCGACGTGAGCGGCCAGTACTTCTACTTCGGAGGGGGACCAAACGACCCATGCCTCGGCGGCAGCATTGATCCGGCGAGCGGTATTTGCACTGGGGAAGCGAATCTCTTTCCCAATTATTTCTTGGGGCTGCCCGACGAATACGGGCAAGGTTCGGCGCAAGAAGAACTCGTCCGCAGCAAGGCCGTGTATTTGTACGGTCAGGATAGCTGGAGGATCAAACCGAATCTTACCCTGAACTATGGACTTCGCTGGGAGTTAACGACTCCGTTGGCCGATGCAGGACGGAAGGTGCAAACTTTCCGTCCGGGGCAATTTTCTACGATCTATCCATGCACACTCCCACAGACAAGCCCGCTATTTGATCAGGCGAACGGGATTACAGATTGCAATACGGCGGGCGTCACGCCCGTGGGGCTAGTTGTTCCTGGCGACAAGGGCATTCCAAACGGACTGTCGCAGACCTATTACAAATCGTTTGCTCCGAGAATTGGGCTGGCATGGAGCCCTAATGCGAAAGACGGCTTCTTGAGCAAGCTTTTTGGAGGCGCGGGGAAGACCAGTATCCGTTCTGGTTTTGGTATCTTCTACAACCCTGTCGAGCAACTGGTGCTGGAGCAGTTCAGCGCCGAACCACCCTTCGGTGGCAGCACGTTTGTTTTCAACACACAGTTCAATACGCCTTTCCTGGGCCAGGATGGGCAAGGTTCCTTCCCGAATCCCTTTAATGGAATCCTGAATCCACCACGAGGACAGCCTCAGGACTGGGAAATCTTCCGGCCGATTCTACTATTTGGTCAGGCGGCGAAGAATCCGCGAACGCAATACGCAGAACAGTATAACCTGACGATCCAACGAGAGCTGGCAAAAGACCTGGTTCTGCAGTTGGCTTATGTAGGGCGTCAGGGGCATCGCCTACTTGCTTCACAGGATTTGAACCCGGGCAACCCGCAAACCTGTCTCGACCTGATCAACTTAGGCCAGGGATGCGGTCCGTTTCTAGCAGATAGTCCCTACTCTTTCACACTTCCGGCTGGCCAGACTTTCCACCTCCCTTATATTCCCGGCGGGCCCAACGGAACCAACATCCCGTGCCCCATCGCGAATGCGCCTGCCGCCTGCGTCATCACCCCGACCACCGACACGTCAATCACTCTGGTCGGCACGCGGCCTTACTCTTCGCCTTTCTGCGACCCGTTTACCGGCAGCGGATGCCCCAGCGATGGCGTGGATGTCTTCTCGGACATCTTCACGCAGAATACGATTTCCAATTCCTCGTACAACGCATTCCAGACCAGCCTCGAAAAACGGTTTTCTAACGGGCTGCAGTTTGAAGCCGCTTACACATTTGGCAAATCCATTGACAATGCCTCAACGTTTGAAAGCCTCGTCGATCCTGTGAACCCAAGAAGGAACCGCGCACTATCTCTGTATGATGCGCGACACCGCTTCGTCCTGAGCTATTATTGGGAATTGCCTGTGCCAAGATATGAGGGCTTCAAAGGAAAGGCTCTCAATGGCTGGGCGTTATCCGGGATTACAACGTTCCAGTCCGGCTTCCCCATTCGCATTACTGAGCAGGATGACATCGAACTGCAATCCAGCTTTGATTTTGAAACGCCCGGCCAGCCAAACTTCAGTCCTGGGGCGACGTTCCGCCGGATTGATCCTCGGAAGAGCACGTGCGCGCTTGGCACGGGACCAACCGCAGGCGTGAATGCCACGGATCCTCCGACGCCATGCGTGCCCATCAACGCCGCCTTCGATCCCAACACATTCACCGAAGCCACAGTGGGCCTGGGCACGATCGGCAATGCTCCACGGACCATCTGCTGCGGGCCGGGAATCAACAATTGGGAGATTGCTTTTTTGAAGGTGACACCGGTGAGCGAGCGCTTCAAGCTGGAGTTTCGCGGCGAATTGTTTAATGCCTTCAACCATTCGCAGTTCGCTTTTGTTGACGGTAACATTACGGACGGACAGGATTTTGGCCGCGTGAAGCGTGCGCGGGATCCGAGGCTAGTGCAGTTTGCTCTGAAACTGTCCTTTTAGGACGCACCCAAAGCGCGGGGATCAACGGAGAGCGCGGCCTCCAAGGGCCGCGCTTTGACGTGTCCGACGAATTTAGCTTCTGCAGTACACTGACCGCAGGGAACAGACCTGCAATCCACGGAGCCGCATCATGCACGACGCA
>QHYN01000160.1 GCA_003224145.1 Acidobacteriota bacterium
CGCTCCGGATCGAGCGCGCAAAGCGTCTTCCACACCACTTCCCTGTAATTGTGTATATCCACGTCGTGGTCCACCACAACAATCACCTTCGTGAACATCGCCTGCCCCAACGACCAAATGGCACTCATGATTTTTCGCGCGTGCCCCGGATACGACTTTCGAATCGCCACGATCATCAAGTTATGAAAAATCCCTTCCGCAGGCATCGACACGTCCACAATTTCCGGATACTGCATCTTCATCACCGGCAAAAAGACGCGCTCCACAGCATGGCCCATATAAAAGTCTTCCTGCGGCGGCGGCCCCACCACGGTCGTCAGATAAATCGGGTCCTTCCGGTGCGTCATGCATTCCACGTGAAAAACAGGGTATTCCCCTTCCAGCGAATAAAATCCCGTGTGGTCCCCAAAAGGTCCTTCCGTGCGCATCTCTTTCAGGTTGACGTACCCCTCCAGCACGATTTCCGCGTTGGCCGGCACTTCCAGTTCATTCGTTTCGCACCGCACCATCTCCACCGGCTCGCGCCGCAAAAATCCCGCGAACATCATTTCATCCAGGTCCGGCGGAATCGGCAGCATCCCCGCCAGGGCCGTCGCGGGATCGGTCCCGATCGCCACGCTCACCGGAATCCGTCCTTCGGGATTTTTCTCCCGCGCCCGCCGAAAATGCTCTGCCCCGTGCTTCTGCGTCTGCCAGTGCATTCCCGTGGTGCATTCGTCGTAAACCTGCATCCGGTACATCCCCACGTTGCGCTTCCCCGTTTCCGGATTCTTCGTGAACACCAGCGGAAACGTGATAAACCGCCCGCCGTCCTGCGGCCAGCATTTCAAAATCGGGAAGTCGAACAGCTTTACGTCTTCCCCTTGCCGCACCACTTCCTTGCATTCGCCCGTGTTCACACTCTTGGGGAAAAACGACCCCAGTTCCGCCAGCTTCGGCAACATCTTGATTTTGTCGAAGAGCCCCTGCGGTGTCTCCATCTTCAGAAATCCCTGGATGCGCTCAGCAACCTCGCTCAGGTCGTTCACTTCCAACGCCATCGCCATTCGGCGCAGGCTGCCAAACGCATTGATGAGAAGCGGCACCCGCGACCCTTTTGGCTTCTCGAACAACAGCGCAGGACCCAAACCGCTCGAATTGTGGGTCGGAGCTTTAGCTCCGACATTCGTTGCGGTCGAAGGATGGGGCTTTAGCCCCTGAGGCATTCCTTCGCGCCCGACCCGCTGCACCACTTCGGTAATCTCCAGGATCGGGTCCACTTCCGCGCGCACCCGCTTCAGTTCCCCTTCCTTCTCCAGCTTCCGCACAAATTCCCGCAAATCGCGATACGCCACTTCTTCCCTCCTGGTAATAAAGGCGGAACTTGCCCCGACCTTGTCGAAAGCCTGTGCCGGGCCGCCCACGTAGCAACGCGTGCGCCTGAGGCGCCAACTCTAGCACGTCGCCTCCGCCTTTTGTTGGACAGCCTCCCAGCCATCGCCGTAATCAGACCAAGAAGAAATCAACAACTTTTGCGAAGACGCTCTGGCGGCGTTGCAAGCGTAGGTACCCGACGAACGATTCGCGGGGTTATAATCACGGATAAGTATGCCTCTCGCCCCAGGTACACAACTTGGCCCTTATGAAATCAGCGTGCCTCTTGGTGCGGGGGGCATGGGCGAAGTTTACCGCGCCCGCGACACGCGGCTGGAGCGCACCGTCGCGATCAAAATTCTGCCCGCGCAGTTCTCCTCGGATCCGGTTCGCAAGCAACGCTTCGAGCGCGAAGCGAAGACCATTTCCAGCTTGAATCATCCGAATATTTGCACCCTGCATGATATCGGTCATCAGGACGGCATGGATTATCTCGTTATGGAATGCGTCGAGGGGGAAACGCTGGCCAAACGCCTCGAAAAGGGCGCGCTTCCACTCGAACAAGCACTCAAATTCGGGGCGCAGATCGCCGACGCACTGGACAAAGCGCATCGCAGCGGCGTGATTCACCGCGATTTGAAGCCCGGCAACATCATGCTGACGCCCACCGGCGCAAAACTGCTGGATTTCGGCCTAGCCAAGCCCGCCGCTCCTCTGACGAGCACCGCCACGCTCACCGCTGCCGTGACACAGGACTCACCCGTGACGGAGCAGGGCACAATTGTGGGAACGTTCCAGTACATGTCTCCCGAGCAAGTCGAAGGCAAAGAACTGGACGGGCGCAGCGACATTTTTTCGCTCGGTGCAGTGCTGTACGAAACCCTGACGGGCAAGCGGGCCTTTGAGGGGAAGAGCCAACTCAGTGTGGCCTCAGCGATCCTCGAAAAAGAGCCCGTTCCGATCGCCAGCATGAAGCCAATGACGCCACCCGTGCTGGATCATGTCATACGAAAATGCCTCGCAAAAACTCCCGACGACAGGTGGCAGAGTGCTGCGGACATCAAGCACGAGATCGAATGGATTTCCCAAGCCTCTGCCCAAGGCTCAGCAGCCCTCGCTTCCGGAGCGAGGAAATCGGTTGGCACGCTCGCGCTGCCCTTCGCCCTCGGAGCCATCGTCCTCGTCGCCATCACCTTAGTGGCAAACTATCTTCTTAAATCGGACCGTAGAACCCCGGCGCCTACGGTCCGCGCGACACTCACTATGCCGCCCAACGTTACCCTTCTCACCCTTGGCGACCAGGCCGGAGCACCGGCCATCTCGCGGGATGGCAGCAACCTAGTGTTCGCTGGGATAGCGGACGGGAAGCAGATGCTATTCGTGCGTCCGTTGGACAGTGCAACAGCAAAACCGCTACCCGGTACGGAGGGCGGCAAGTTTCCCTTCTGGTCCTCGGACGGAAAATCCATCGGTTTCTTTGCGGACCAACAACTCAAGCGGTTGGACATCGCAGGAGGACCCCCTATAAGCTTGGCGCGCGCAACCGACGGCCGAGGAGGAACGTGGGCGGATAATGTTATTCTCTTTACCCCTTATATCTACGAAGCGATCTACCGCATTTCTGCTTCCGGTGGCAAGCCAGTTCCTGTTACAGCGCTGGACCGGTCTCTGCACACAACGCATCGCTGGCCTGATTTTCTTCCCGACGGGAAACACTTCCTCTACTTGGCGGCGCACCACATGAGCGGTAGGGAGGGAAATTCCGCAATTTATGCGGGGAGCCTCGACGGAGGAAATCCCAAGTTCATCGTTCACTCGAACGGCGGCGCCTTTTATTCCTCCGGAGAACTACTCTACTTTCGGGATGGCAGCTTGATGGCACAAGAGTTTGACGCGAATCGCCTGGAACTGAGAGAAGACGCGAGGCCCATCGGCCAAGTGCTTCGGGAAAACGGGAATTGGGGAGTGATTGCGTCCGCATCGGAAAATGGTGTTGTGCTCTTTCAAAGTCCGGGAGAGGCGAAATATCCCATCTTGTGGTTTGACCGAAGCGGGCGTGGCCTGGGGCCTGCGCCGCTCTCGGGACAACTGCAGGATTTGCGCTTGTCGCCTGATGGAACTCGGGCTGCGGTCGTGACTTTTGAAGGGCCTGTCGGGTACGCCTATGTATGCGACTTAAGGACAGGAGCACGAACGAGGCTCACGTTTGGAGAGGGCGCGTGGTTTCTTGCCTGGTCGCCAGACGGAAGAAAAGTGGTGTACTCATCAGAACACGGCACGGGAAACACCGAACTCTATCTGAAGCGCGCGGACGGCAGTGGAGAGCGGGAACTGCTGTTGTCTTCGGGTAACATCGACCATCCAACAGACTGGACGCGAGACGGGCAGTACGTCGTCATCAACCGTGGGCAGTTGGGCTCGGAACGAATATGGCTCGTCCCGATGTTTGGGGATCGCAAGGCCTTCCCTTTGTTTCCCAATGCCGCTTCTGAGAACGGTGAGGGCCGAGTCTCGCCCGACGGAAAATGGATGGCCTATTTGTCGGTGGAATCGGGCCTCGGAGAGGTCTACGTGACCTCGTTTCCCAAAGGAATTGGCAAGTGGCAAATCAGCACGGGCGGAGTACTTCCGGCAGCAGTGTGGCGCGCGGACGGAAGAGAGCTCTACTTTGTAACTCTGGAAGGAAATCTGATGGTTGCATCCATCCTAGAATCCGCCGGGAGTATCACGGTGCAAGGAGTGCGCCCGCTATTTCGTTCGCCGTTTGTTAGCGGCCTTGTTCTTACAATTTTTGACGTTGATCCGAAAGGCAGCCAGCGCTTTATCGGGAGTGCCGCCCCGGACACCAGCACTCTGCCCCTGAACGTCATCACCAACTGGACCGCGGAGCCGAAGAAGAAATGAGTGCGTTTCAACCTGAAACGCTCTGTCTCGCTTCTGCTGAGACCTTGATTCAATCCCATCCACTGGATCTCCCGCCTTGTTTTTTCGTCGCCCTAATCCCTTTTAACCCAAGCACTTACGCCCGCCTCTAAAACTATCCCCCGTTCCTCCCCGCCGCTCCATCGGCCGCTGAATTGCCTGTCTTTCTTGCGGCATAGAAGAAACGCCAATGGCAGGCGCGCTTCACAAATAGCCACGCGAAAACACAGGTGCCCGGGTAGAGAACTTCGCCACCGGAAGAAACGAAACAGAAACTTTGCAGCACGGCCCGGCAATTCCTCTCTTTGCTTCGGCGCCGGCTCTCAAACACCACATGTTCAACATGCTCCACAGTATTCGATTGGATTACGTTTCTTGCGTTTTGACCATCCTCGGCACCATCTTGCTGGGCAAGAGGTTATGGCAGGGCTGGGTGGTTGCCGCCGTCAACAGTGCTGTCGTTTGCGTCATCGGTGTCCGCACCGCGCAATTCGGCTTCGTCCCCGCTAATCTTCTTTGCATCGCCCTCTACACCAGCAATCTCTTCCACTGGCGCTTCAAATCACAAAAACAGTAACTCTTGCCCAGATCTTCATCGAATCCAGGAAAGCCAAAGCCAGCCAAACAGCAGAGTCAGAAGCGTGACAGGCAGGCCGATTCGAAAGTAATCGAGGAAACTGATTTTCGCTTCTCGGCTCGCGCGTTCCACAACGATGATATTCGCGACGGAGCCCGTAATCGTCAGGTTCCCTGCAAGAGTGCTGGCCATTGCCAGTACAAGCCAGGCCGAATGGGGATTAGCAAATCGGCTCACGAGCGACTTCAACAGCATGACCGCCGGCACGTTGCTGACTAGGTTCGACAGAATCGCTGTCACTATCGTGAAGACGCTGAGCCGTTGCAGGTTGAAATGCTCGCCAAATCCCAGCAGACGCTCCGTCAAGCCGGCGTTTTCCGCGCCCCCTACAATGAGAAACAGGCCGATGAAAAAGACGAGCAAGCCCCAATCCACCTCCTCATAAACGAGGTGCGGATCGCGCGTCCGTGTGATCAGCAGGACGGCGGCGCCCACTGCAGCAACCAGGGGAGGCGGAAAACCAGCCAGGAATCCCGCCAGCACCAAAAGCGTAACAATTCCGGCCTTCAGCAGGGCCGCATGCTCCACGTTCAGGGGTTCGACGGCGCCTCCGGTGCGAACATCGTGCACTTCCCCACGGAAGTACAGCCACCAGAGCACAAGCCAATTGAGGAACAAACCCACGACCGCAACCGGGCCCAGGTGCCACAGGAAATCCCGATACCCAATCGACGAAAAGGACCCAATCAAGATGTTCTGTGGGTTACCGGTGATCGTTGCCGTGCTCCCAATGTTGGACGCCGTTGCTACAGCGAGAAGATAGGGTACTGGTTTGATCCCCATCCGTCCTGCGACTTTCAACACGAAAGGAACCATGACCAAACAAATGATGTCGTTAACGAAGAATGCCGATAGCAGCCCGCTAAGGAAGATCACCGTCGGAAGCAGGTGATGCGGCTTCAGGCGCGTAACGACCAGTTCGGTGATCCAATCGAAGAACCCGGCCAGGTGCAGGTGGGCCACAACAAGCATCATCGAGAAGAGCAGCACAACCGTGCCGAAGTGAATGAAGTGCAGAGCGTCTTGCGCGCGCACGGCGCCGAACGCGAACATGAGAACCGCCCCAATGATGGCGGCACCCGGACGATCGATCTTCATTCCGGGAAACTTTCCCAGTGCGAAGACCACGTAACTCGCAACAAAAACCGAATACGTGCCTAGAATGGCGAGCTCGGACATCGCAACTCCATCAAGAAAGGAGGCACATCATAACTCTAGCCCCTAAGGTTAGCTCTTTCATTTTTCCGGGCGTCAATTCCGGCAGCCGTCCTGCTATCCCTCAGCAAACAAACCACTTATAAATATTACTTGACAATAATTCACGACATGTTATAATGGCTTGTTGGATCGGCAAGATTGTCTCGCACCAGCCATTTATGCGCCCCCGCCGCCCCGTCCTCTTCACTTCTCCAATACCCGTCCGCTCAGTGCAATCATCTCTGGCTAATCGATCCCGCCACCGTGCGTCCCTTTGTTTTCATTCGGTTACGAATTGCAAATTCTGTAACTCCTTTGTTTTGATATTCATACAAAATGCCGGGGGGTGTACCCCCCTCTCCTCCGTTCCACAGCCCGTTCATCCCCTGAAACGGCGCCTTCGCAAGCCATTTGTTTTCCGTTCCTTGCGCACTCTTCCATTTTACGTATGGTGTAAGTCGTTTGTTTGCCACTCTTACAAAAACTGCCGGGGTGTACCCCTGTCCTTCCCTTTCTGGAACTCGCCGCTCGTTTACCCCGACCCTGTCGAGTCCACTCGACACTCGCCCCTTCCTTTGTCTATTCTAAGTGTAGCCCCATGAACCGCGTCTACCTCGATTGCAACGCCACCACCCCCGTCGAGCCCGAAGTGCTAGACGCCATGCTCCCCTATTTCTCCGCGGAGTTCGGCAATGCCTCCTCCATCCATACCTTCGGCCAGAAGGCCCGCGCCGCTGTCGAAACTGCTCGCGAGCAAGTCGCCGCGCTCCTTGGCGCCCGGCCTCAGGAGATTTTCTTCACCAGCGGCGGCACCGAGTCCGACAACCATGCCATCTTCGGCATCGTCTCTTCCTCCGGAGCCTCCCGTCCTCATGTCATCACATCGTTCGTAGAGCACGAAGCGGTGCTCAACACCTGCCAAGCCCTCGAAAAACGAGGTGTCTCTGTCACCTACCTTCCAGTTGATCAAGACGGCTTAATTGACCTTGAACACCTGCGCGGGGCTCTCCGTCCGGAAACCGTGCTCATCACCATCATGCACGCTAACAACGAACTCGGCACCGTTCAGCCCCTGGAGCAGATTGGCTCCATCGCCAAAGAAGCCGACGTCTACCTCCACACCGACGCCGTGCAGTCCGCCGGCAAGATTCCCATAGATGTGAATCAGTTCCAACTCGATTTGCTTTCCGTTTCCGGCCACAAGCTGTACGCCCCCAAGGGTGTCGGTGCGCTTTACATTCGTGGCGGAACTCGCCTGAAGCAACTCCTTTACGGCGGCCACCACCAGCGCGGCTTCCGCCCCGGCACGGAAAACGTCGCCGGCATCGTCGGGTTCGGCAAAGCCGCCGAGATCGCCCGCAGATCGCTTGCGAACGACGCCAGCCGCCTGAGCGCGCTCCGCGATCAACTCGAGCACGGCCTACTGCACCGCACACCGCATTCGCACATCAATGGCGGGCGCGCTCCGCGTACTCCCAACACCACCAATCTTGTTTTCCCCGGCGTCGAAGGCGAAGCCCTGCTCATTGCCCTGGATCTGAAAGGTCTCGCGTGTTCCACCGGCGCCGCTTGCTCTTCCGGCGCCGTTGAGCCTTCGCACGTCCTCACGGCCATTGGTCTGCCGCCCGAAGAAGCGCGCGCCAGTCTGCGCTTCAGTCTCGGCCGCCACACCACGCAGGCCGACATCGATTTCGCTCTGCGCGTCGTTCCCGCCGCCGTCGCGCAGCTCCGCGAGCTTTCTCCCACCTACCAAAAGGCTGCTGCCCATGACTGATTGTCTTTCTTTACTTTCTCCTCTCTGCGCGGTCTCTGTGTTCTTAGCACCTCTGCGTTTGGTCTTCTTCTCTGCTTTTTCCTTCCGTGCTGGCAAACTGAATCCGTTACAATGAAATTGTGCTCATGACTACCGCCGTTGAATTCGAGACTTTGCCCGAGCGCGCCGAAACACAGCGCGGCCTCGTCGCTGTAGCCATGTCCGGTGGCGTCGATTCCTCCACTGTCGCTGCGCTCCTTCAGCAGCAGGACCGTTGCGTGGTTGGACTCACCATGCAGCTCTGGAACCAGCGGCGCTTGCCTGAATTGCAGGGCGATGGCCCCCCGCAGCATCGTTGCTGTTCGCTGGACGATGTTTATGACGCGAAGGCTGTCGCGCGGCATCTGGATTTCCCGCATTACGTCGTGAACTTCGAAGAACAGTTCGAGTCGCGCGTCGTGCGCCCTTTTGTGGATCAATATCTCGCTGGACGCACGCCCATCGCCTGCACCAACTGCAATACAGACATAAAGTTTGAGCCGCTCTTGCGTATGGCGCGCCAAATCGGCGCCGAGCGCCTGGCCACCGGCCACTATGCGCGTATTCGCAGAAACGAAGAGACTGGGCGCTGGGAACTGTTGCGCGCCCGCGATGATCGTAAAGATCAATCGTATTTCCTGTGGGGTCTCACGCAGGAGCAGCTTTCACGCAGCGAATTTCCTCTGGGTGAACTGACGAAGGAAGAAGTGCGCGCGCTGGCCCGCCGCGTGAATCTGCCGGTCGCGGAAAAGCCGGAGAGCATGGAGTTGTGCTTTGTGCCCAACGGCAGCTACGTGCAATTCATCCAGGCTTACTCCAAAGAGCGTGGCTTTTCGCTGAGTGATTCGGATGGCGAAATCGTCAATGAAAGCGGCGAAGTGATTGGCCGCCACAGCGGTGTTCACAATTTTACGGTGGGCCAGCGCAAGGGCCTGGGCTTCGCCGCGGGCAAGCCGCTCTACGTCCTCTCGATCGATCCGCAAAAAAACCGCGTGGTTGTCGGCGAAGACGACGTCTTGCGCAAAACAATTTGCGAAGTCGAAGGCGCGAACTGGGTTTCGATGGAAAAGCCTGCCGCGGCGTTTCGCGCTTCGGTCAAAATCCGCCACAAGCACGGACCCGCCGCCGCTAAGGTTGAACCGCTGGAAGCAAATCGCGCCCGTGTGACGTTTGAAGTGCCACAGCGCGCCATCACTCCCGGCCAAGCCGCTGTCTTTTACGATCGTGATCGCGTCCTCGCCGGCGCCTGGATCCGCTGACGCAAGTTTCAGTTCTCAGTTTCGTTGTTTTTGATTTTGAGCTGGAAGAAAAATAGGAGAACAAAGAGAAAGTTGCGTAGAGCGCGCGGGAGGAGCTGAAGAAGAAGATCAACAAAGCATAGCGACCCTGTGCTCTAGGTCGAAGATCTTTACCTACGACTGAGGACTGAAGTGACTGCGAACTGAGAAAAATAGCGCGATCGTTTGCTTTCTCTATTTTCCAATTTCCATTTTCAGTTTTCTAAATGAAGAGTTCTTCTTCTTGAGATTCCCGCGGTTCGTCGTTGCGCGAACGGGAAGCGGAGCGGCGTCGCGAACGCAGCAAGTCGAGCCCCACTTTAATCCCCTGCACCAGCGCGGAGGCTTTCTGCACCGGCCGCCAGAAGCTATGCTTGATTTGCGAACCTGCTTCTTCCATCGCTTCCATCGTCCCCGTTAGAATGCGATCTGCATGCAGCAGTTGGCCGCGCAGCCGGTCCGCCGCCTCCGTGAACACGCGGTCCACTTTCTGCGCCTGCCCTCGCGCCAAATACACGACGTGCGAGGCATCGTTCACCATGCTGGAGATTTTCGGTTGCGTGTCGTCGAGCAGGATCTGCAGCCGCGTGAGAATCGGGCCGACGCGTGATTGCAACTCGTTCATCAGCCTGTTCACGTTATCCGTTGTCCGGCGCATCTGAAACAACAGCGCCGTCAAAATCACCACCTGCACGACCAGCGCGATGGCCGCGACTATGCTGAACAGTTCGAGCCAGAATTGCATACACCCCCCGCACGCCTCTTCGTTGGAGGCGTTCCCGCCGCATTACAACCCCGCCCGCCTCTTACGATTTCGCTTCCCGCCGGTACGCTTCGCGTGCGCCTTCCACTGCCGCGGCAATGGAGTCCTTTTGCCGGACCGCCACTTCTTTGCCGCGCTCAATCAATTCATCGGCGCGTTCCCGAAGTTCTCGCGCTTTGCGTTGCGCGTAATCCTTGCCTTCGTCGGCCTTCTTCAAAAGAATGTCGCGCGTCTCTTCCCCGGATTTTGGAGCAAAAAGAATACCCACAAATGCTCCAACACCTAGGCCTACCAGAAAATACGTCACTTTCGAACCTACATTGTCCGCCATAACAACCTCCAGAGAAACCGTAGCACAGCCTCCAGGCGGCTGCAATCCCACCTAACCGGCATGGGCCATTCGAAACGGTTAATGGCTCCTTGCTGCTTCCAGACCCGCGAGAATTTTCTCCGCGCTCTTCCGCGAAATGATTTCGCTCAATTTATCGATACCGGCCTTTCGAATGTTTGCGACGCTCCCAAATTCTTGCAAAAGTTTCTGCGCGGTCTTCGGCCCCACGCCAGGAATTTCGCTGAGTGCGGTCTGCGTTTGCCGCTTCCCGCGGCGCTGGCGATGAAAAGTGACCGCAAAGCGGTGCGTCTCGTCGCGAATTTGTTGGATCAGATGCAACACCGGGGAGTGGCGCTCCAGCACGATGGGTTCGTCCTCCTGGCCAAGAACGAAGAGAATTTCTTCCTTCTTTGCAATGCTGGCCACGGGCTGATTGATGATTTGGAGCGATTCGAGCGCCTGCGCCGCGGCGTGCAACTGTCCAATGCCGCCATCGATCAAGATCAAGCTTGGCAATTCCCTTTTTTCTTCCAGCACTCGCCGGTATCGCCGCGCGACCGCCTCGTGCATGCTGGAGAAATCGTCGTTCAGGGGCGGGAGCGCGCCGTTGCCTCCGTCATCTCCCCGAATGATGAATTTGCGATAGTCGGATTTTTTCATCCGGCCGTTTTCCCACACCACCATGGATGCGACGGTGTCCGTTCCCTGAATGTGCGAAATGTCGAAACTCTCGATGCGCTTTGGCTCCTCGATGAGATTCAGAGCATTTTGCAGGGCTTCACCGATCGCCTTCGAACTCGGCTTGAGCACGCGAAAGCGCTGTTCGAACGAATGCTTGGCGTTGTTCTCCACGAGATCCAGGAAGGCTCGCTTTGAGCCTCGTTGCGGCGTGAAGATTTCAACCTTGTGTCCCGCTCGCTCGTTGAGCGTTTCTTCCAGCAAAGCGCGTTCTTCGAAATCCGCGGCAACGTGAATGGCTCTCGGCAAATACGCGGCATCCAGATAAAGCTGCTTCAGCAATGAGGAAACAAATTCCTGCGGATCAAATTCGTCGAGATCTTCCCAATAAAATTCGCGCCGGTCTACGACACGCCCACCGCGCAAATGAAAGACGTTGGCCGCTGCCAGCGGCGGTTCAGCATAATAGGCCAGCACGTCGGTATCATCTCCCTGCGCGGCGGCAATGCGCTGGCGCTCCTCGATGTCTTCCAGGGTGCGCAACAAATCGCGGTACGCCGCCGCTTGTTCAAACAATTCCTTCTCGGCGGCTGCAGTCATGCGCTCTTCCAGACTCTTCATCAAA
>QHYN01000301.1 GCA_003224145.1 Acidobacteriota bacterium
CGTCGGTGTGGTCGAGCGCAAAAAGCTCCTCACCGGGAAAAACGTCCGGCCCGGCGACACCCTGATTGCCTTGCCCTCCGCTGGCCTGCACACCAACGGCTACTCGCTGGCCCGCAAACTGGTCTTCGAGGTCGCAAAATTAAAGCCCGAGACTTACGTCGCCGAAGTGGGAAACAAAATCGGCGCCGAGCTTCTCAAACCGCATCTTTGCTACGCGCCCGCTCTAAAAAATATTGTGGCCCGCGGCTGGATTTCTGCTCTCGCGCACATCACTGGCGGCGGCATCCCCGGAAACCTTCCGCGCGTGCTGCCCAGCGGCGTCAAGGCGGAAATTGATTTGGCTTCTTGGCCCGTCCCGGCGATCTTCAAATACCTCGCCAAGCTCGGAAAGATCGACTCCGACGAATTGTTGCAATCCTTCAATATGGGGGTGGGAATGATTCTGGTTGTGCCGCCGAAAAACGTGAAGTCCGTCGAGGCCGGCCTGAAGAAGCGGCGCGAAAAGTTCTTCCTCATCGGACGCATCGAGCGCGCCGAATCCGGCAAAGCCCGTGTTGCCTACTCCGGCGCACTCAACCTTTCGAATTGCATCCTGTAGCGCGCGTTCTCGGGTGGGGTATTCCACGAGTCGCCCGTCACAAGTCGCTTCCTAGCGCACCACATCCTTCATGACGTCCACGATCACATTTGTGTTTTTGTTGAAGATGACCAGGTGCGCCCCAATCACCGCTCGCCGGTACGTGGAAGCAGCAGGAATCGGCAAGACTGGAGCCTGCCATATCTTCCGCCATACGATGGCGACATTGATGCTCGAAGGAGGTGCTGACATCCGGTACATCCAAGCTATGTTGGGCCACGTACGGCTCGACACCACCCAAATCTATACGCATGTGTCGATCCCCAGACTCAAACAAGTTCACTCAACTACCCACCCAGGCGCGCGCTTGGACGCAAAGAGCGACCAGATCAAAAAGCTACAGGTCGGCTTCGAACAACAGGTTCAAAGTGAGAGCTTGCAAGGTTTAGCGTAAAGCTTCAGCAGAGAGACCGACTAGGCACAGTTCTTCAGGATATTGCTGCCTAGGTTCGTCACCTGAAAAGTACAATACGGTGATGCTCGCAATGGGTCAGAAAGCGATGCAGGGAGAACTCTGCTCTGCCTCAAGGGGGGTCACCTGGTTTGAGGAAACACTAGCGGATAATCCGCAGGCATCGTATTACCGCGCCAGATACTACGACCCCGCCAGCGGGCGCTTCACAAGTGAAGACCGACTTGGCTTCGACGGAGGAGAGAATTTTTATGCATATGCAAGAAATAACCCAATACAATTTGGAGATCCCCTCGGGCTGTACATATTACCTCCTGGCGTGCCTCCTCCCTCGGCAGCATTAGATAAGTTGTTGAAATGTTTGGACGGAAAAGTCGGTCCTGTGACTGTCACTGCGACGACCAACGGAACACACTCAGATCGCGGACACGAATTGGGAACCAGTGTCGATATTGCACCACCCCAAGGGATTCCGGCTGCTACCGTGTTCTGTGCTGCTGGAGCATGCGGAGCCGTCCGAGGACTAAACGAGGCCCCGAATCAAGGAGGGCAACCACTTCCGACTACCCGAGGGCCAAACTATCATTTCTCGCTCGTCCAATATTTGAAGCATCCGACCACGAAGAGCGCGATACCCGACAGACCTGAGTGTAAACCTCCCCAGTGTTCAAATTAAGTTTAATCCATCTCTTCGACGGTAATTTCCTACATCTCACTTTTGCGAGTAGGAGGGGCTCTATGCTGCTGAAATTAATGGCGATCTCTGCGGCAATGATCGCGCTAAGTTTGGCCGGGGAGGTTGTTTCTGCTCGAACTTCAATCGACGCCTGCGATCTCCCGGAAGACTTGCAAAAGGTGCTCGCAAATAAATATTCGGGGACCAAAATTGTGAGACTCTCCGATCTCAGCAGTGAAGACAAAGAATTCTTTCAAAAAGATCATGCCGGAACCTGCCCTGGTTTGGTCAAAGTTGATTTCTATGGTGACGGCAAACCCACGTTCGCGTTAGAGCTGACCACAGTGAGTGAGACCTACCCGAGCACGAAGCTCGTCTTGGCTCACAAAATGGAAGCCAATTGGCATGTTGTTATGTTGGACAAAGCAGGCGGGCCCATTCCGGTGGTTTGGAGCGAGAAACCAGGGGAATATAAGGACATTTATGGTGAGAAGAAAATTCTTGCTACGAGGCCAGTTATCATTTTCTGTGGCTATAGGTCCTTTACGGTTGTCTACGCTTGGATGAACAACAAGGTAGCTAAGGTCTGGCTTCGCGACTAGCTCGCGTTCCGCATACCCCATCATAGGTTATCCACGCTTAACTACAACGGCGACACCCTGACGAAGACGGACTCTGCCGGCGCCACATAGGCGTAGGCACAGCTAGGCGGAGGCGCCCGAACCTAACGCATCCGACCTTCGCCGTGCGAATCTCAGGTGTATGGTTCCGATCAGTTCGCCTACCAGGGCTCCGATCATACCGGCCAGAGCCTCTTGAACAGGAAAGGACGCGATCCGTAGGAGTGGACCGAAGAAGGCCGCTACCAATGCTAGAGTAGCTGCCCAATAAATAACCAGCGCTCTTCCAGGCCGACGTTGGTCGAAAATGCTACCAAATCCGTATCCGATGGCGGCTGCCCATATGGTAGGAGTGAAAACCTCCCGAACTTCGAATTGGACTCCTTGGCCCTTCAACCCCAGAAACAAGCCGACAACGGCCATGCCAAGAGTCCAGAAGATCCGCCTCATAGCTCTCCCTTTCTAGAAGGGCCCGCCACCGCCACCACCGGTGCCTGTGCCTGCGCCTCTGGGAATCGTTGTATTCATGTCCTTCCATGGATCACACAGGACGATGGGGGCCGATGGATTCCTGGAGACGCCCATTGTGATGCGGTGGAACCCAGAGTTGACGCTTACAACTGAGAAATCCCAATGGTCATCGTACGGAGGCGAAGGAGAATCAAGACAGCCTGCTGTCAGATTGGCTTGCCGGTCGCAGCCAGAGTATTTGAATCCAAATGTGAACGAGCTTATAAGATTGTTTAGGAAACCATTCCATCCGCCGCTACCCGCACGTCGTTCACCGCTCGCTGTCAGCTTGTCGGTACACTTCTTGCAAGCTGCCTGAATTCGCTGAACATCCCGTGCACTCAGGCCACTTTGATCGGTCATTCGAGCAGGATTGTTGAAGACGTACCTGTACAGGTTAACGTCCGCACCAAAGCCTAACGGGTCTTCTGTGAGGAACCTCCCAACGTTCGGGTCGTAGTATCTGGCGCGATAGTAATACAGGCCGGTTTCCGTGTCCGATTCGCGGGCGGTGTACCTGAACGGGTTCACGAGCGAGCCGGTCGAGTTCGTCAACTTGCCGAAGCTGTCGTAGGTGTAGGTATTGGCAATCGAGCCAGCCGAACTGCTCAGCGAGGTGACGGAGCCGAGACCATCGACGTGGTAGTAGCTGGTCGTCGAGCTACGCAGCATCGCGAGAGGTTCGTCGATGTTTTGCGTTTGCTCGTAACGTGCAACGGCCGCGCCGGAAGAATTCGTTTCCTCTACGAGGTTGTCGCCGTCGCAAGCGTAGATGCTGGTGCCGGAGGACGACGATTTGTAGATACGTCTTCCGAAGGGATCGTATTTCAAGCTGACCGTACCGCCGGTACCAGGCAGGGTGACGCTACTGAGGCGGTTCTCGAAATCCCACGTGTAGCTCGTCGTGTTCGACCCAACCAC
>QHYN01000302.1 GCA_003224145.1 Acidobacteriota bacterium
TCTACAAGCTGAGCATTCCCACGGACAAGATCCGCGACCTCATCGGTCCGGGCGGAAAGAAAATCAGGTCCATCATTGAGCAGACCGGCGTCAAGATTGACGTGCTCGAAGACGGCACGGTGCACATTTTCTCCACGAGCGGAGCTGGCGGCGATGCCGCCCTCGCTTTGGTCCGCGAAGTCACCGCCAGCGCCGAAATCGGCAAGACCTATCTCGGCAAAGTCGTCCGTCTCGCGGAATTCGGCGCCTTCGTCGAGCTCTTCCCCGGCACTGACGGGTTGCTCCACATCAGCGAAATCTCCGAGCATCGCATTCGCGACGTTCGCGACGAGCTGAAGCTTGGCGATCAGGTCCTGGTTAAGGTTCTTTCCATTGAGGGCAACAAGATTCGCCTTTCGCGCAAGGCGCTCATCCGCGAAGCCCGCGAAAAGCAACAGAAAGCCGCCGCCGGCGGAGGTCACAATCCCGGCTCGTCGGGCAGCGAAGGCGGCTCCAGTGGCGATTCCGGCCACCAATAACTCCTGTAATTTTTGGCAAAACAAAAAGGCCCTCGACGAATCGAGGGCCTTTCCATTTCTCCTCTGCGAATCTCCGCGTCCTCAACGTCTCTGCGTTATCCTTTTCTTTCTTCCTGATTTCCTGGCCTCTTTACATCCTCGCTTCCTGCTTCTCGCAATGCACCGCATCCAGCGCTCCCCACAACGCATCCAGCGCCTCATTCGTCGTCTTCAGAATTTCTTCCTCATCTCCGCCCGAGTGCTCTTCCAGCCATCCACGCCACGCCGCGCGGTGCAGCTTGTCGGTTTCCTGGTGCACCGCGAAGTAGGCCAATTCTTCCGGTGCCGTTACGCCGTAAAACTTCTTCAGCCCTTCCATCTTCGTCGCAGCAATCTCCGGCACCTGCGATTCGTACGCATACAGCGCCGCCACGGCCTCGGCCACGGGCCGGTCCCCGCAAATCTCGCGGAATTTTTGCACGACTGCCTGCGTCCCCGGTAGAGCAGGGCAGCAGGTGATGTCGTCCTCGCCCACTCCCACTGCCGCGGCAAAATTCCGCCACAGTTTCGGATGTGGTGCCACGGGATTTTCCTCCTCCGCCAGGTTCTCCCGAATCAATCCCTGCAGTGACCCCTCCGTCCGCGCTGCCAGCACCCGCAGATGTCCCGGAAACGCCTCCACGTGCCGGTAGTACTGCGACGCGTAAAGCTGTAGCGCTTCCCGGCTCAGCTTCCCCGCCTGCCAATCCTGATAAAACGGATGTGTTAGCAAATTCTTCTCCGCAATCGCCGCATCCAGCTTCTTCAGCAATTCCGTGTTCGCCATGGCTCGTCTCCTCCGCGTGCCGCGCCGCTCCACGACTCCGCGCGCCCCGGCCAAATTCGTGCCGCGCATTGTACCAAACTTCGTCTCGCTTTGCTTGCAGCGCACCCAATGCCAATGGAACCGAAGTAAGACGGCGGTGTCTAATAAATTGTTATGGAGCTGCACCGGACAGAACTCGCTAGATGTGTGCTCCTGCTTCTTTTCACGGCGCTGGTCGCTGCAATTGTAGTCAGCTCAGTAAAATACCTGCCGAGCACGCAACCGCCTCAAGTTTCTCACCCATTTCTTCCCAAACCTCCACTGCTAACCGAAAAGAGTCATTTCCCTCGTCTGGAGTCACAATTCCCGTCCAAGGCAAGGAGACGCCTTGTCGTGCTCCACGGCCCTGACTGGGAGATTGAGTCAGTCATCAATCCTAAGTGCCTTCCGGAACATGAGGTTATCTTTTCGACGGAAGAAGGAAGGCGTTTCCTGCCTCGCCCTATAGTTCGCCGCCTAAGGTTTTGGATCACGAAGAAGGATGATCTGATTTACGTGAAAAGTTGGGATAGCGCAGGTAGCGGGCAGCTTGACGAAACTATCCTTGAGTTGGTAACGAACCACCAATGTAAAACCGGGGGCAGCAAGAATTGCAGAGTCCAGGCTACGAGGAGCCTTCTGATGCGCATCGATTAACTGAGAAATAGAACGAGAAGATAACTAAGCGATTGGTTCTTCGCATTTACGTCGCCGGTGCGTGCACGCGCTCAATGTCCGCTCCCACTGCACGCAGTTTTTCAACAATTCCTTCATATCCTCGGTCGATGTGATACACGCGCTCGATCATCGTCTCGCCGTTCGCCACCAGCCCTGCCAGCACCAATCCAGCGCTCGCCCGCAAATCCGAAGCTTGCACGACGGTTCCGGAGAGCGCTGCCGGTCCGCGCACGGTCGCGGTATGCCCTTCAATCGAAATGTGCGCGCCCATGCGCATCATTTCGCTCGCGTGCAAGAACCGGTTCTCAAAAATCCTTTCGGTTATCACCGACGTGCCTTCCGCCTGCGTCGCCAGCGCCATGAACTGCGCCTGCATGTCGGTCGCGAATCCCGGATACTCTTCCGTGGTAACGTCTGCCGCCACGAGTTTCTCTGCGCCGCGCACCCGCATCGTCGTCGCATCGACAACGTCAATCCGCGCTCCCGCATGCTGCAACTTCGCAACTACTGCCCCCAGATGTTCCGGTGCGCAATTCTTAATCGTCAAATCGCCCCCGGTAATCGCTCCCGCCACAAGAAACGTTCCCGCCTCAATCCGGTCCGGGATCACCGTGTGCTCCGTTCCATGCAGCTCCTCGACCCCGCGAATCCGCAACGTCGAAGTCCCATCTCCACAAATCTCCGCGCCCATCTTCCGCAGCATCACCACCAGGTCCGTCACTTCCGGCTCGCGCGCTGCATTTTCCAGCACCGTCTCGCCGTCCGCAAGCGCGGCTGCCATCAAAACATTTTCCGTCCCCGTCACGGTAATTTTTTCAAACACGATGTGTGCGCCCTTTAGCCGCCGCCCTTTCGAACCGTTCCCCGGCACCTTCGCCTCGATGTAGCCGTGCGACGTCGCAATCTCCGCGCCCATCTGCTCCACCGCCTTCAAGTGCAAATCC
>QHYN01000303.1 GCA_003224145.1 Acidobacteriota bacterium
AAGCAAGGATCAACAGCAAAATGATCGCACGCCAATGAACGACAACACGCCGAAAGGCTCGGAGGAATGTGCCCATCTTGTCCGGCTGCGTTCTAGCTAGGCCAGGCGATGCGGCCATGGCTGTCACCTCTCCCCGAAAACATCCCGATCCTCGCGCCGATTACAGAAAACTCAGGATCAGGCCCTGGCCAACTCCAATACTAAGTATTTCACAGAAGTCCAGCGCAATAAAAACCACTTCCCAAGCCGATGCTCTGCGGAAAAACATACAGGACACGGAAGCGCAGCGCGACAAGGCCAACGAGCAACTGGAAAAGATGATTGACGACCTGCAAATCGAAGCGACAATGTGAAAGTGGCGTTCTGAACCGGGCCCGGCGGCTTGCGCAAGAATCAAATATATTTCAAAGCTTGATATCCGGCAAAGCCTGCGGCGGTCAGCTCAGCGAGCTGGCGAAAGAGAGCGGGATCAACCTCGCTGAAATTGAAGCAGGCCTTGCCCTGCATCCGTTTCTTTAACTCCCGCGGGATGCGTTTCTGCAGCGCGGCATTCATATAAACGGGCATGAGGTGATAGCTGACATAGTTCTTGCCCATTCGAATCGCGGCGAACCAAACCGGCTTGCCTTTGTGAGCCGCCTTGCGCGTCTGCAGGCAGTAGAATTCCGGCCTGTAGGGAACGACGCTGAGATGTTCTTCATAGGGTTGCAGCATTTGCTGCAGCGCGGAAAACACTGCCGAAAAGTCCTTTACAGGCTTCGCAGGTACGCGGTTTCTCGGGGACGCAGCAGGTTTTTTCTTCAATGGAAGCTCCGTGGGAAGAAGCGTTGAACCGAGGGCAAGTATAAAAGCTCGCGCCCGAGGTGAGAATAGAAGTTTCTCGCAAAAAGAGATACAGAGAGATTGGACTGTACCTCACCTGTCCGAAGCGGCAGGTTGCGGGAAGGCACATTTTCGGGCGACAAGGCGCGCTGGGACCGGCACAGCCTACACTTGAAGTTGAGACAGGAAGGACGACCGCAGCCAGAGGGCAGCGCGCGATATTTCCGGAGCGCTCTCGCTAGAGAGCGCAAAAGAGGCTGACAAAATGAGACGTACCGTTTTATTCCTCACGATTTTCTTGCTGGCGCTCGTGGCGGTTCGCAGCGTGTCTGCGGCTCCGCAGAGGAAAGGGACAGCCACCTTGAATGGTGTCGTGCTCGGTCCCGACGACAGGCCGGTGCCGCATGCGGCTATCACCTACCAATCGTCGGGCGGAAACGCTCCCCATGCGGTACACGCGGACTCGCAAGGCCGTTTCACGATTGCGAAGCTCAGGGCGGACAATTACGATATGCGCGCTTCCGGAAAAGGTGTTTTCTCCGAGTGGGAGAAAAACATCACCGTGCACTCGGGACAGACGAAAAGTGTGACCCTGCGGATGATTTACGCGAAAGAGATCCCTAAGGCTTACGTGAAGAGCAAGCCGCAGCAGTAAATTTGTTCCCTGCTGGATTCGTTCTTATTTCTCATTGATAGATCAACTGGGCGAGCTCGTGCAAATCGGAAAGCGAGACGTCCGAGACGGCGCAGTACTCCATCCCTTGACGCCGCCAATGCAGCCATTGATAGCCTTGCCGCAAGCCGGGCGGATGAATGGGCGTGTCCGGCTCTTTGGTGGGCAAAACAAATACATTAATGACGTGCTTGCGCCGGGCGTAGACGACCGCGGCGACGTTGCGCCCGGCCAGCACGTCCAGGCGCCCGCCCACCAAAGGAAAGCCTTCATCGGCATAGTCCTTGACAGGCGGGGCGTAATCGAGCTTGCCGTCAAACCAGGGCTTGACGGTGTGTTGGTCCGTGGAAGCTACGTCGGTCAGGTGGCCGGGCTGGAGCGAGCGAACATGAGCGTCGATGAGCTCGGCAGCCGTGAAGGGCGCAGAAGCAGCACCACCGGTACCAGGGCGTGGCCAGACATACCAGGAAACGGCTGCGACCACGAGAATCGAAGCGCCCACAGCAAGCCAGCGCCACGCCGGAATTCGGCGCGGGACCGGAGACGAGGTCGCCCCGTCCAGTTCGGTACGAGTCTTTTTGCGAAGAGAGACAGAAGCTTGTTCGTAAAGGCCGCTCCGCTGAAGGGAAGATCGCAGCGACTCTTCCGCTGCGAGGGCGGTGGCACATTCGCGGCAGCTCTCGAGATGGCGTTCGAATTCGGCGGAACGAGCGGCGTCCAGTTCGCCATCGAGGTAGCCGTGCAGGGTGGTTCGCGCGTACTCACAGCTCACGGGAAGCCTCCTGCGCGGGGGTTTGCGTAAGGGCGCGCTGCAGCCGCTGGCGCGCGCGGGCCAGTGCGGACATGACGGTACCAATGGGAATGGCGGTGATGGCGGCGATCTCCTTGTAAGAGCAGCCCTCCAGCTCGCGGAGCACAAGCACTTCGCGGAAGCGAGGCGGCAGCGTTTCCAGCGCGCGGCCCAGACGCTCGCGGTTGTCTCCGGAAATCGCCAGGGACTCCGGGGTGACGCTCGGCTGCAGGTGCAATTCCTCGTCGAATTCCGTCATGAGTTCCCCGGGGCGATTCTTCTCCAACCATGTATAACAGGTATTACGCACAATTTGTAAAAGCCAGGCGCGCCCATCTCCTCCATGGAATCCGCGGAAAAAACGGAAAGCGCGGAGCATGGCCTCCTGCGTGACATCTTCCGAATCCTCGCGGCGTTTTAACAGCCAGCGCGCAAGGTTAAAGGCGGCATCGAGGTGGGGCAAAACGAGCTGCTCGAAGCGCGCCCGCTCATGCACATCCAACACGTCCGAGCTTCTCCCCTGGTCAAACCCACTCATGGACACAAACCGCCTCTGGAGGGATTTTATTCCCAAACACCACCTTAGAGTGACGAATCATGCAAAGGGTTGGTAAGCGGCCAGAACCGGGAATAACTGACCGCGGCGAGCGGTCTGCACAAACGAAACACGTCCCATACGCGGCGCGGGCTCCCTGGACTCTCTCACCCGCGCCGCCCTCCCAAGAAAATTGGCGGGACCGGTGACGAAAAATAGCTGAGGAACTTGGTGTCTCCAAACGCGGAGGAAAGCGATGGTTGGAAAGATGAAGGATGAACTGCTGCACGATCACAATCATGACGGAATCGACCGGCGGGGGTTTTTGAAGTGCATGGCCTGGGCGGGTACCGGGGCCTTCTGCGTCATCCGAGGCGGGGTGCTGAGCTCGTACAGCTTGAGCCGGATGCGGGAGATGA
>QHYN01000161.1 GCA_003224145.1 Acidobacteriota bacterium
TGAAGGATTCCACTTCCGCGATCTGCTTTCCCGCGAGAAGTTGCGTGTTCAGGTCCGTCAGTTTCCGTGGCGCGGCGTTGCCGGTCTTTAGATAAAGTTCCGTCAAATCGCGCGGCGACGCATGGCTGTACGCCACCGTCCCGTCTTTCCCGATCGAAAAAGCACCCACAAAGCCCGGTTCCTTCACGACATATTCCGGCTTGCCGCCGGACACCGGCAAGCGCACCAAATAGTTTCTGCCGCGCTCCTGCACGGTGAAGTAAACGGAATTGCCATCCGCCGCCCACCGCGGCGAGCCCTGCCGGTTGTCAATTACCGCTCCGATCTCGCGCCGGTCGCTGCCATCCGCATTTATGATCCATACGTGCGTATCTTCCATCGTCGTTTCGCGGTCGGTCAGGCCGCGCCGCGTCCCGCGAAAAAGGATGCGCTTGCCGTCGGGCGACCACAGGGGATCGTATTCGTTGAATTCCGTGGCCGTGATCCGGCGAACGCTGTTGTCCGCCACCTTCACCGCGAAAACGTCGTAATTGAAAAACTCGTCCTGGTTCGGCTCGGGATTCGTCAGATAAAGAATTTCCTTCCCATCCGGCGACCAATCGATCGAATGCTCATCCGTATTGCCCTTCGTAAGCTGCCGAGTCTGTTTCGTGGCCACATCCACCACAAAAATGTGCAGCCGCAGGTTGTCGTTGAACCGTGTCATTCCCTCGCCCGCGTCCGGCTTATACAGATAGCGCGTAATCACCATGGGATCGCCGCTGGCTTCGGCAGCTCGTTCGTCGGGCGTTGAAGAAATGTACGCAATCTGCCTCCCATCAGGAGACCAAGTCACTTCATTGCCCGTTCCCGGCAATGGGCTGTTCGTACCTTCGGGCGAAGCCAGCACGGTAACGTCCGAGCCATCGGGCTTCGCCATCAACAGACCGTGCTTGTCTCCCTGCCTGCCGAAAAACGCCAGCCACTTCCCGTCCGGCGACCAAAGCGGCTCTCCGCCTCGGTCTTTGTCACCACCGAGACGCGTCGATTTTTGAGTCGCCAGCTCCATGATCCATAGTTGGCCGTAGGGACGGCCCGGCTCATCGCGCATCGTCACCGTGTACGCGATGCGCTTCCCGTCGGGCGATAGCGCCACTCCGCCGACCGAACGCATCCGCGAGAGATCGCTGCTGGATAGTCCTTGCGCGCCCGAAACACGAATCATCGCAGGCACACACATAGAAAGCATAAAGAGGAACCCAATGCGGACAAGGAAAGGTTTTAGTTCGACAGTCATGGAATTCCCTCCTCAGCTCCAACGCGGGATCGACGGCTGACGCGGTAGGCGCGGTATCGTGTCATGCGGCCAACGGCGCAGTCAAGAAACCTGTGGAAAAACGCGGTGCCACCCCGTGCTAGAATCCCTGCACAATGAGTCGGCTCTGCTCTTCCCGTTTCGAGCGAGCGGCACGCAAACTGGGCTGGACGCGCATCGCCGGCCTCGACGAAGCCGGACGCGGCGCGTTGTTTGGCCCGGTGGTTGCCGCCGCCGTGGTGCTCAATCCCAAGCGCCGCATCGTCGGCCTCGATGATTCCAAAAAACTCACCGCCGAACGCCGCGCGGAACTCAGCACGCGCATCCGGGAACACGCCTTAGCTTGGGCGGTGGCGGAAATCGACGCGCAGCGCATCGACGCTTGGAACATCTATCAGGCTTCGCGGCAGGCCATGACCGCCGCGCTCGCGCAGCTCTCCATTTCTCCGGATTACTTGCTGATTGATGCTATGCAACTCGACGTGTTGATCGAGCAGAAGTCCTTGATCAAGGGCGACGCGCGCAGCGTCTCCATCGCCGCAGCCTCCATCCTCGCAAAAACATATCGCGACGCTCGCATGCACGAGTGGGACGCCGTTTACCCGCTGTATGGCCTGGCGCGCCACAAAGGCTACGCCACGCCCGACCACCTGGAAGCTTTGCGGCTGCACGGTCCCACGCCGCTCCATCGCTATTCGTTTACCCCCGTGCGCGATTGCACGTGCTGGGCCGCCGACGCCACGCAAACCTTGCTGCCGATTTCTTAGTGCCGTGGCCATACTGCGCTATTGTCAATCGGTCATAACGCGCCTGCTGCGCGCAGCAGCTCTTTCATTCCAGCCATGCTCTGGCGCGACGATTCTTCGGCAGAGCCCGCGCCTCTCCAGTGCGTTTCGAGGCTCATTGTTCCCGAGTATCCCGCTTTCAGCAGCGCGCGGAATTGGCCGGCATAATCGATAATTCCGCGGCCCATGGCGGCCCATTCGTAGCTCCCGTCCGCCTTACGCATCACATCCTTGCAGTGCATGTGCCCGATGCGTTCCTTGGGCAGCTTTTCGAAACCATCCGGAAACGCCTTCTCGCCCCGATAAGCGGCATTGCCGGGATCCCAGTTCAGTAGGAAGTTTGTCGATGGTACCGCCTGCAAAGTACGCGCAGCTTCGGCGCCCGTTGCCGTGTTGCACGCAAATTCATTCTCAAGCAGGAGAGAGATCTTGCTCGGTGCTACAGCACGGGCGGTATCCCGCAACTTCTCGTCCATCGCCGCACGGAAAGGCTGGGGATCTTCCAACCGCCAGAAGTCGAAGCACCGGATTCGATTGCATCCCAGGGCCTTCGCCACGCCGATGGAGCGTTCCAGCACTTCTCCTTGCTGAGCGAAGGTGTAGTCGGCCCCGAACTGCGGCTTCTCCGGGCTGTATTTGGATTTCGGAGCTCCCGCCCAATCCGTCTTGAAGAGCGGGCTGGCGATATCGGTGACCTGAAGCTCGTATTTCTGCAGAAACCGTCGCACCTCGGCGGTCTCTTTCTCATCGAGGTTGATGATGTTCTTGTTCCACAGCGTTCTCAGTTCCACGTGAAACAATCCGAACTCCCGGGAAGCGATCTCCAGGGCGTGGCCGAAGTCCTGGGTGATCTCATCGGTGATAACCGAGAGCTTGAAGCGGCTGCTCGCTGCGGGCAAAGGCGAGGCGAAGGCACGGCGTCGGCAAAACAGCAAGGACGTCATCATGCCACCCAAGCTGGCCAGGAAATTGCGACGGGAAGAGCAGATAGGCATGCGCGGTTTTCCCCTCGGCTGGCAGAACACCTATTTCGGGATAGTATCACTTCCCTTTGCCGGGGCCACCTTCGCTGGCCTTCTCATGGAAGGCATCTGGATTATTCCCGAGTACCCCGTCACTCGGGAACAATCGCAACGATGAGAAGGCGGACCATCTCCCGATAGCGACTATCTGTCTCCTGCGCGCGAGTGCCTCCTCATGCTGACATTCAAGAAAGAGCATCCTGTAGGCTTACCCCTTGCCGCACCATATGGGTTGCGGCGCTATCCGTTGCGTCGTTTCCCGGCCTATAATTCGCTGGACGATGTATCTGCCTTCTGGCACCCGGCTGGGCCCGTATAAAATCGAAGCGCCCATTGGCGCCGGCGGGATGGGCGAAGTTTACCGTGCCATTGACACGCGTCTCAAACGAGACGTCGCGGTCAAGGTTCTGTCTTCGCATCTCACCGCTGAACCTAGTGCGAAGCAGCGCTTCGAGCGCGAAGCACACACCGCATCCGCGCTGAACGATCCTCACATCTGCACGATTTACGACGTGGGAGAACACGAGGGGCGGCAGTTCCTCGTCATGGAGTTGCTCGAAGGCCAGACGCTCAAACAGTACATGGATGGCCAAGCCTTGGCGGTAGAGCAAGTGCTCAGGCTGGGAACTCAGATCGCAGGCGCGTTGCAATCTGCCCACGGCAAAGGGATCATCCATCGGGATGTCAAGCCAGCCAATATTTTTGTCACCGCGAGCGGCGAGATCAAAGTGCTCGACTTTGGCTTGGCAAAATTACTCCAGCAAACCGACCATGATGCAACGCTTTCACTGGCGTTGACCGAACCATTGGCCGTCCTCGGCACGCTTCCTTATGCCGCACCCGAACAGTTGCGTGGTGAAAACACGGATGCGCGCACAGACATCTGGGGACTTGGAACTGTGCTGTATGAAATGGCCACCGGTAAACGGCCTTTCAGCGACGAACTGACCCCGCGTTTGATAGATGCCATCCTGCACAAACTCCCTGCCCCGTTACGCGGGCTGAACGGTGCGATCCCTGCGGAACTAGAACGAATCATCCTCAAGTGCCTGGATAAGGATCCTGAGAATCGGTACCAATCAGCGAAAGAGTTGGTAGTGGACCTGCGGCGCCTGGAGGTAACGTCAACCGCCGTGACAGTCGCGGCACCGCTGCGGAAACGGCCTCGGCGGTGGCTCGTGCCGACGATCGGCGGTGCTGCGGTCTGCGCTTTGATCGCCGCAACCTTGTTGTTGTGGCCGCGTCTCACCCGCAACGAGAGTTCAGAGGTGCCCGCCCTCCGTTGGGAGCAACTTACGAACTTTGATGATTCTGCCGAAATCCCCGCGCTGTCGCGCGACGGCAAGCTGGTGGTGTTTCTGCGCGGCCCCGGTGGTTTCGGGAATTCTAATAACGCGGGCCAGGTCTGGTTCAAATCTCTACCCGACGGCGAATCTTTCCAACTCACTAAGACAGCCTTTAGAAAACAGACCATCAGTTTCTCTCAGGACGGCAGCCGGGTGTACTTCACGCAAATAGAAGGTCCGTTTGCCTGGAACACCTACGAACTGCCGTTGCTGGGAGGGCAGGAACCGAAGCTGTTTATGGCTAACGCCACGGGATTGAGCTGGATCGGTAGCGATCGCGTATTGTTCTCCACGATCAGGACTGGCATACACATGATGCTGTCCACGTCCAATACCAGCCGGACTGATGAGCGCGACATCTATGTTCCATCCGACCATATGCACGGGATGGTGCACCGCTCCGCGCTGTCGCCGGATGGGAAATGGGTGTTGCTGGTGGAAATGGATAGCGCGTGGTGGACACGATGCCGAGTGGTTCCGTTCGACGGGTCATCAGCGGGGCGGCAAGTCGGACCGGAGGGTTCGTGTACCTGGGCCCAGTGGTCTCCCGATGGCAAATGGATGTACTTCACCGTGGATACTTGGACGGCCAGTTCTCACGTTTGGCGGCAGCGCTTCCCCGACGGTGCGCCTCAGCAGTTGACGCCATCGGGCGCGAGCGAGGAAGAAGGGCTCGCGATCATGCCTGATGGCAAATCATTCATTACCACTGCGGGCGCGCAACAGTCCGCAATCTGGCTGCACGACGACAACACCGGCGAAAAACAGATCACCTCCGAGGGTTCCTCGTTTTTCCCGACTCTGTCACCCGATGGTAAGAAGGTCTATTGCCTGCGGCGGGTTACGGGTTCGCACTCCTACTTCAGCGGCGAGCTGTGGGTTTCCGACGTCGCGACCGGAACCGCCGAACGCCTCTTTCCGGGTTTAGTGCTTACGCACTTTTCAATATCGCAGGATGGCAAAAAAGTTGTTTTCGCCACGGAACAGGGCCAGGCCCGGTCGGGGATATGGGTCGGCTGGCTTGACCGCACGCAGGCGCCTCGGCAACTTACCTTTGGAGGCGAATATCGCGCTTTTTTCGGCAAGCCCGGGCAGATCTTGTATCAGGGCAATGAAACTTCACCGAAGATCATGAGTATCAACGAAGAGGGTACCGGCCAGCTTGCGGTCTCGGATCTTCACATCATGTCTCTGCAAAGCGTTTCGCCTGACGGGCGCTGGGCTCTCGTGGGCGTCACGCCTCCTGGCGGGCATGGGGACAGAAACTCGATGTCCCTAGGGGTACCGCTTGAGGGCGGGGCGCCGATCCCTGTATGCGATAGCTGCAGCGTCGCGTACGGCACAGCGCGCGCCTCGGCCCCACTGCTCACCTGGAGTATGGACGGCAAATGGGTGTACGTCTCGCTTCGGCACTTTCCGTTCGGCTCGTTAAAGACAGCGGTGATACCCGTCAAGTCTGGGGCCCCGCCTCCCACCTTTATGAAGGGGTTCGGCAGTGAAGCGGATTTCGCGCGCATTCCCGGCGCGCGTTTGCTCAATCAGGACGATGTATCTTCGGGCATGTCGCCGAACTACTTCGTCAGTAGGCGCCGTTCGGCGAAGGCCAACCTCTTTCGCATCTATCTCGAGCAATAAAGGATCCGGAGCGGATAGTCGGCAACTTGGAGTTATCCTCGAATCCGATTTGCCCGGCATCTGTCCTTGAATGCGCATTGTAATGGAAAAACACTCCCCCGGCGCTTTGCCTGGTCTTCACTGGCGAATTTCCTGAATCGAAAGGGGATAACTGCCTGCTCACAAGCAGCTCTGCGTTCATTGACTTGGCTTTTTGCTGCCTGTTAGCGTAACCAAGAGGCCTCAAAGGTCGTCTTCTGACCGCGGCCCACTGAGGAGATCGTCCAGGACGAACTCCGAGGGGAGATTTTGTCCTTGTTCGCGCATGGCTTATAACAAAAGCAAATACGTCGAAGCCGCACAAAAGTTGCTGAACCAGGGCAAGGTCGTCCAGGCCATCGCCGAATACCAGAATATTCTGAAATTCGAGCCTCGCGACCAGGTCACTCTGATGACCATCGGCGAGCTCTATATCCGCCAGGGTGAAACCTTTCAGGCCATCGATTATTTTGAGCGCCTGGCGCAGATTTTCGTCGGCGATGGGTTCCTTACCAAAGCCATTGCAGTATATAAGCGCATCGCCAAGCTCGCTCCCGAAGAAATACGTCCGCTCGAAAAGCTCGCCGACCTCTACGTTCAGCAGGGGGTGATGAGCGAAGCTCGGCCTCTTTTTCTCCAGTTGGCGGAAATTCATCTGAAGCACAATCGCCAGCCGGAGGCCATCGGCCTCTTAAAGAAGCTTTTGCAGGCGGAACCCGATAATCTCCGCATCCAGATCCGCCTGGCCGATTTGTACCAGGCTATGGGCCAGACTCGGGACGCAATCGAAGCCTATGTTTCCGCTTCCCAGCGGGCGCTCGCCCGCGGCGACCAGGCCGAGAGTGAAAAGCTTGCTGACAAAGCCCTGAAACTCGAGCCGAACAATTCCGCCGCGGTCATCGTCAGGGCCCGTTCTTTTATTTCCCAGGGCAATCTCACCAAGGCGGCGCAGCTCCTCGAACAGGTTTCCGATCTCGAAAAGGGGGGAGAACAAACCGAACTTCTTCTGGATCTCCATCTCAAAAATTCGAATTGGGATCAAGCCGTCACTCTGGCGATGCAGGTCTTCGAGGCGGACGCGAAAAACTATGGTCCGATGCAAAAAGTCGTGGAAGGGCTGCTGAAGGCGGGGCAGGATGAAAAAGCCATCGGCATTCTGGCCCAGTCCCGACTTGCCATGATCGATTCCGGCGAGCACGAGGTCGTCGCAAAAATGCTCCATGATCTTACGGCGAGCGCGCCCGAGCGGCTCGAGCCGTTCGAATGGCTCGTGGAACTCTATGGCCGCACCAGTGATTCCTTCCACATGCCGGACGCACTGGCGAATCTGGGGGATGCGCTGGTCACCCATCGCCAATACGACCGGGCCAAGACCATCTTAGAGCAGCTCGTCGAGCGCCAACCTGAAAGCGATTCCGCCAAGCGCAAACTCAATGGCGTGCTCCATAAGCTGGGGCTGCCCGCGCCGGATGTCGAGGAGGAAATTCCCGAGGCACCCGAGGCTCCTGAGGAGCACCTGCGAACGGACGTACCGAAGGTCCCGTCTCCCAGATTGCGCGCGGATGTGAGTACCTTCGATCCCGAAATTCAAGCCAAGCCGCCGGCGGGCCTCGCTGAGCCTCACCTTGACGATGAGACGCAAAAATTCATCTCCCAATCGCTGACCGACGTCGACTTGTTTGCCAGTTACGGCCTCACGCAGAAAGCCATTGGATTGCTCGAGGCCATTCTGCGCCGCGCCCCGCGGCATACGCCGACACTCGAAAAGCTGCTCGACTTTGTCCTCGGAGCCGGCGATGATCGGCGCACCGCCGAACTGGCCGCACAGCTCGAACAGATTCACGACGAGGCGGGCGACAAGCGCAACGCCGAACGATTCGCTGAACTGCGCCGCCGCTTTCAGCGCGCCGCCGGCCTCACCGACGAGGAGCTGGCCGGAGCAACGTCCGCGGCGCTACCTGCGACAAAAGAGACTGCTGCCGGCAAGCCGCCTTCGATGGCCATTCCGGAGATCGCCGCGGAACCCACAGCGAAGCAACCAGCTCCACCCGCGAAACCTGTTCCTGCGCCGCCAGTGGCGGGATCGCAGCCCGAACCTGTCGAAGTGAGCGCCACGCCGGCTGAATCCGAAGTGCAGGAAGTGGATTTGTCGGATGAGTGGGCTACCCTGCTGGAAGAAGCGCATCAGGGTGAAACGAAGGGGGAAGGTCATCCTCCTGCCCCCGCCAAGCGTCCCGTCACTCCCTCGCGTCCTGCCGAACAGGCGCATGTCGAGGAATTCCAGATCTCCAAGGAGCCTGCGGTCGTTCCCCCGAATGATGTGCCAGCCGTCGCCGCATTCGACGCCTCTGATACTGCTCCTGAAATTCCCTTGGAGGAACCACCTGCTAAAATCCCTGCAGAAAAATCCAAGCAAAAGGAAAAGCCCGCTCAGAAAGCTCCACAGAAGCCGCAGAAGCCCCCGAAGGCACCCGAGCCCGAATTCGAACTCGAACAGGAGTATGAACTCGTACTCGAGGCCGAACCGTTGGTTCCCGCGTACGATCAGAAGCCTCCTGAAAAACCGGTTGTCCCACCGCAGCCGCAAACGGTTGGCCAAAATAAATCCGCAGCGCCGCCGGCTGCAAGCAGCGGATTCGAATCCGACCAATTCCTGGCGGATCTGGCCAAGGAAATCGATCAACTCGGCCTGGACTCTCTCGCTCCCGCTTTCTCCAATGCGACGTCAGGTGCTCCGTCTCCTTCGGTGAAAAAACCGGAAGCAGCGGCACCGCAATTCACCGAATCCGGGCCGCTCAAGGAAGTGTTTGACGAGTTCCGCGCCGAGCTTGGGGAAATGGGTGCCGAGGACGAAGATCTGGAAACTCATTACAATCTTGGAATCGCCTTCCGCGAGATGGGTCTCCTCGAGGAAGCCATCGGCGAGTTTCAAAAAGTTGCCAAGGCCAGCGACCGGGGACGCCCTTTCCGTTACACCATGCAGTGCTGCACGCTGCTGGGACTGGCGTTCATGGAGAAGGGCCAGCCCGCCATCGCGGCGATCTGGTATGAGCGCGCCTTGCAGACCCCCGGAATCGATCCCGAAAGTACGCTTGCCTTGCGGTATGATTTGGGTGTGGCCCAGGAATCGGCGGGCGAACCAGTTGCAGCGCTGAAGAGCTTTTCCCAGGTCTACGCGATGAATATCGATTATCGCGACGTGGCCGAACGCATCGCAGCTCTTCAGAAGCCCATCCGCTGATCCACAAGCTATCCCGACAGGACAGATTTCCGCTCCTCGATGAACCGGATTTATCGCGCACTTCTGGTGGTCGTGGCGTTCGAAATGGGCGCGCTGCTTCTCTATCTGCCGTGGTCCGTCTATTGGGAGCAGAACTATTTTCTCAGCCACTATCCTTCGCTCATTCACGTCGTGCTTCATCCTTCTTTCCGCGGTGTGGTGAGTGGCATCGGCGTTCTGGATATCCTTTTGGCCATCGGATGGATTGGCGCGCGTCCGGGTCCCGACCGTGTCCCGCCTCGATAAATCGCGGTGCGCGCCGCTGCTTTGCTACGTGACGGACCGGCGCAGTCTTGTCGCGACGGAAGCCGCGGAAACCCTGAAAGTCCTCCTGCAGAGAATCGGAGACGCTGCGGCCGCGGGCCTCGATTGGATTCAAATTCGCGAGAAGGACCTTTCCGGAAAAGAGTGCAGCTTGCTCGCGCTCGAAGCCGTGCAGTGCACTGCAAATCCTGCAACTCGAACGGCGTCCTCCGCGGTTCCTCCGTCACGCGCGAGAGCCTCGGCGGCGGCAGCGCGCATTTTTGTGAACGATCGGCTGGACGTCGCGCTGGCGGTGCAAGCCGGCGGCGTGCATCTCGGCGAAAAGAGTTTGCCGGCGCAAGAGGCGAGGCGGCTGGTAGTCTCTCTGCACCGTGAGAAAAATTTTTTGATCGGTGTCTCCTGCCATTCGCCCGAAGCGGCGAAGGCGGCTGAGCGCGGCGGCGCGGATTATCTTTTTTTTGGCCCCGTGTTCGCCACGCCCGCGAAAGCCGCTTACGGCGCACCACAGGGACTCGAGCGGCTCGCGGAAGTCTGCCGCGCGGTGTCCCTTCCGGTGCTGGCCATCGGCGGAATCACGCTGGACAATTGCGCCGCTTGCCTCTCCGCCGGAGCGTCGGGAATTGCGACCATTCGCCTTTTTCAGGACGCTACGGACCTACCCGCCGTGGTCCGCGCGTTGCGAAAAATTTCCGCCTGATCAGCCGTGATCAACTCCCGATCAACTCCAATCAACAACGTTCAGCGTTCCTGCAACCGGCGCAAGAGACGCATTTGTCCCGCGTGGTAGATGTCGTGAAACGCCACGCCATAAAGCTGGCGCAAGAATTTTGCTCCGCGGGACGTGCGCAAAACCTTGGCGATGGCCGCGCGTAAGGCGCGGTGTTCCTGCTCCAGCAGTTTTTTGTCGGCGCTCCAGGCGGCTTCGGTTGCTTTCCCCTTTTTGGGCCGGGCGAAAAAATTGCTGCCCTTCAAAACAAACGAGCCGCGCTTGCCGCCTTCGATTCTGCGCCGGACCGCATACTTCCAGTAGGCGGTGTGCAGCGCCAGTTCCCAGATGTTGTGACGTCCGGGTCCGGGGCGCCAGGCGGCTTGTCTGGCCGGCACTCCCTTGAGGGACTGTTTGAGGTTCGGTCCATGCCATGTTTTTTTCTGGTACGCTTCGTCCAGCAGCGCAAGTACAAGTTGGGCTGAGTGCACAGGATCCTCCGCCCGCCATCCTATCATCGCACCCGTCCCCGTGCGCCCTGCCGCGTAGGCAAGCTGACAGTCGACAGTTGAAAGTTGAAGGGGAAGAGTTGGGAAGAGATGCCCGGGCACAACCGAGTGTACCGAGACCCGTGATTCGTGATCCGTGATCTGGGGACACTGAACCATGAAGCGGGGAAGAGAAAAGCGTTCCACCTGCCGGGTCGAATCTCCGGGACAAGAAGGGTCCCAACCCGGTCGGGATCTCCGCTCCCAAGGGCCGGCAGCTTTGAGTTCCAGAATGGAAAGAATGTGGATACACCCCCGGGTGTTTTCGTAAGAGTGGCAAACAAAGGACTTGGGGTATACGGAACTTGGAAGAGTATACGGAAGACTGGATGCTGAGTCGGGTGCCGTCTTTCCTTCGAAGTAACATCGGGCGGGAAGGTGGAAGCGGGAGCAGACCCCTCCCCCTAGTTTTTTGTAAGTGTTGATGGCTCTGTTGACATCCTTGGCACAACTCGGGTTTGAGGGATCGACAAGGAGAGTATTACGGTGTTTTCTGATGGAGCAGGAGGGACGATGGCCGAAGTCGGACTCCTGCCCTTTGCGCGCGTGGCGCTGCAAGTGGCCACGCAAGTTCTGCCGCC
>QHYN01000304.1 GCA_003224145.1 Acidobacteriota bacterium
CAGCTTAATCGAAACGGATTTCCGGAACGCGGCCCTTGGCGATGAGCGGCGCGCCAGTCAGCTTCTGCACTTCTTCCGGCGTCCATCTGGGCGCGACTTCGCGCAACACCAGGCCTTCGGGCCTGACGTCAATCACGGCGAGATCCGTGACGATGGTGTCCACACAGGCAAGGCCCGTCAGCGGATAGGTGCACTGCTTCACAATTTTGGGCGCGCCATCTTTGGTGGTGTGCTCCATGCACACGATCAATTTTTTCGCGCCCGCGGCAATGTCCATCGCTCCACCGATGCCGCCAGAGCCTTTCGCCCCGGGAATTTTCCAGTTTGCCAGGTCGCCTTTCTCCGAGACCTGAAAGCCGCCGAGCACGGCGACGTCGAGATGCCCGCCGCGCGTCATCAGGTGCGCGTCGGCTTGATGAAAGAACGACGCGCCGGGAATCAGCGTCACCGGGACTTTCATGGCGTCCACCAGGTCGTAGTCTTCTTCCCCGGACTTGGCGCGGCGCCCCATTCCCAGAATTCCATTCTCGCTGTGGAAGTAGACAGTGATGCCTTTTGGAAGATAGTCCGCGATGAGATTGGGAATGCCCCAGCCGAGATTGACGTATGCGCCGTCGGGCAACTCAAGCGCGGCGCGCTGGGCGATTTGCTCCCGGGTCAAGCGCGGCTTGTTCGGCGCGGTTTTTTCCTGAATGCCGCTACCCCGCATAATGGAGCCCTTTTGCCTGCACCACGCGGTGGACAAAAATCGCGGGCGTCATCACCTGCTCCGGCTCGATCGAGCCCACCGGCACGATCTCGTCGACCTCGGCAATGGTGGTTTTCGCGGCCATGGCCATGATGGGATTGAAATTTCTGGCAGCGAGCCGATAAGTCAAATTGCCCAGTTCATCCGCCTTCTGCGCTTTGATGAAAGCATAGTCCGCGTGAATGGGCATTTCCAAAATGCAACGCTGGCCTTCGAGCACCCGCTCTTCTTTGCCATCGGCAACCTCCGTGCCGACACCAACCGTAGTGTAGAAGCCCTGCAAGCCCGCGGCAGCGGCGCGCATGCGCTCGCACAGAATCCCCTGCGGCACCAGTTCGAGGGTCACTTCTTTTGCCGCAAAGCGCTCCTGAAAATAGTTGGCATGGGGACCCGGGAAGGAGGCAATCACGTGCTTGATTTGATTGTTTTTGAACATCAGGCCAAGCTCACCATCGCGCGTGCCGCAGTTGTTGCTGATGGCGGTAATGTTTTTGACGCCCTTGCGAACGAGCGCCTGGATCAAATTATTCGGAAAGCCGGCGCCTCCGAATCCGCCGAACATGATGCGCGCTCCATTGGGCACATCGGCCACAATCTCATCCATGCTCGAATAAACTTTCTTCCTCATCACGTTCCTGCCGCTCAGGCTTTTGCTGCAAACCTACTCCGTGCCCTTATGTTCGGGCGAAATCTAGATTCCACACCACTCTCGCGCAGCCAGCGGCCCGTTTCCGTATCGCCAATATCCTGCTCGAGGAGCATTCGCAAGTCGGCCTCGTCGTCCACATCGATTTCCAGGCGCGGATTGTTTCGAATGATCACCTGAGCTCCAGCATTTTCGGCTTCGAGAACGTGCTTCGCGAAGCTTCCGGCGCCAAAATGCGACGGGAACAGCGTGGGCGGCATTCGGAGCATGGCATTTGTGCCAGTGCCGTGGCAGGAGGGGACAATCACCAATGCCGGCGCTTCGCATTCGATTGCCAGCAGTTCGTCGATATCGCGCGCCTGGACGAGCGGAATATCCAGCGGCAAGCGCAACAGGCCGCTAACACCCCGGCTTTCGCAGATGCGCGATGCGGAGTCCACCGAATCGCTTTCGGAAATCTGGTGCTCTTCGCGCAGAATTTCCCAGCCGTTCTCGTGAGCCATGCGCACAGCCAGCTCGTCACTCGTGGTGACAAAAATCTTCTCTGCGCGCGTTACGTTTCGAATGGCGCGAAGAGTGTCCACGAGCATCGCTTGCACCAGGCCGAAGCGCTCTTCCGGGGTGAGCACGCCGGCCAGGCGTTGCTTAGCTTCTTTCAAGTCTTTGATGGGCAGGAGGAGTGCGCGCATGGGAATCGTTCAGTATGCGCCTTCGGTGTAGCCAGCATGAGTTTCGGTTTGCGCGATGCGCAGCAACGCCGGAGCAGCTTGTGGGTCGTCCTCGTGTTTTTCAAAAACACGCCGGACCTTGTACGTCGTGGATCGCTCCGCAGGGACCCGGCCGATGGTTCGAATCATGGCGCGAAATTGTTCGGGCGAGACGTACTCGCCAAAAGTCGCGCCTGCGGCTTTGGAAATATTTTCTTCCATCAACGTGCCACCGAAATCGTTGGCACCGGCCTGCAAGCAGGCCAGGGAGGCTTCAAATCCGAGTTTTACCCAAGAAACCTGGAGGTTGGGAATGGCACGATGGAGCAATACGCGCGAAAGCGCGTGGACGCGCAGGTGTTCGTCGCGCATTGCCCCGGGCCGCGCGCCGCCGTGTTTGTAGAGGCGTGTATTCTGATGAATGAATCCGAGAGGAACGAACTCCGTAAATCCGCCGGTACGTTTCTGAATGGAGCGCAACAGCAGAATGTGGCGCACCCAGTCCGCGGGCTCTTCGACATGGCCATACATCATTGTTGAGGTCGTAGGAATGCCGAGCTCATGCGCGGCGGTGATAATCTCGACCCAGCGCCGGACGGGCAGCTTGTTGGGGCTGAGTTCCTTCCTGACGCGATCATCCAGAATTTCGGCGGCGGTGCCGGGAATGCTGCCGAGGCCTTCGTCCTTCATCATCCGCAGGTAATCGCGCAGCGGTATGCCGGTTTTTAGCACGCCGTAGTCCATCTCCATGGGCGAAAAGGCATGGACATGCATAGCGGGAATGGCGTGCTTGATAGCGCGCAGGAGATCGCGATAGAAAAATCCGTCAAGGTCACGAGGCAAGCCGCCTTGAATGCAAACTTCCGTTGCGCCACGATCCCAGGCCTCGCGGGCACGGCGCACAACTTCTTCGAAAGAGAGCGAGTAGGCGTCCGGCGCAGCGGGGCCACGTCCAAATCCACAGAAACTGCAGCCCACGAAACAGACATTGGTGAAGTTAATGTTGCGGTTG
>QHYN01000222.1 GCA_003224145.1 Acidobacteriota bacterium
CTTCGCTCCGTTCCGCGACAGCCAAACCCCCAGAGGAAAGAACACCAAGAGAATTCCCGTTCAGCTCTTCCTTTTTCTTCCTCGCCCTGCTCATTAATTAAGGGTACTAGACTTGTCTCAGAGATGTTGGCACGGAGGGCTCTCAGGTTGTGAACTGTCACGGCAGAGGTCGCGGGTTTGAGTCCCGTCGCCCTACTGTTCTTCGGTCAACTGCGATTGCCATTCGCTTCCAAACCCCTTGCGTCAAGTGGAAACTGGGTTCGTTTGAATTGTGTGACACTCGCGTTTCCCCAGCGTAACGATGGGGCTATGCTGTTCGTGACGAAATCGTAAAAGGATCGTACGCACCGCATTTAACATAATCTTCCGCGTTCGAGCGAAAAACCTGGCGGCCGAGTCCCTTCGTTTTTCACTTCCGTTCAGGCAGGTTGTCCTCGAGTGTGTTCGGCAGGACGATCGCAGCTCTGCACATTTCTTCATTTCTCGGCCGGAGTTCTTTGCTCGAGGCTTCTGGGATCCTATTTGACGCCGAGGCCAAGTACTTCGTCGAGGACAGGATCGAAAGCTCGGAATTGACGATAACAGTTGAGATGCGACGTGCGTCTTTTTCAGGACGCTGCGGACGGTGAACGTGAACAGTTTACGTGGTTGTACCTCAAGGAAGCCTGTGCGGTTCCGTGAAAATCCTTGTTGACACTGCAGCACGCAATCGGTTAGAGGTACAGTGCGTCGTAAATCAAGCTACCAGGCGACCACCGGCTATCTTTAGCCGGGCCGGATCTTGCGTGACATTTTCGCGGAATGGGGCGGTGCAGGAGCTCGTCCGCGAACATGAAAAAAGTAGGGTCTACTCACCAGCAGCACCCCAAGTTACTCCTCACAACTCCTGAAACTGCAGTCGCTCTTCGTTCGGACGGCCCCGGTGAGTTGGCTTTTCATCGCAACACTCGGAAAAACGCACTTCCTATACGTGTAAGTGTTAGATCGCCGCGCGCCATGAGCGAAAAGCGGACCAACGAAGAATCGCCGCTGATGCAAGAACTTGAAGAGTCCAAATCTGCTACACTCCCGGTCCATAAGGCAATCGAGTCATCAAACGAAAGAGGTTTGATGGCGAGAAAACGGTACCAGAAGGGTAGCGTATTTCTATCTGGTAAGAACAAAGACAAATGGATTGGCCGGTATCGAGAAGATGTGATTGGGATGGATGGTAAAACACGGCGCCTCAGACGGGACAGCATACTCGGCACCAAGCGCGAGCTGCCGACAAAACGTCTGGCTCACCGTGCGTCGCATCTTCGAGCGCGAGTCGGATGTTCTGATCTTCGAGAATCCCGAGCGGGGATCTTCGCGTCGGCGCCGCACCTTGCGCATTCCTGAGTCTGTTGCCGAGCGCGTCTATCACCGCTTGAGCACTCGCGCTCGGGCTTGACAAATGCTTACGAATGGACTACAAGGGTGTAGTCATGAAGGAGCGGACCACAAAGGAAGCCGCCGAGAAGTTGGGCGTGCATCGTGTGACGCTGCAAAACTGGATTGCCGAGGGCAAGATTCTCGCGCCGGCGATGCAGAATATCGGCGGAGGTCGTGTTCGCCTGTGGAGCGAGAAGGACATTCGCAAAGCACGAAAGGCGATAGCTAAACGCGGAGAATAAAATGCTCACACTCTATCGGCGCCACAAACCGACTTGCCCGCATTTCTCCGAAGGGCGCAGCTACCATCACTGCAAATGCGCGATATGGGCGGACGGCGTTCTTGCTGGCCGCGAAGTGAGAAAGTCACTTCGCACACGCGATTGGACAAAAGCAAACCGCATGGTTCAGAAGTGGGAAGCCGAAGAGCAAATTATCGAGCGCGCAGCGCCGGTTACTCTGGCCGACGCCTGGAAGAGCTTGCTTGCCGATCTAGTGGCCCGCAAGCTCTCTGACTCAACCATCCGAAAGTACAAGCTGCTCGAACGCCAGATGACGGCCTACGGCGAAGAGCACGGATTGAAGATGCCCGCGCAGTTTGACCTGGACGTGCTGAGTAAATTCCGCGCAACCTGGAAAGATGGCCCGCGCACGGCAGGGAAAAAACTCGAGCGGTTGCGCGCATTCTTTCGATTCGCGCAAAAACGGAAATGGGTGCCCGATAATCTTGCCAGCGACCTGAGAGCGCCAAAGGTCTTCCTCTGTCCGACCATGCCCTTTACACGGGAAGAAATGCTCCGCATCTTGGCAGCCATAGACAAGTACAGGTGTGAGTTTTCGAATCGCGGGGCGGAAAACGCGCGGCGCATTCGTGCGCTGGTATTGTTACTGCGTTACAGCGGGATGCGAATCGGGGATGCCGTCAGCCTGACAAGTGACAGGATTGAGGGTACCCGGCTATTCCTCTACACGCAAAAGACAGGGGTGCCGGTCAACACAGTGTTGCCGGAATTTGTTCTCAAAGCACTGGACGCAACGCCGAGGGTGACCGCAAAACACTTCTTCTGGGACGGGACATTAAACCTGGAAACGATTGTGGGCAGTTGGAGGAAGAGACTTTCAAAGCTGTTCGATCTGGCGAAGGTGCCGGGCGGACACGCACACCGTTTCCGCGACACGTTTGCGGTCGAGTTGCTTTTGGCCGGCGTGCCCATCGAGCGCGTATCCGTCCTGCTGGGGCATCAAAGTGTGCGAATCACTGAGAAGCATTACTCGCCATGGGTACGCTCGCGCCAGGAGCAGTTAGAAGCCGACGTGCGCAACGCTTGGGCGAGCGATCCCCTGATAATCGAGGGTACAAAACAGGTACAGATTCAATAATGGTAGGCCCAACTCGATGAGAACAAAGGCAAAGAAATGGAGGCGCGGGTGGGATTCGAACCCACGAATGGAGGTTTTGCAGACCTCTCCCTTGGGCCACTTGGGTACCGCGCCGAACTCGCAAGTATAGCAAATCTTCGTAACATCGCCGGCGCTCCCACTCGTCGTTTCGCTGAAGTACTCCCATTTCTCATCGGCTGGGGGCGTTCCCTTGACCCAGGAGCCGCTCTGATGCCGAACATGCCCGCTACTTGCGGTTCCCGTACATTTTGCTATGATGCTGTCCTTAAGGAACCGCCAATGCCCGGCTCGGCCCATCTCCTGTCCTTCATTCTTTCTGTGCTCCTCGCCTCAGACGGCGCCATTCCACCGTCTGTTGCCCCTGGGGCCGAGCCGCTCGCGATGTCTCCCGTCATCGTGATTGGATTCCTCGGCGGTTTCGTCAAACACGACAACGTCGTACATAGCGAAGTCCAGCTTGCGGCGCATCTTCGCCAGGATTACCCCTTGGGCGTTCAAGTGCAGGTTTTCGAGAATCACCGCAGAGAAAAAGCCCACGAGCAGATCCTTAGACTTCTAGACGCGGACAATGATGGCACCTTATCGGCTGAAGAAAAACAGCAAGCTCGCGTCATCATTTACGGGCATAGTTGGGGAGGCTCCGAAACCGTTACTCTGGCGCGAGAGCTCGAAAAAGATGGAATCCCGGTGCTGCTTACCATCCAAGTGGACAGCATCTCCAAGGCCAACCAAAATGATAGGGAGATCCCCACCAACGTCGCGCAGGCCGCCAATTTCTACCAGCCGAACGGACTGCTTCGTGGGCGGCCCGAAATTCGTGCCGCCGATACAGCCCACACTCAAATCATCGGAAATTATCGTTTTGACTATAAAGTCCTTCCCATCAGTTGCCCTCTTTATCCCTGGTTCGACCGCCTTTTCATGAAGTCGCACACCGAAATCGAATGCGATCCGCGCGTCTGGAATCAGGTCGAATCCTTGATTCGTTCGAAACTGCCCTCGCCAACCCGAAGTGGATCGGCTAAATAAACAATCTAGTCGCAGCTAGTCGGGTTCTCAAGGTTGTGCGAGCGCCGAGGACGTCAGCTTTGCCAGGTAGGAGGCCCTTCATCCTTGTCGAACTAATTGGGCCCAAATCCATAAACTCGAAGTAATCCTGTGGGAATCCACGCCCGCCTCAATCCTTGCCGCCTTCCCCTCCACGGATCAATTTGTCCGGCGTGTCATCCCCCGCGACAACCATGGCATTTTTCAAACGCGCCCGCTGCAGGAGTTCCCAGTCCGTCTCAAATTCCGGCATCGTCTCGCGGCCGTGCTTCGGGCTTTTCAAGACGCCATGGGCACGCCAGAGGAGCAGCGAATACGCCAATTGGGTGTTCGAATTCTGCCCAAGAATGTTGTTCGCGCTCAACCCCACCTCGAAAGTTTGCTCCTTGCCCCGGATTTCCATCCACAGGGCCCCGTCGACATCTACACGCGGCGTGCCCACCTTGTTCAGATGTTTGAAAAGATGCTGCACGTCTCTTTGCTCCGCAATGATTTCCGTGGGGACTCTCTCCTCCAACAGTGAGTTCAGCTCCTTCCCGTATCTTTTCCATTCTTCCGAGGTGCCAATGACGTGCGCTAGCTCCTTCCCATGAGCTTCCTCTGGCCGTCTGGCATCAGGATTGTTCGCCTCTTCGGCGGGATGCTTTTCGAACTCGCGTTCGGGGTTGAATCGCCCCGTTAAAAGGTAGGATGCGGCCACGGCTGGCAATTCGTAATCGGCAAAAATCAGCATCGGAATAAGGAGTTTCTTGGAATGGTACAACTGCTCCGTTCCGGATCGGACCTCGTTGCTTGGTTTGATCGTGCCGGGAACTTGCGCGAAGTGCAGCACTCGAAAATTTAATTCCGGGTTCCGGACTCCATAGTGTGCGAAGGATCGTGCAATCGCTTTTGGAGTGGTCATTCCAAAATCGTTAATGTGGTCAGCACTGGCGGCGTGCGGGAAATAGGTATTGATTACACGCTTGGTGAAAGTCGCGCAATTCCGGGTGAATCCATTGAAGTGATTTTCATTGGGCGACGAGTTAAACTGCGCGATCAGTTCTTTGTCCTGTTCTACCGTCGTATCGATCACAAAAATGTACATGCTGCGAATGAGCGTCGCCGCAACCATCTCTCTCCATTCCGCCTTGGAACTCGTCGAGCAAGGCGGGCCATCACAATACCCGGGCAGATACTTCGCCCTGTATCTCTCCTCCAGCAAATTCTTGATTTTATAAGACCCAAAAAGAGGGCGAAACCGGGGATCTTCCACACCATAAAGGTAAATATTGAGCGGCACGATGTTCCATTCGAACCGCTGATTTTCCCCCATATTGATGTAATTGCTCATCACGGAGCCATTCTCGTCCGGACGGCACAGCCTCAGTCGCACGGGTGATTCCGGACAAATTCGCGAAAAATACACTGCGCTGTGCCCGGTGCCCGAAATCCTGTCGACGCTCGTATCCAGCGACTCGTTGAGCACAATTCCCACGTCCCCGCGGGCCTGTGGACAGGTCAGACACGCCAGCAGGAACGTGAGCGCCAACGAAAACAGGATTTTGGCGAGTACGCGTTGCATCAAGAACTCCTCCCTCGGAGTTTCGCGAGCTACGGCACAGGATTTTGCTCCGTTAATTCCATATTCTCATAAACACTTCCACGGCCTTTTTGTTGTTGCCAGAAGTGAAATATAAGAGCTTCTGGGAACTTTTGAGACACTGGCCTGTTGTCCAGGTTCACAAGTTAGGAAACAGGGTGCCCTGAGCGAAATCGCTGCTCGCTCAAGGAGCTTAGGCCCTCCGACAGAATTGAGAGGCAGACAGCTTTCCAATGACTGCTGAAAGTAAACCCTTCACAATTCTAGGGATATGTTTTCGTGTCTCGGATAAAGAAGGCAAAAATTTCACAGCGTAGGACGGAATGCAGTACTAGGTCCTGCGAGGGCTTATTAGTAGCGCATGTTCGGGTGAGAACCCTATTTTTTCTCAATCAACGACGGGACGTTCGCTTCGCGCAAAAATCGCGCCGATTCTTCCGGCGGGGTGGGATTGATGTAAAAGCCGGTTCCCCATTCGAATCCCGCCACTTTCGTCAGTTTCGGAATAATCTCGATGTGCCAGTGGTAGTGATCGTTGATCTCTTCTCCGATCGGCGAAGTGTGAATCATAAAATTATACGGCGGTTTATCCAGCACTTCGTCCAGCCGCATCAGCGTATCCTTCAGCATCCTCGCTAGGCTGGCATAAATGGAGCTCTGATTATTTTCGTAGGAAGAGCCGTGCACCTTTGGCAGGAGCCACATTTCGAAGGGAAAGCGCGGCGCGTACGGCGCCAGCGTGATGAAGTGCTCGTTCTCCCCGATCACCCGCTCGCCCGTGTCCCGCTCCTGCCGGATGATGTCGCAGAAAATACACCGCTCTTTCTCATCGTAATAATGCCAGCAGTTATCCACTTCCTCGCGCACCCGCCGCGGCACAATCGGCAGCGCAATCAATTGGGAATGCGGATGGTCCACCGTCGCTCCCGCCGCTTCTCCATGGTTCTTGAAAATCAAAATGTACCGGAAGCGCTTGTCGTTTTTCAGGTCCAGCATGCGGTCCCGATATCCCCAGAGCACGTCTTCCACCGCGCGCTCCGGCAGCGTCGCTAGCGTCGCCCCATGTTCCGGTGATTCGATGACCACTTCATGCGCGCCAATTCCGTTCATCTTGTCAAACAGCCCTTCGCCTTCCCGGTCCAGCTCTCCCTCGATCCCCAGCGCCGGGAATCGGTTCGGCACCACGCGCAGTTTCCACCCCGGCGTGTTCGCCCCTCCGCCATTTCTGCCATACGCCAGCACCTCGGGCGGCGTCTTCGACTCATTCCCCGCGCAGAACGGGCAGTTCTTCGGTTCCTTGGCGACCACCGTCTCTCGCAGAAAATCGTTCGGCCGCTTTCCGCGTTCCGTCGAAATGATCACCCACCGGCCCGTGATCGGGTCTTTGCGTAACTCCGGCAACTCTATCCTCCTCGATTTGGTCCTGGGTTATCTCCCGGAGGCAACCATTCGCAAAACTTGAATTCTACTCCGTCCGGCAACCCCGCACAGGTCTTCCGGATCATCTTCTCATGCCGGGCCGCTTCTTCGCAGAGACCATGCTCTCTCATTGACGGGTATAAGTGAATTCGCCGGACGGGTCCCTTTCTTTCAGAGCTTTCACCTGCCCGTTCTCCACTACGAACTCATAAATGCTATCGGCGAACTGTGGAGTCCGGAATTGCAGCCCTTTGATCGGGATGAGCTTCTGCGGCGGTGCCCCCGGAAACACGAGCGAAAGCCCTGCCCCGGGCTGGTATTGCACTTCAAACTTCACTTTGGTCGGAGTCATATAGGTTCCCGCGAGCTTTTCCAGCAGTTTGGCGTCCAAAGTCGGTGCTTTGCGCGTAAAAACCACTTCGGCCTCGTCCAGCGATATCACTGCGTCGTTGACATCACCCTGCGGATTCGTACGGAAACTGACCGAGAACTTCCCGTACTGCTCGTCATCCGGTGTGTCAAACCGGTCGTAGTGAAAATGACTCATCGGAAAGTGAAAGTCATGAAAACCAAACTGCAATTGATCCCCTTGCAGTCCGATTTTCAGAATCCCGTAGGCCGGATTCTCATACTCCGCCGCGTAGCCGGCCAACGCGTGGGAAGGTTTGGTATTCGGAACACGGTCCGCTCCTGCTTTCGCCCGCGCTTCGGTGCCCGCTTTCTTACCCGCGAGCCGTTGTTGCAGTCGGCGCTGGTTCCAGGGCGTTTGGTCCATTCCGAGCAGCCGCTCGTACACGTTATAGCTAATCACGTTATAAAGGGGCGCGCTGTGATCGCTGATAACAAACACGATCACTCCAATTTTGTCGTTGGGCAGGAACGAAACTTGCGAGTGGAACCCGGGAAGGTCCCCGCCGTGATATGTCAGGAGTTTTCCGCGATAGGAAGCCGTCTGTCGTCCCATGCCATAGGCTGGGTTCAGTAACTCCCAATATCCCAAAGCCTCGCCCAGTGTGTTGGGCAAGCCGATGGCAGGTTGTATTGTGGCCTTCAGCACACTCGCCGGCAAGACCTGCTTCCCGTTGTATTTCCCATCGTTCATCAGCGCGATCAGCCAGTGCGACAGTTCGTCAATATTGGAGATGATGGCGCCCGCCGGGGCCACGCCCTCGGTATCCTCATAGTAAGGAATTTTGTAAAGCTCGAAGGAGTCGCGTTTTTCGCGGAAGGGCACGCCGTAGTCGGGTTGTTTCAGCATGTCGGCAATCGTATAAGTCGTGGTGTTCATTTCGAGTGGCCCAAAAATCCTCTCCCGCACGAATTGCTCCCAGGTTTTCCCCGACTTCAATTCGATGATCTGGCCGACGGCGGAGAACATAAGGTTGTTGTAAAGGAAGGTTTCTCGCATCGGCTCCTGCGGTTCCAGATACTTCAGCTTCTCGAACAACTCCTTCCTCGTAAAAGGGGACTTGAACCAGATTAAATCGTGTCTCGTGACTCCGGTTCGGTGCGACAGCATGTCGCGCAAGGTGACGTTGTTGTTGAGCTGATCGTTGTAAAACTGGATTGTCGGGACGGACTCGCGCACCGGCTTGTCCCAAGTGAGTTTTCCTTCTTCCACCAGCATTCCTGCCACCACCGCTGTAAACAGTTTTGAGTTGGATGCAATCGGCTCCAGGGTCTTCGGCGTGAACGGCAGCTTCTTCTCGTAATCTCGATAGCCGTAACCTTTGGCGAACACCAGCTTGTCGTTCACAACGATGCCCACGCCCACCCCCGGCGTGTTCCAATCCTTCAGCGTTTGCTCCATGTAGGCGTCGAAGCCCTCTAGCTTTTTGCTGACGTCAGGCGCTTGCGCCCGCGCCGCAACTCCGAACGCCATCAGCGCAAGAACGAATGCGAAAACGCGAACGCCGTTGGCAACGAAAGCCCGAATGAAATCGGCCGCGAAACGGAAACGGGATGTGTGGCAAAAATTCATGAGCGTAGAACCTCCTCTCAGACACTCGCAAGGAATACGCCCACGCATTCTATAGCCTGGTCCTCAAATGGCAAGCAATTCCAGAGCTGCGTGCGGACTTAATTTGACGTGATTTACGAGGCCCAGGCACGGTCCGTTGGCCGAGCCATCGGCGCATCCGCGATTTATCCCTCGCGCGATACACGTCTCCCATCCCGCCCCCAGCGGCGCCACGATCCCATACGGCCCGAGTTTTATGCCAGATGCAAGGCTCATTTCTTTTTCAGCTCGGCGGTCCAGTTGACGACAACGGTAAGCGGTGTGGAGGATTCCTCGCCCACAGGGACACCGATCAGGAAGCGCTGGCCATCCGAGGACGCGGCGTACTCCCGCTGGTCCACGCCACCCTGTAGCCAAGGTCTCGCATCTGGGGGGATTTCAAAAAGCGCTCGGGGCCTCCCTGCATTTAACCTCGTCCCGCTGTTTATGGGCACAGCCATCAGCTTCCAGTCAGGGGCGCGATAGAACAACTCGCGGGCGTCACGCCGCCATTCCGCCTGGGTGCCGCCTTCAGTCGAGATTCGCCACTTGCCACGAGGCTCCGGATAGCTCGTCACGTAAATCTCGTCTCTCCCTGATTCATCTGAGGTGTAAGCCATCCACAGGCCGTCCGGCGAGATTCGTCCACCCGTCTCATTGAATGGCGACCGAAGAAACGGGACGGACTTCCGTTCACCCGACAACGGCAGTAGCCAGAGGTCATTTTTCGTTTTAGCATCCAAGACTTCGTAGACAATGGTGTGCCCGTCTGCGGACCAGTCGGTTGGGTGGTTGTCGCCCCCCTTGAGCAGCGACTCTTCCTGTTCTTGGCCACCGGCGGGTCTTTGATACAAGGTGGGCGGTCCCTCCCTGGCGGAAGCAAAGACAATGCGACCTGCGTCTGGGGACCAGACTGGCATGCCCACGCCCCACTCGAAGGTGAATTTCGTCGGCGCGCCCTGCAATGCATCGAGCAACCAGATTGCAGTGTGTAGGCCTTTCTCACCAGGTTCGTAGCGGGTAACCGCCACGCGCCGCTCATCGGGCGAGAGAGAGAAGTGAAAGTACGCACCGGGCGGCCCAATAGCAGCGATCCGCACGCCATTCCGCCGAACCCACGTCAACTGCTCGCTCCTCGGAGCGGCGCCACCCCAGAACACCAGCACTCCGTTGTGTGACACGGAGAATGCGGCTGCGCCCGCTCCACCTCCCTCGATCTCAACGACCCGGATCGGATCGCCAGCAAGCGCGAGCCTCTCCGCGTCGAACGGTTGGGCGAAAAGCACACGGTTACGTACGTACAAGAAATACCCTGGTGCTGCATAGTCCAGCGTTGACATCTCGAGGGCTAGCAAGCGGACGCGATTGGGCGAATTAAGATCGCCGACGTAGATTGCTGAGCCATCTTCCCGATTCATGTTGAAGAGAAAATGCCTGCCGTCCGGCAAAAACACCGGCCAAGCGTGATTCATCTCACCACGCGCTGCATCGACCGTAGTTACCGCGGACGGCGAGCCTCCCGCGGCTGGAACCCGAAACAAACCACTCTCCCCCGCAACGGCCGGAGAAAATAGAATCACGTTGTACTGGTTCCATGTCCCGCCCCCCCGCCTTCCGCCTGGCATAGCGTCTGCGCCTCTCTTCCCGTCGCTGCGACCCGCATGAGCTTGCCCTTCGCAAAAAACGCGACCCACTGACTATCGGGGGACCAGAAAGGTGCAGCGGCGGCCTCTGTCCCTGCCAGCGGCCGGGCCACCGTAGAATCGAACGGGCGCTCCCAAAGCTGCCGCTTGCCGTCTTTTCCTTCGGCTACAAAGACAACGCTTTGCCCGTCGGGCGAAACAGCCAAAGGAGAGCCCCACGGAGGACCCGAAACGAACTTTGCCTCCTCCGGCGGCGGAATTGCGAAACGCATCAATTGCGCGGGCTTCGGGACGCGCAACACAAAACCAATGGCGAATGCGACAACGACCAGCGCGAGAAGTGTTGCTGCAGCCCAGCCAAGGCGCTCACGCCCTTTGCGATGCATAACCTCCAGAGCTGGCATACCCGCCTGCGAACCGCCTTCGGCAATCCACTTCAACTCCAATTCCAGGTCACGTGCCGTTTGCCACCGTTCTTCCGGATCTTTCGCTAGGCACCGGCGAATTGCATGGTCTAGCGTCGCCGGAGTCAGTGGCTTTACAATCGGCGCGGGTTCCTTTTCGAGGATGGCCGACGCCACACTGAGCTGGCTCTTCCCTTGAAACGCGCGCTGGCCCGTCAACATCTCGTACAGCACCGCTCCCAGCGAGAATATGTCGCTCCGTCCGTCCAGTTCCTTGCCTTCAATCTGTTCGGGAGACATGTACTGAGAGGTGCCAACAATCGTTCCTTGTTGCGTCACCGGAGAATCCTGCGTCACGGCCGCCGTCAGTGTGGCAACACTCGTCAGGGGCGCCACCGGCTTCGCCAGGCCAAAATCGAGAAGCTTCGCGCCCCTCGCCGTCAGCATGATGTTTCCCGGCTTTAGATCGCGGTGCACCACCCCGCTGCGATGCGCCTTGTCCAGCGCGTCCGCGATCTGCGCCCCATACTTCAGCACCTGGTCGAGCGGCAGCGGCCCCTTTTCCAGCCGCTTTGCCAGCGTCTCCCCTTCCACGCACTCCATCACCAGATAATCCACCCCGTCCTGACTACCCACATCATGCAGTGTGCAAATGTGCGGATGATTCAATCCAGAAATCGTCTTCGCTTCCCGTTCGAATCGCTGCTTCCTTACCGGATCCTTCGAAAGCTGCTGTGGCAGAATCTTGATGGCCACATCGCGACCCAGCCGGGTGTCCCGCGCGTGATACACCTCGCCCATCCCGCCCGCACCCAGCGGCGAGACAATTTCATACGGCCCAAGTTTTGTGCCTGGATTCAGCGGCATGATTGGCCGCGATTATACCCTTATCGAATTGCTTCGCGGAAACCTTCCCTGCCCTTCTCGGACTTGCTTTCTGTTTTGAGATTCGGAAGGAAAACTAACATTTCACCGCATCTGAGACGTGAAGGCGTCTTTGTGCAGCCGCACGACGGGCGGCTTTCCGGGATGGTTGTCAATAGCCACAACGTCGAATCGGACCGGACTCTCTGCGACATGGCGTTCCGCAAGAAACCGTTGCGCTGTTCGAACCACCATGCGCTGCTTCTCTTTCGTGACGCTGAGCTCCGGCAGCGCCGTCGCATCTTCTTTCACCGTGCGCGTTCGCACTTCCACAAACGCCAGCGTCTTGCCATCGTAACCGACCAGATCGAGCTCCCCCTTGATTCCGCGCGGCGTGTAGTTCCTGGCGACGAACACATATCCGTGGCGCCGCAAATACCAGTAGGCATAGGTCTCGCCGCGCACGCCGGTGCTTCGTGCTTCCAGCTTTTTCGCAAGGCTCGCAAAATTCTCTTCTTCGCGCAGGCCTCGTCTCGCCGCCCAGCGCACCGCTTGAAACATCAATCGTGAAAAGATCGGCATCGCTTTCGCGGAACAAAATATTCCTGTTCGGCGAAGTATAGCAAATTAAACAGAAATCCCGCGGCTGTCATCTTTCCTCTTTGGCCGTCGCGGGATTCCTCCAATTCTCCTCTGTGAACTCTGCGTGCTCTGCGATCTCTGTGTTACATGGTTTTCTCGACTTCGCGGAAGCATTCTTCAAGCGTGCGAATGGCAAAGTCCGCCTGCTCCTCGTCAATCAGCAATGGCGGCGACACGCGGATCGAATTCTCACCCGCACTCAGAACCAACAGCCCTTTCTGAAATGCTTTCTGGACCACGGCGTCGCGCAAATCCGCTGCTTTTTCCTTGGTTTTTTGGTCGCGCACAATTTCGATGCCGATCATCAGCCCCTTGCCGCGCACGTCGCCAACAATTTTGAAGTGCTGCGGCCAGCCGTTAATGCGCCCAAAAATGTAGTCGCCCATCTTCCGAGCGTTTTCCATGTATCCGTTTTCAATTAAGTCGAGCGTCGCCATCGCGGAAGCGATGCACACGGGATTGCCGCCGTAGGTCGTGCCGTGCGATCCCCTGCCCCAGGTCATCACGCTTTCTTTCGCAACAAACGCGCTCAGCGGCATTCCGCTGGCGATTCCCTTCGCGATGCAGACGATGTCCGGCTCGATTCCGGCGTGCTCGTAAGCCCACCATTTTCCCGTGCGCCCGACTCCCGATTGCACTTCATCCACGATCAGCATGATCCCGTGGCGGTTGCAGATACGCTGCAATTCCTGCAGGAAAAATGCGGGCGCAGGAATAAAGCCACCTTCGCCCTGAATCGGCTCAATGATGATGGCCGCGATTTCTTCCGGCGCGAACAACCGCTTGAACATTTGTTGCTCGAGAAGTTCCAGGATTTCCGTGCCACAAGTTTCCGAAGTGTGGCCATGCGCGCAGCGGTAGGCATACGGAAATGGAATGTGCTCCACGCCGCCGAGCAACGTCCCAAAGTTTTTCCGCTGCGTGCTTTTCGAGGCCGTCAACGAAAGCGAGCCAAGCGTGCGTCCGTGGAAGCAGCCGTAAAAGGCGATGAGCTTGTCGCGCTTCGTCGCATAGCGTGCCAGCTTGATCGCGCCTTCGACGGCTTCTGTGCCGGAATTTCCAAAGAACACTTTCTTGGGTTGTTTTCCCGGCATGGTCGCCACGAGCCGTTCCGCAAGTTGCGGCATATGATGGTGATAAAAATCCGTTCCGGAAATGTGAATCAGTTCCGCGGCCTGCTTTTGGATGGCTTCCACCACTTTCGGATGGCAATGTCCCGTCGAGCAAACAGCAATGCCCGCCGCAAAATCCAAAAATGAATTTCCGTCCACATCTTCCACGATGGTGCCGTGGCCTTTTTTTGCTACCAGCGGATATTCGCGCGTCAGCGACGGCGACATGAACTTGGCGTCGGAGGCGATGACTTGCTGCGCCTTCGGCCCCGGGAGGGCGGTCACGAGGCGCGGTGTTTTTGTTTCCAAAGTCGTTGGCATTTCTTTCTCCAGTCAAGAAGTTCAAGGGTTGGAGTGAATCAAAACTGCGAGGAAAAAAGGCAGGCACGAAAAGCTGCTGATTCGGTCTCGACGATTCCGAAACCGGCCTGCGAAAAAAATTTAAGCTAAGTCAACGCCGAAGAGGTTGGGCCGCTGGGCGGCCGGCGGGAAGTATCCCGGCAGGTAGGAAGCACGAGTTTTGAAATTCAGTTTCACTTGCGTTTCCAGCGGACGCTTCCATCTTTCGCATCCTCAAGAATTATACCACGATCGGCCAGTTCCTTGCGGATGCGGTCGGCGGTGGCAAAATCGCGTTTTTTCTTGGCGGCGTTGCGCTCCGCGACAAGCTTGTCGATTTCCGCGTCGGTGAGGCCGCCCGTCACTGAGCCGTAGCCGAGGGCACGGAGTTTTTCCGCGTCGTTGTCTTCGAGGACGGCGAAGACTCTGTCGAACGTGGCAAGAAAGTTCTGGACGGCAGCGACATCTCCCTGGCGGAATTCGCCTTTGTCCATGGCGATATTCGCTTCGCGTACGAGATCAAACACAGCGGCTAGGGCGCGCGCGGTATTGAGATCGTCGGAAAGGCCAGCATCGAATTCTTCCGCGGCTTTGGCAATGCGCGCGGCCATGCCGTCTTGCTTCCCTGCCGGGAATTTTGCTTGCTTCAAGCGGTCGGCGAAATTACGCAAGCGCTCGACGGAGTTGGTGGCTTGCTTCAAGCCATCGAAGGTGAAATTGAGCTGCTTGCGATACGGCACGCTGGCGAGGGCGAAGCGCAGCGCAGAAGGCTTGTAGCCTTTGGCGAAGAGGTCGCGCAACGTGAAGAAATTGCCGAGCGACTTGGACATTTTCTCGCCTTCGACCAGCAGATGCTCCGCGTGCAGCCAGTAGCGCGCGAAGGGTTTTCCGGTGGCCGCTTCGCTTTGCGCGATTTCGTTCTCGTGATGCGGGAAGGCGAGGTCGATTCCGCCGGTGTGAATGTCGAGCGTTTCGCCGAGATATTTCATGGCCATCGCGGAGCATTCGATATGCCAGCCGGGACGGCCCGGGCCGATGGCGGTCTCCCAGAAATGTTCGCCGGGTTTCGGCGCCTTCCAGAGTGCAAAATCGCGCGCGCTTTCCTTTTCGTAGCGGTCGTTGTCCACGCGCGCGCCCGCTTGAATGCCAGACAAATCGATCTTCGACAGCTTGCCGTAATTGGGAAATTTGGCGATGCGGTAGTAGATCGAGCCTTCGCTCGGATAGGTGAAAGTCTTCTCCTGGAGGCGCTGGATGAGCTGGACCATGTCGTCGATGTGGTCGGTGGCGCGAACCCATTGCTCGGGCGCTTCGATGCTGAGCATTTTGCAATCGTCGAAGAAGGCCTGCGCGAATTTCTCGGTGTAATCGCGGATGTTCTTTCCCGCAGCGGCGGCGTTGGCGATGATGCGGTCGTCCACGTCGGTCAGATTCATGACGTGGTGGAGCTTGAAACCGCGGAGCTTGAGGAAGCGCCGCAAAATATCCTGGAAAACGAAGGTGCGGTAGTTGCCGATGTGGGCGTAGTCGTAGACCGTGGGGCCGCAGGTGTAGATGCGCACTTCGCCGGGCTTTTGCGGGACGAAGGGTTCGACTTTTCCAGACAGAGTGTTGTGGAGCTGGATTTCGGGCATCGGCTGTCGGTGTTCTTTCTTGGCGATTGAATAAGCACTGGATTGTATCCGAGGGGTTTAGGAGGGAGCAATGCGGAAGGGGTGCGCTGGTGCGGGGAAGTGACGGGTGGCGAGGGGCGAGTTCCAGAATGGGAAGAATACCCCCACACCCCGGCAGTTTTCGTAAGAGTGGCAAACAAAGGACTTGGAGCATATGGAACTTGGAAGAGCATACGGAACTCTGGAAGACGAAGAGAGGGGGGGTATACCCCCGGGGCATTCTGTATGAATTTCAAAACAAAGGAGTTACACAATTTGCAATTCGTAAGCGCATGAAAAGAAAGGAGGGCCAAAGGGTGTGATCTGTTTGCAAGAGAATAACATGCACGGGTGTTACGAGATGGGGGTATGTGCGCTGCGACGGGGACCGGAGAAGGCGATCCCGACCCGGTAGGGATCTCCCCGATAAAACTAAATAAGGGCGGTCGGCGGGGCTGGAGCTTGCGAAACACGGGGAAGATTAGCATGGAGCTACCGCTGCTGTCAAGTTATTTTGTGGGTATCATTCGAATAGAGCCGTAAGACGTTGAAATGTTTGCAGGTTACAAGTCCCGAAGATGCATCCGGGATGCAAAAAGCGCATTTGAAGGTTGAAGTTCAGTACCGCTTGTACCGAAAGTTGAAACCGAAACCGTCTCACATAAAGAGGAACCCCAAGACCAGAAAATGCCCTGTGGGGAACAGATTGGAGACGCAGAGATGAAAGTACGTGCCGGAATGATTTCGCTTGGAATCATGGCGATTGCAATCACAACGAGCGCCGTTGGCGGCCCCGGGCGGGCACCTCAGAAGAAGGCCGAGCCATCGCCCGCGCCACTGCCGTCTCAGATTGGGACGGCGAAAAAAGTGTTTGTTTCCAATGCGGGAGGAGAGTGCAGTCCGTTTGGACAGAACGGCTTCAGCGGTGGGCCGGACCGGTTTTACAACGAGTTTTATGCCGGCATAAAAAGCTGGGGGCGGTTTGAACTGGTAGGCGCTCCGGCGGACGCCGATCTAGTACTTGAAATTCACTTCGTCTGCCCCATCTATGTGGCGGACAAATCGAGCACTTACGATCCGCAGTTTCGATTGAATATCCTCGACCCCAAGACACACATCACGCTGTGGGCCCTCACTGAGCACCTGCCCCGGGCCCTCTTGAAGGGAAACCGCGACAAGGATTTTGACCAAGCGATGGCCAGCCTTGTGGATGGGCTGAAAAAAGTTGGGGACAAGCCAGCGGCAATCGCCAGCAGGTTGAAGAACTAAAGCAGGCCAAGTTTCATTCCAGGGCGAGAAGGCAGTCCAGGCTAGTGGCGCTGGCGAATGAGTTACAAAGTGTAGAGTGACGCTTTACACGGTACGTGCGGCGTGTTAGTGTTTTTTCCTGTACCGCCATCCTTGCGCCAGGCGGCTGGGCCTCTGAACAGGAACCTGCCACACGTTTTTCTTGGCGGCCCTCACTGGGCTGACTTGTTTGCGGGCGGTCCCGGTTTGTACGGGATCGACGTGACGCTCGAAAGACCCTCCCCTCGAGGAATACAACGCTTTGCTGTCTCTTAGTGCGCGCGGATTTGTATTTGGGTACAGCGTGCCAAAGGCCGGGACGACTGCGATACATAAAGGAAATATGAAAAGCAGGAGGGCGCAGCAGTGCTGCGCCCCCACAAGGAGAAAAACACGGGTCTGAAGACCCGCCACTACGGAGCAGGACCGGCTGGGCGGTCCGGTACGCTTAAGGCAAACGAGCAACTCCGGGTTAGATGGAGGGTTCAGAATTAAGATGGGCGCGGTCTTTGTGAGAGGCAACCGCGAAGCGGTTGACAGCAAAAAGGGGACAACTTGCTTAAGCTGCGAAAAGTCGAAATCGTAGGCTTCAAGTCGTTTTGCGAACGCACGGTGGTGACGTTCAGCGGCTTGGGGACGACGTGCATCGTCGGACCGAATGGCTGCGGGAAATCAAACGTGGTGGACGCCATTTCGTGGGTGCTGGGCGAGCAGAGCCACAAGTCATTGCGCGCGGAGCGCATGGCGGATTGTATTTTCAACGGAACGACGAAGCGGCCGCCGCTGGGCCTAGCCGAAGTGACGCTCACAATGGAGGATCCGGAGCTGGCGGAAGCGGCGCGGTTTGTGATGGAGGGCGGGGGGACCGAACCAACGGAAAATTCAAGAATTAATACAGTGGCCACAGAGAGCACAGAGGGCACAGAGAAGAGATTTGATGCAGGGGCGCAGAGCTCGCAGAGCGGCGCGGAGAAGAGCGAGATTGAAGGATTTGACCCCGCGACGGCCCCACAAGACGACACGTCGTTTGAGGAGGGATCGCGCCAAGGTGGGGCGCAGCATGCAGCGCCCCTACAAGGAGAGGATCCGCCAACAGGCGAAGCGGCGGAGGAAAGCGGCGGGAAGTTCAAGAGGAAGAAGAAGGGCGCGGACAAGCCGGTGCTAGCGACAAAACCGGGCGAAGTGGTGGTCAGCCGGAGACTGTACCGCTCGGGCCAGAGCGAATACCTGATTAACGGGCGCGTAGCGCGGCTGCGCGACATCCAGGAAATGTTCATGGGCGTGGGACTGGGGCCGGATTCGTACGCCATCATCGAACAGGGACGCATCGGGCTGATCCTTTCCACGAAGCCGATGGAGCGGCGCGCGATCATCGAAGAAGCCGCGGGGGTGACGAAATTCAAGACCAAGAAGCGGCTGGCGGAAGCGAAGCTGGAATCGTCGAAGCTGAACCTGGCGCGCGTGAACGACATCGTGGTGGAAGTGGAGAAGCAGCTCGGCTCGCTGAAGCGGCAGGCGGCCAAGGCGCGGCGCTATTCGGAGATTCGCGAGCAGATGCGCGCGATCGTGCGGCAGATGCTCGCAGGGAAGGCACGCGAATTGGATGCCACAGCGGAGAAAATTGCGCGGCAACTCGAAGAATTGAATGCCGCGGAATTACAGCGCGCCACGGCCATCCAACAAGAAGAGGGCGAGCAGGACCGGCTGAACCAGCGGATCTACGAACTGGATGCGGAAATCCGGCAAAACCAGAATGTTTTGAATTTGACGGCGCTGGAAACGGACCGCAGCGAGAATCGCATTGCGTTCAATGGGCAGCGCACGGAAGAGCTGGCAGGGCGGCACGCGCAAGCCAATACGGAGCTGGCGCAGGCCCGGGCGCAGGCGGCGGAGTGGGAAGCACGGAGCGAATCGCAGGTGCAGGCGGTGACGCTGCTGCGCGAGGATTCCGGCGCGCTCAGCGCACGAGTTGAGGAACTTACGATGCGCGCGGAACAGCGCGCAAAGCAGATCGCGGAATCGGAAGGGCGCATCGAAGCGCTGCGGCGGCGTGCATCGGAAGCAGGCGAGAGCCTGCTGCGGCTGCATGGCGAGCAAAAGCAAGCGGAAGAAGCGCTGGTGCATCAAAGCGAAGCGCTTCGAAAACTGGAAGCGAATGAGCATGAGTTGCTGGAGACGTCGCTGCGCGCGCGCGACGATGCGGAGCGCGCTGCGTATGACTTCGAGGCGTCTTCGGCACAAGTCAATTCACTAAAACAAAATGCGGCGGAACTGCAGACGAAGCTCGCGGTGCTGCGCGAGCAACGCGATGCGGTAACGAAACAAGCCGACGAGCTGCGCGACGCGCTGGCGGGAGCTCGCGCGCGGCATTCGACGCTGACGCAAATCCTGAACGACCGCGCCTACACCGCAGAGGCGGTACAAAAACTATTTGCCGCGAACGAGCGAGGCGGCGGGCGCAATTTCCGCGCGGTGGGCGTGCTGGCCGATTATGCGGAAGTCGAAGAACAGCACGAGGGCGCGGTGGAGCAGTATTTGCGCGATGAACTGGAATACATCGTGGTCGAAACGTACGATCACGCACGCGCGGGCGTTTCCCTGCTGCGCGACGAAGTGGGCGGCCGCGCGACGTTCTTTGTGGATTCGCTGCGTGACCTACGGGTTTCGAACGAGTATGAGCCGATCCTGAACTTCCGCGCGGAAGACGGCGTGATTTCGCGGATGGACAAATTGGTGAATTTCCGCGATCCGCTAGGCGGGGCGGCCAAGCAATACCTTCCGCGGCTGCGCAGCGCGTATTTGACGGACAGCGCGGCGGCAGCGGAAAAACTGGCGCGGGAGAATCCGCAATACGCATTCGTGACGCCGGACGGCACGTGCTACCAGGGACGCATGGTGACGGGCGGGCGTCCGGATGAAGCGGGACCGCTGGGAATGAAGCGGGAACTGCGCGCGCTGGACGCCGAGGTGCTGCAACTTGAGCATCAAATGAACGAAAAGCAGGCGGCGCTCGAGGCGGCGGCGGCCGAGTTGCACGCGACGGAACAGACCCTCGAAGAAATCAACACGACGCAGCGCGAAGCGGAACACGAAGTGATTTCCGCGACGCACCGGCACAGCCAGATGCAGAGCGAGCTGGCGCGACTCGGACTGGAGCTGACGGTTTGCCAAGGCGAACTCGCGCGCATCCGACTCGACGTGGAGAATGCGCGGCAGCGCGCGGAGAGCGCGAAGCACGCGCATGCCGCCGCGGCCCTGGGCCGCGCCGAAGCGGAATCGGAGAGCACGCGCCTGGCCGAGGAGCTGGTTCAGTTGCGCGGCTCGATTCAGTCCGAGCAGCAGGAACTGGCCACGGGACGCGCGGAACTCGCGGCGATGAATGAGCGTCTTGCTGCGGCGGAGGCGCTGGCGGCGCGGCTGCGCGAGGAACGCGCGGAGATGGAACGCCGCGAGGTGGCGCTGCAACAGCAAGTACTGTCCATCAGCGACGAAGCGGCCACGCTCGCGAAGCAAAGTGGAGAACTCCAAGTGCAACTGGACGGCTTGCAGCGCGAGAAGCTGCGGCTAGAAACCCGCCAGCGTGAACTCGAAGAAGAATGGGATGCGGGGCGCACGCGCTTGACGCAGATGGAAGATCACTTGCGCATGGGAAGGCAGTCATTGCAGGAGCTTCGCGAACAGCGCAGCCACGCCGAAGTGGAACGCGCGAAGAACGATTCGGACCGGCAGCACCTGCGCGAAACGTGCATGAGCGAAGTGAACGCGCTGCCGGAGGATTTGATCGCCGCGGAAGCGGCATTCATGAGCGGCGAGGAGCTGACCAGCGCGGAAGCGAATTACCGCGAAATGAAGCAGCGCATCGAGTCCATGGGCGCGGTGAATATGATGGCACTCGAGGAATTCAACGAGTGCGAGCAGCGGTTCACGTTTTTGACGCGCGAGCGCGACGACTTGCTGCATTCGATTGCCGATACGCAGCAAGCGATCGCTGAGCTTGACCAGGCCACCAAGGAAAAATTCGAGCACGCCTTCCACGCGATCAACAAGAGTTTTGGAGACGCGTTCCATGCGATTTTCGGGGGCGGCATGGCGGAGATGCGTTTGACCGAGCCGGACAGCTCCGGCGACGCGGGCATCGATATCGTCGCCTCGCCGCCGGGCAAGCGGCTGCAGAATGTGCTGCTGCTCTCCGGCGGCGAGAAGGCCATGACCGCGCTGGCGCTGCTGATTGCGATTTTCCGGTACCAGCCGAGCCCGTTCTGCATCCTGGACGAAGTGGACGCGCCGCTGGACGAAGCGAACGTGGGGCGGTTCACGCGGCTGATCGCGGAAATGAGCAGCCAGACACAGTTCATCATCGTCACGCACAACCGCAAGACGATGGAGATGAGCAGCGTGCTCTACGGCGTAACCATGCAGGAGCCGGGCGTATCGAAGCTCGTCAGCGTGCGCTGGGAAGAAGCAGAAGGCCAAGGCCCCAAGCAGCGCGTGGCGGCGGCTTCCGCAGCGTAGCAGAGCTACGTAGCTCGTGCGGGTCCGATGCGGCGCATGCCTGGAACCGCTAAGAATCTTTCGTCGCATTTTTCATTGCGGCTATAAATTTTTTCTATCCCGATTCGCACAGATTTCCACTGCGCACGGCTTTGACTTCGCCATTCGGTGCGCTAGAATGCTGCCCACCTAGTCGGGGAGATGTTGTCAGTGCCTGCTGCTCCTGCCATGAAAGTTTTGAGGGAAACTCAGTTCGCCGGACTGACGCCGAGCGTGCGCGGAAAGGTTCGCGACATTTATGATTTGGGCGAAAAGCTGCTCATTGTCGCCACGGACCGCCTTTCTGCGTTTGATGTAGTTCTTCCGACGCCGATTCCCGACAAAGGGCAGGTGCTCACGCAACTATCGCTCTTCTGGTTTGACCTTTTGAAGGACGTCATTCCCAACCACGTGCTCAGCTCCACCGAGTTTCCTGCGCCGTTCGACAATTTCAAGGAGGAACTGGCGGGGCGGTCCATGGTGGTGCGAAAGACGAAGCCGCTGCCGGTTGAATGCGTGGTGCGCGGATACGTTTCCGGTTCAGGCTGGAAGGACTACCGCGTGACAGGAAGAATCTGCGGAATCGCCCTACCCCGGGGGCTCTCTGAATCGGACCGTTTGCCGGAACCCATTTTCACGCCGGCGACAAAAGCGGAAAGCGGCCACGATGAAAATATTTCGTTCGAGCAAGCAGCCTCGCTGATCAGCAAAGAGCTCGCGGAGAGAGTCCGCGCGGTCAGCATGGAGCTTTACCGGCGCGCTGCCGCTTACGCGGAACCACGCGGCATCATTGTGGCGGACACTAAATTTGAATTCGGGCTGCTCAACGGCAAGCTGATGTGGATTGACGAAGCGCTGACGCCGGATTCTTCCCGCTTCTGGCCCGCGGCGCACTACAGCCCCGGCGGCCCGCAGCCTTCTTTTGACAAACAGTTCGTGCGCGACTATCTCGAACGAATGCAATGGCCCAAGACCCCGCCCGGGCCGGAATTGCCACCGGAGGTGGTTAGCGCCACTCGCGACAAGTACCGGGAAGCATATCGCATCCTGACTGGCCGCGAGCTGAACTAGCAAGCAGGCCCCTCACACAATTCAATTGCGCGGAGCGTGTCATGGTGAAAGATCAACTAGAAGGGCTCGTGAGTCAAATGGTTGAACGCGGGATTCTTTTTAACGAGGCTATCTGTGAGTTTGAAAAGCGCTTTATCAAGCGGGTGTTGGACCGCGCCAGTGGCAATCAATCCCGCGCGGCGGAGCTTCTCGGCATCCACCGAAACACGCTGAGCCGGAAGATCGATGAGTACAAGCTGGAATCGAACGGGCATCGCCGGCGTTCGCGTTAAAAAGCCTTCGCCCAGGGAGCATCCGCAAAGTGCAAAACGGCTCTCCAAAGCGCTGGAGAGCCGTTTTCTTGACGTAGTTGATATTCTAGAAATTTAGTTGGACCTTCCGCTGGGTTTCCTGGTAGGCCTGCGCACGGGCTTCTTCGGTGCGGCCCTTTCCTTCGGCAGATCTTCTTGGTTAACTTTAGCCTTGTCCCAGTGCAGGAAGAAGGTTGGGTCGGGATCATAGGAAACCAGGGTGCCGGTAAAGCGAGGCGCACTGTCCTTTTCCAGTTTCGCAGCTTGGGGCTGCCCGACAACCTTGACATCCATGTTGGGAGTGGTTGCGGCGTCGAATTCAGCTTGGCTGGTAACAAAAGCAATCTTCAGAACGACTGCATCTGTACCGGGAACGATTTCCAGAAGCTTGCCCGGGACATCCGGGAATTCCAGGCCACAGGCGGCGAGCCAAGTGAGCTTGCTCTTATCACCGCCCGCCTTTAGATCGGCAAATACGGTCGCAATCGTCATGTTTTTCTGAACCGCACTGATATCCGAAGCGCTAGGCAAGGAATAGCTGCCGGGACGCTCGGCCGAACTGCCCGCGAGCTGGAGGAGTTCATTTAGCTCACCGTCGGTTAGGCTGTCGCAGACGTTCCCTCCCTGGTAGTTCGCGATCTGGGCTTTCAGATACTTCTTTACTTTGTCTGCCTGTGCCTGCGTCGCGCCCTTGGAGGTCACGGCTTTTGCAAAATACCAGAAGGCGTCCATCCACTGCGCGGGTGTCATGGCCTTGTAGGCTAGGCCCAGGTTGTAGTTGGTGCTCAAGTCGTCGGGATTGAGGGCGAGAACTGCTTTAAAAGACTGCACGGCAGCCGGATAGTCCTTGGTGATCATCGCCGCGTTGCCCGCAGTGTAATTAAAGAGAATGGCGGGCTGTTGCTTTTGCTTCTTGAAATCCTCGTCGGAAACGTTGTCGGGCTTCTTCAATTCGTCAAGAGTTTTCAAGCCGAGCAAGGCCGCCTCTCGAGCTTTGGTCGCGATCTCTTTGGCCCCGGGATCCGATTCCTTAAGAGGCAAGCTCGCAAAAGCCATGGACCGCGCAAATAGCGCCTGATAACGGATGCCAGGTTCCGCCTTATCGCCCAGCGCCACCAGTTTGTCTGCGAATTCGATTACTTTCTGAGGATTCTTTTGTTGATTGTAGGCCGTGGCATAGAGCGGATACACGTAAACGAGTAGAGCGGAATTCGGGTACTTTGCGACAAAGTCATCCAGGCACTTGATCTGTGTGGCGGGAGCTTTCTCGCCGGCACAGGCTTGGTAGGCGTTGTACTCCGCGAGGGTGTACGCCGGCGCCTTGCCGGCGCCGCTGTCCTGCGCGGCCGCTGGCGCTTGCGCACGCAGATTCCCCGGGTTCCCAAGAGTCAGGCAAAGCGCCACCAACGCAATCCCCGACAATTTCCTTGTTGCGTTCATTCCGATTTCTCCTCGTTCAGACTCCAAGTCTGAATTTTGCTCTTCCGGTGCGCCCCGGAGCCCTTTCACCGGGAATCTTACTGTCTCGGAAAACGTTGGGATTATAGGAAAAGCCCAGCCAAATCCGCAAGCTGTTATCCTCGACGAAAGTAAGCTGCTGTTGATATTTCATTCAACTGCGATCACTTCTCCTCCACTTCCGCCGCGAACGGGGACGTCCGCTTTGGAGGAAATATCTAATGATAGGATGAGTGTCGCACAAAAAGAGTGGCCCAGACGAGGAAGAATTCTCATGGCGGGGATAAATAGTACAAATGCAGAATTCGGCGAAAAGGCGCGGCTTTCCAAGAGTGTGGCGCTGGTAACAGGAGGAAGCCGCGGCATCGGGCGGGCCATTGCTGAGCGGCTTGCGGTGCTGGGGGCATCCGTGGCCATTTGCGGCCGGGATCGCGCGGCGCTGGCAGAGTCCGCCGGAGCGATCGAAAAGCTTGGTACCCGCTCGTTTTTCCAGATGACAGACGTTACAGACGCAGCACGAGTAACCGAGCTTGTCTCTAAAACCGAAGCCAAGCTGGGACCGATTACCATCCTGGTCAACAGCGCGGGCATGGGGCTCTTCGGCCCGGCACACGAAAAAACAGAGGGGGATTGGGATCGCGTGCTGGATACCAATCTCAAGAGTATTTTTCTCGTATCTCGCGCAGTGATCCCGTCCATGATTCGACGCGGTGCGGGCGACATCATCAATATCAGTTCGCTGGCCGGGAGAAATACGTTCGCCGGCGGGGGCATCTATTGCGCGTCCAAATGGGGGCTGATGGGCCTTTCGGGGTGCATGGCGGAGGATTTGCGGGAGTACGGCATCCGCGTGAGTGTGATTTGCCCCGGCAGCGTGGCCACGGAATTTTCCGGCCGCGGGCCGAAAAACGCCTCGAAAGCTTTGCAGGCGGAAGATGTGGCGCACGCCGTGGAAGCCATCGTGACGCAGGGTCCGGTAAGTTTCCTAAGCGAGATCCATGTGCGTCCACTGCGCAAGCCGTAGAAGGCCGCCCCTTGACTAATTTTACCTCTTGACAATAGTCGTTTACACGACTATGCTTTCCCCATGAGTTCCAAATCCCATGCGCAGCGCCGGCCAGCACCGCTGGAAGAACGCATCTTTCTTGCGCTGCTGAAAACGGCGGACGCTCTCGGCCAAGAAGCGGAACAATTGACCCGCACCGCCAACTTGACTGGCACGCAATACAACGTGTTACGCATCCTCCGCGGCGCCGGCCCGGAAGGCCTGGCTTGCCGGGGGATCGGGGAGCGTATGATCACCCACGATCCGGACATCACGCGCCTTCTCGACCGCATGGAAAAGCGCGGCTTGATCACCCGCGAAAGACAAAAGGATGATCGCCGGGTCGTCAAGACGCGCATCACAGCGCGGGGACTTGGATTGATCAAGCCGTTGGACCAGCCCATGCGGGGTTTGCATAAGCGGCAGTTCCGGCATATGGCGGCCGCCCGCTTGAAGATGCTCTACGACCTCCTGGAACAAATTCGGGATGGCAGGTAAGGGTGGCGCGCTTTCGGAAGCGTTTGGAATCCCCAATCAAAAAAAGGAAAGGAAAGACAAGCATGTGCAAGGTTCTCTCACAAATCGCAGCACTGGCGGGACTCGCGACCGTGTTATCGATGCCCGCTGGCGCCACAACATCCAATTGGCAAATCGATCCGCAGCATTCCTCGGCGCAATTCGCGGTTCGTCACATGGCCATTTCCACGGTGCGCGGAGCCTTCAGCAAGGTCAGCGGAACGTTGATGCTCGATGACAAGGACATTAGCAAGTCAAGGGTGGAGGTGAGCATCGACGTCTCCACCGTAGATACCCGCGAACCCGACCGCGACAAGGACCTGCGGAGCGAAAGGTTCTTCGATGTGGCCCACTACCCGACGATGACCTTCAAATCCAAGAAAGTGGAGCAGATCGCGCCGGGAAAACTCAAGGCTACCGGCGACCTGACCATTCGGGGCACAACTAAGGAGGTCGTGCTGGACGTAGATGGGCCAACGGCTCCGGTGAAGGATCCCTGGGGCAACCAGCGGCTCGCGGCTACGGCAACAGCAAAAATCAACCGGCAGGACTTCGGCGTGAAGTGGAACGCCACGCTCGACAATGGAGGTGTGGTCGTGGGCGATGACGTGAACATCACGATCGATGTCGAACTGATTCAGAAGGCCGCAACGAAATCCAGCAACTGAGCGGCCGGTTATCTTTTGCAATGGAAAAAAGGGGGGGAAAGCGGTGCCGATGCACCGCCACCGCTGCCAGGATCATCTAAAAAGGGCTCACAACAAAAGGATCAACAACATGCAGAAACCAGCGCCCAGCGATTTTCCCGTTCATCCACTGATCCGTGACCGCTGGAGCCCGCGCGCGTTCATCGACAAACCTATCCCGCCGGAAGTTCTTCGCAGCTTGTTTGAAGCAGCCCGCTGGGCACCCTCCAGCTACAACGAACAGCCCTGGGCTTATATTGTCGCGACAAAGGATGACAAAGCGAATTTTGACAAGGTCCTCGGGACCTTGGTGGAATTCAACGCGGCCTGGGCGAAGAATGCATCGGCCCTGGCGATTGCCGTGGCCAAGCTGGTTTTCGCGAAGAATCACGCTCCGAACCGCAACGCACAATACGACACGGGCGCCGCGAGCGCCTTATTGTCCGTAGAAGCGACCGCCCACAGCCTCGCGGTTCATCAGATGGCCGGCTTCGATCCGGAGAAGGCCCGACTCGCATTGGGAATCCCCTCGGACTGGGAGGCCATCGCGGCCATCGCGATCGGTTATCCCGGAAATCCGGACTCCCTGTCCCAGCCGCTGAAAGAGCGCGAGCTGGCGCCCCGGACGCGCAAACCGATTCGCGAATTCGTAATGACGGGGAGTTGGGGGCATACTGCTCCTTTCGCGTCGAAATAACCGAGGAGACGAACACCCAGCCGAGCCATGCACCGCGCCTTCGAATTTCTCATCCATCACGGGTACGTGGTTCTGCTGGTATGGGTTTTTGCCGAGCAAGTGGGGATACCCATTCCCGCGATGCCCCTGCTGCTGGCGGCGGGTGCGCTCGCCGGCACGGGACATTTGAATTTCTTCACTTCCGTCTTCTTTGCGGTGCTCGGCGCAGTGGCCGCGGATACGATCTGGTTTCAGCTTGGCCGCCACAAAGGCATCAAGATTCTGCAACTCCTCTGCCGGATTTCGCTCGAGCCCGATTCGTGCGTGCGCCGTACAGAAGGCATTTTTTCCAAACAAGGGGCGCGGTCGCTGTTGGTGGCCAAGTTTATTCCCGGCCTGGGCATCGTCACGCCGCCGCTCGCAGGAATTTTTCACATGCGGTCGCGGCGGTTCCTGCTGTTTGACGCGCTGGGATCGCTCTTCTGGGCCGGCGCATTCATGGGCCTAGGCTACGCCTTCAGCGGGCAGATTGAGCTGGTCGCGGCACGTCTTGCTTCTCTCGGCGGGTGGGTGGTGGTACTTCTCGTGGGCGCTCTCGCCGCATATATCGCGTACAAATTTATCGCCCGTCAGCGCTTCCTACGGGAACTGCGCATTGCGCGCATCACCGTGGATGAATTGAAGAAAAAGATCGACTCCGGCGAAGATCTGGTCATTGTTGATCTGCGCCACTCGCTGGACTTCGAAGCGGATCCGGGAACGATTCCCGGCGCTATGCACATGGACGCCATGGAACTGGGGGAGAACAACGACCGCTTGCCCCGCGACCGGGAAGTGATTCTTTATTGTACTTGACCGAATGAAGCCACCAGCGCCCGTGTGGCGCTGCTCCTCAGGAAAAGAGGCGTCAAACGCATCCGGCCATTGCAGGGCGGACTGGGTGCATGGCGAGAACGCGGCTATCCGCTTGCGAGTGCGCTGTGACGTACCCAGGAGAAAGCGTCAGCCTGGCCTGACTGCATCCACGCGCGCTGCATTTCCATCACCGTTGGATCGAGAGAGCTGTCCTGAAATCTATAGCCGTGGCAAAACGATTCCTCCCTGCGCCTGGTATTTTCCCTTTTTGTCTTTGTAGCTGACTTCGCAGTCTTCGTCCGAGAGGAAGAAAATCACCTGGCAAAGTCCTTCATTCGCATAAATTTTCGCGGGTAGAGGGGTGGTATTGCTGATTTCCAGCGTCACGAAGCCTTCCCACTCCGGCTCGAACGGCGTCACGTTGACGATGATTCCGCAGCGCGCGTACGTGGATTTGCCGACGCAAATCGTCAGCACGTTGCGCGGAATGCGGAAATATTCGACCGAGCGGGCCAGCGCGAAGGAATTGGGCGGGATGATGCAGACGTCTCCCTTGAATTCCACGAGCGACCGCGGATCGAAATTCTTGGGATCCACAATGGTGGAGTTCACGTTGGTGAAAATCCGGAACTCGTCCGCCACGCGGATGTCGTAGCCGTACGATGACACTCCATAACTGATCACCCCTTCGCGCACCTGGCGATCGGTAAACGGCTCGATCATCTTGTGCTCCAGCGCCATGCGCCGGATCCAGCGATCTGGCTTGACGGCCATGCATTCCTCCGTGAAATGCAACCGCGAATTGTATTTTCGATGCCTTGCAACGGCAAATGGATCCAACGGCTCGCGCCAAAAGAGGTTCAGTGTAGATTACCCCTCACGTCTTGACAACCCGCCCCGCACCTTCTAGCATCTGCCTCGGAAGCGCGGGAGGATCTACGTGATCAAGCTAGACCTTGTGAATGCCGTGGTCGCCGCCACTAATATCAGCCGCACGAAAGCCGAACAGGCCGTCGAGACGATTTTCGAGTCCTTGAAGCAGGCTCTTGGCCGCAGCCAGCGCATCGAACTTCGCCGGTTCGGCGTCTTCAGTGTCAAACCGCGCAAGACGGGCATCGGACGCAACCCGCGCACGGGCGAAGAGGTCAACATCCCGCCGGGGAAAGCGGTGCGGTTCAAGCCAGGCAAGGAACTCCAGGGCAAGGAAGAAGAAAAAAAGACGGAGTAGCTCTTCTGCAGCCGGCGATTAGGCAACGCACGCGATCAAGTCTATTTTCTCTTCTGTGCTGGCGTGAACCAGTCTAACTATGCTGTACTATGGGGTGCCCCGCAAATTCGCCCTGCTGATGACTTCGTGACTCCACCACGGCCAGAAAATCCTTCCCCATCGATTCCGGTCACCTTCGATTGGCGGACCGCTGCTCTCCGCGAACAGTATTACGAGCCTGTTCTTCATCGTCCTTCCGTGAAATCGTTGGTTCTGGCAGTTACCCTGTTTTTGCTCACACTTTGCACGTGTCTCGTTGCGGGCACGCAATTTGCCGTTGCCTACGCGCACGACCAAGCAGTGTCGGTCGATGAATTTCTCCAAGCCTTCGTGCTCTTCTATAAAAACCCAACGGGCCTCGCCTCAGGACTCCCCTTTGCCGCTACTCTGCTCGGGATTCTGCTCGCCCATGAATTGGGTCACTTCTTTGCTTGCCGATACCATCGCCTCCGGGCCAGCTATCCTTTCTTTATTCCCTTCCCCAACCTAGCGGGCACCTTTGGCGCGTTTATTTTGATTCGTTCGCCGATGCGCACGAACCGCGCGCTCTTTGATGTTGGTGCGTCGGGCCCGCTTGTGGGTTTCGTCTTCGCTGTTCCGGCGCTCGTCTATGGCGTGCTGCATGCCAAGTTAGTGCCGGGACTCGCAAGCCCCGCGCATGCGGAATTGATCTATGGCACACCGCTCCTGATGCGGCTGCTCGAGGCAGTTGTTCATCCGGGGATCTCGCCGGACGCACTCCTGCTGCCGCCCATCGGCCGCGCCGCGTGGGTCGCTTTGTTTGTCACTTCGCTGAATCTCGTGCCAGCCGGACAGCTCGATGGCGGCCACGTTCTCCGCGCACTGAACCCTCGTGCACACCGTTACCTGTCTCTCCTCCTTCCCGTTGGTCTTATTGTTCTTGGGCTGCTTCATTTCTGGGAGGGGTGGTACGTGTGGGGAATGCTGCTTCTGGGCATGGGTTTCCTGCGCATCGCTCCGGTTTACGACCCGACGGCTCTCGATGCAAAACGCCGGTTTGGCGCATTCCTTGCCTTGGTCGTCTTCTTGCTTTGCTTCATGCCATCGCCGATCGTCATCCCCTCAACTTCTCCTTGACCGCTCCGAATCCGCGGTTATGATGCCTGCGGTCTGTTCGCGCACCGCGCCGCGGCGACCTGCCCAATGCCTGAACTCGTCCGCACACTTCGTTTGAGCGATCTGCTGCTTCTCTTCATTGGCTCCGTTATTGGCTCGGGGATTTTTCTAACGCCCGGTCTCATCTTTCGTCAGCTTGACGGCTCTGTCGGTCTCTCCCTGCTTGTTTGGTTTGTGGGCGGCGTTCTTTCTCTTCTTGGTGCGCTCACCTACGCTGAACTCGCAGCGTGCAATCCCGAAGCCGGCGGTCTGTACTGTTTCATTCGCGACGGCTTCGGGCGGCTTCCGGCGTTCCTTTATGGCTGGTGTCTCTTTCTGGTGATTGCCAGCGGTTCAGTTGCCGCGCTGGCCCGCGCTTTCAGCCGCTATCTCGCGGAAATCATTCCGCTTTCGCCTTTAGCGTCGACGAGTGCGGCTGTGGCGATGATCGGCGTCGTCACCGTCGTGAACGTCTGGGGCACGCGCAAGAGCTCTAATTTGCAGAATTGGACGACACTCGTGAAAGTCGGCATCATCGTCGTGCTCAGCGCCGTTCTTCTGTCGCTTGGCCATCATGGCGCCGACATCCCCGCCGCACTGGGAACCACGCAACATGGCCTCAGCCTTTTTTCCAATTTTGGACTGGCCATGATCGCGGTTCTGTGGGCCTATGAGGGCTGGCAATTCGGCACTTATAGCGCTGGCGAAGTGGTCGATCCGCAAAGGAATTTTCCCCGCGCGTTTCTTGCCGGCTCTTTGATTCTCGCCGGACTGTACATGATTGCAGTGGTCGCTTATCTCGTGGCGCTGGGTCCCGCCGCATCCACGGCGAGTGAAGCGATCGCCGCTACCGCTGTGAGCGCGGTGCTCGGCCGCAAGGCGCAAATCATTGTCGCGCTCACAATTCTCGTTTCCACCTTCAGCGCCACGAACAGCGTGATCCTGACGGCGCCGCGGGTTTTCTACGCTATGGCGCATGACGATCTCTTCTTCAAAAAGCTCGCCGTTGTGCACGCAAACTATCGCACACCGGTCTTCGCTATCGTTGCACTGGGCGTGTGGTCGGCCGTGTTGACTTGTGCAGGAAAATTTTCCGAACTGATTGGGGGCGTGATTTTCATCGGCTGGATCTTCTACGGACTTGGCGCCGCCGCCATCTTCCCCATCCGGCGGGCGGCTGCTGGCCGGTCTATTCCCTACCGCATGCCCGGCTATCCCTGGACACCGTTCCTTTTTGTTCTGGCCGCTGCGGCCATCGTGGGCAATGCCGTATATG
>QHYN01000223.1 GCA_003224145.1 Acidobacteriota bacterium
TTACGATCATTTCCGCCTAGGACTAGCGCGCGACATCCCTGCATTCGGCGGAGCCAATCTCGTTACGCAAACCTTCCTTTCTTTCCCGCGCCTTTTCTACGGCGATCCCACCAAGCTCACGATTCTCTTCGCCAGCCTGGGACTTCCCGTGCCTTGTGCCTCTGCGAATCTGACGGATGCGCAGATTCAATCTATGGGTCTGAAGTGCTCGGCGAAATTTCCCAACGGGACGAATCAACCACTCTACGGCATAGACCATCTGAATAGCGTGGTCGCGCCAGGCCATGCCCCTGTTCCGGCGAATGCAGTCGTCAATGTCAACAACGTCCAGGCGCTGACCGGCTTTACTTCCCAGCAATTCGCCGATGCCGCCAGCGCCGCCGTAGGCGCCGCGCCCGGCTCCTTCTCCTACGATCCCTTCGGTAATCTCACTATTGGCAGCAGGGCTTTTCCTGTCAGTGGCATCCCCATCACTGTTGATGCCGCATTTAAAACTCCCTACACGAATGGATTTTACGCCGGGCTTCAACGCCAACTCTCTTCCAGCGCCGTGATCCAGCTCGATTACTACCACAAGAGCATCGACAACATCCTCGGCGTGCGTGATACCAACCTGGCTTTTGAGGCGCGCATCCCCGGACATGCCGGTGAAACGGTGCCGCCGGGCTCTCCGCTCACTTTCGGTTATGGACCGTGGCTGCACGGCACCTACGATGCGGTATCGCTTGGTTTCACTAAACGCATGAGTAAGTCCTTTACGCTTGACACGAACTACACCTGGACTCATGAAACGGACAACGCTCTCAATTCCAATTTTGTAAGCGACCTGCAAACTAACTTCGGAGCGGCCTTCGCCGCTACCACCGGTCCGACCGACAGCTTTGTGGGCATGACCACGCTAGTCACCGATCCGGTCACCGGCCAGACCAACGCTAGCGGCCCCTTCGCAGCGAGTAACGGGAACCCTGTGCCCAAAGCTGGCATTTTCTATAACGGGCCAAACCTGGACAAGGGGCCATCCGATCTGGCCCTGAACCACACGTTTTTGCTGTACAGCCTCGTGCAATTCCCCTGGAAAGTGGACTTCAGCGGTATTTTCCGCGCGCAGAGCGGATTCCATTATAGCGCCGGGTTTGCCGTGAACCCCCCGGACGTTGATGGCGACGGCAATTTCAACGGGGTAGATTTTCTACAGGGCCGCAATCACTTCGTTGCGCCTGCATTCGTCAACTTCGATATGCGCATTGCCAAGCGCATCAATTTCGGCGAGCGAGTCCGCTTCCACGCCTACCTCGAGTTCTTCAATCTGCTCAACCGCGCCAATCCCGCCGCCGTCAATGGTCTTCCGCCAACCGGTACAAACCCGACCGCCCCCAAATTCGCCCAAGTGCTGCAAGTCCTCCCCGGCCGCGAAGGCCAAGTCGGGGTCAGGATCGAGTTCTAGGAGACTGTCGAGAACCTGTACTCAGGCGCTCCGGACTGAACTCCGGAGAACTGAGAATGCGCCGGCGTCGGATTACCGGACAAGTCGCGAAAACCATCTGTTTTTGGAAGCTTGAACTAGCTGGCCGGAAGAAAGGCGAGATGACGGGCGGGGCCGGATTTGCACAGGGGTGCACAGAATTCCACAAGGAAACCGGAAGAAACCGCTTGCCAAACGCAAACGGGAAGTCTACGCTCACGCCAGGTTGAATCGGGGAGCCTTAAAAACTTCGCGAATCAATCGAAAGAGGGCGCAGCGGCTTAACGGCTGATGCGCCCTCAATTTTTTTCGTTGCAGAAAGCCCACCGTCCTAGCTCACAAAGAACAACGAAGGCCAAAGCAGATCCCTCACGTTCGTTCGGGATGACACCTGGAGGCGGGGATTGTCGGCTGCGGATATGGGCGGAACAAAAGACGAAGAGGGATTCCTCACGTCCGCAGGCGACCCTTTCGCGGGAGCAAAAGGTGAAGAAAAAGTCGGCCTGCTCCGTTCGGAATGACGAGAGGGGCTAGGTGTGCCGTTATGTCGGACCTGAAGGTCCGACCCACAAGGCGGACGGGACGGAAGAGGGATTCCTTCCGGCAGGGCCGGAACCTTCCCGACAAGGTCGGGACAGGTCGGCCACGGCGTTCCGGCACAGAACCATCCGGGACGCAAAATGCACAACTCACGGACTCGCTCTGGGTGACTATCCTCGTCAGATCGCCAGTTTGAACGCTAGAGAGTTGCGTTGAAGGAGGTTAGCGAAAGGCAGCCCTCCGACAGGGTCGGAGCGCGCGGGAAGCAGCACCGCCCCTGTAAAACGGTCCACGTCCGTGCGGTTCCGGGCAGAACTTTCACACGTTCCTGCAGGAAAAGCGGACCGTTTGGCGATGGTCAGCGCAATTACTTTTTTTCAGGTAGACGGATCCCCGCTTTCGTCATGAAGGGGCGGGACGTTCGGTGATGCTCCGACCTCCACAAGTTCGCTTGTGGGAGACGTAGGCGGAATTGGCCACAATCGCGACGTATGCAACTCGTCGTAGTTTTCGTACCACACGACAGTTGCCGCCCGCTGCCAGAGCCGAACACCAACCAGCACCAAGGTGAGCAGCTCGAGAAGCAGCCAACTGGCGCCGAACGTCGAGTGCGGAATCCTGAGCCATAAAGTCCAGGCGGCCCACGCTGCCATTCCCGCCACGAAGGTAGTCGCCAAATAGATCGAAAGAAGCCGCGGCAGGTTTCGCAGAGCGAGTACGAAAGAGCGAAAGCTCAAGACGAATATTCCGCGCACGTGGTCGATTACGGTGCGGGCCTGCGCCAAATCAAACCAGGCACGCACAAAGAGCGCGGATACAAGGCATAGGAACCAGCCGGCGACTTGCACAAAAAAACCTTGCAACTCGCGCGGAGCATCGGAAGCCATCTTGCCAGAAACGCGCTGCACGAGTGCGAGCAAACCAAACACGATGGCGAACGGAATTATGGAGCAGAGAAGCAGACGCACCATGCGCCAGAGAAAGTCTCCGCAGGATTCAAAGAACTGACCACGGGTGAACTTCCGGTCTTGGTGATAAATCGCGAGGACACCGCCCGAGATAAAAAGCATGTAGAAAAGGAAGATCACGCCGGCGGCTAAAGAACCGGTCATCCACGGTAACGTCGAAACTTCAGGCCTAGTGAGCAGCTCCACAAAAACGGTTGCATCAAAGTGCTTGCTCATCTCTTCGGCATAAAGACTCTTGTCCAGCACGGAGTGGAGAACCACACCAGGTGCAAGCGAGGACAAAAATCCAAGCACGAGGTTGACGAAGAAAATCCACCAAACCAGACGCTGGTGACGCCATACCAGGAAGAAACCATCTCGAATCGGCCGCTTCAAGATCTCTCCTCAGGCCAACCAGGCCAGCAACTGAGCAAACCACTGCGTGCACAGCATCCAATAACCGGCAATCTTTCCTGAGGCATGAGGGTTGAAATCGGCCAGCCAGCTGTTATTAAAGCGGTCGCGATCGAGCAGGATGCCGTGCTCCGGGTCGATTTCCGCGGAAACCACTTTGGCCTTTTTCTGCCAGGTATAGCGATGCCAGCGATCCTGGCCGTCCCAGTGCTCGCGAAGCGTTTCGCCGTTGTCGAATTTCACTTCTAAGGTGACGGGGAAAACGAAGTCACCTTTGCGGTGAACGACCACACTGGAAACGTACTCGGTTTCGCCCTTCTTCTCTTCTTTCGGGGCGTTTTTATCGGCCCAGTCGACGCGGTAGCTTTCGGCGCTCAGAATCCGGTAGTCCAGCACCTGCGTTCCTCGCACGGATTGGTTCCAAAACCAATCCAAATTGTGGCCGGCGACTTCATTTACCGTGTTCATGAACTCATCAGCAGTCGGATGTTTGAAGCGATAACGTTCAAAGTACACGTGTTGAGCCTCGCGCACTTTTTGCTCTCCAATGATGTGTTCCAGCGTGAGCAGTACGAGGGCTGTTTTGTCGTAGGTGATCCCGCCGTAGGAATTGGAGATCAGAAATTGCCAGCCCCGGCGGGTCATCGGATCGTATTCGGCCACACCGATGTAGCCGATTCGGTCGGTCCCGCGTTCGCCCGCGGTAGCGACACGCGTGTTCAAGACGTCCACATCGCGGCCATATAGAGCATCCATGATCTTGCACTCGGTGTATTGGTTGATGCCCTCGTCGAGCCATGCTTCTTCAAACTCGTTGGTAGCCACCATGCCATACCAATATTGGTGTCCGAATTCATGTTCGACAACAATCTCCGGAAATTTCAAACCATCGAATACCCACCACGCGGTAGCGGCCGTGATGAACGTGGGATATTCCATGCCGCCCGCAGCAAGGCCGCCATGGGGCGGATCGACCACCGTAATTTGCGAATAAGGATAAGGGCCAATCCATTCGTCAAATTTTTTCATCGTGCCCTTCAGGGCATCCAAGTAGCGTGGAGCGCTGGCCATGTGTCTGGGCTGCATCAGGAGGCGCAGCTTCACGGTGCCACTGCTCATCTGCACGGTGTCCTCGACGATCTTTGTTCCCGGATCGGCCGTCCAGGCAAAGTCGTGGACATCTTCGGCTTTAAAGACAAGAGTTTTGGTGCCGTCGGCGTTGGCAGTTTCGGCTATCTGCACACCGGTGGCGCCGACGTTGAAATTGGATGGCAGAGTCACCTTCACGTCGTAGGTGCCGAAGTCGGCGAAGAACTCCGTGGTTGCGTGAAACTGGTGGCAGTTCCAGGCATTCTTCCACCACACACCGATCTTTGGGAACCATTGCCCGGCCAGCAGAAAATCCCGTTTGTAGCCGGTGCGCGCCACGACTTCGGGAAATTGATCGTGGAACGCGATCTTAAACGTGATGCTCTCGTTCGGTGCGACCCAACGCGGCAACTGAACTTCCACCACGGTCTTATCGTCGGCGTTGTTGTCATCCGGGTGGATAAAGCGGAGCTGACTGGTTAGATCACCCATGCCAACCACTTCAAGCGACTTGATCATGTCTTCGCCGAACTTCTTGTCCTCCCACTTTGCGCCAATTTCGACGTCACGGTTGCCACCCTCGTAGCCTTCACGCGTAAACGTGGACTTTGGCTGGAACGCGTTCAGATAGAGATGCAACGGCAAGCGATCCTGAGGCAGGCCCGTATAGTTCGTCCACGTGAGTGTTTCCTGCGCGTCGAGACTATGGTTCTTGGGGTTGTACTTGGCTTCAATTCGATAGGCTACCACGCGGATGGAGAGCGGAGCCTTTTGGGAAGGGAGCAGCGGCGAAGTCTGCGCCAAAAGAGGGGCGGCTCCTGCCAAGCAAAGCTGTGCTGCAAAAACCAGGGATTCACGCACAAATCTCATCTGGAACTTCCGATTTAGATCAAGGGTTTGCGCATCATACGCTTCTCCTGCCCTCGACACAACGAATTTGCCAGCAGAGCAGACCCTGCGAGCCATGGTCGTCAATGAATTGGTCCAGGGAAAACGAACAAGACCACACTTCGGAGTGAATGGAGAAGTAAGCTCAAAAAAGATTTGGCAGGGCCGACATTGTTAGAGATGTCGGGGCGGGGACGGATTTGCACAGGGGTGCACAGAATTCCACAAGGAAACAAGAAGAAAACACTTGCCAAGCGCAAACGGGAAGCTTAGGCTCCCGCCAGGTTGAATCGGGGAGCGTCAAAAACTTCGCGGTTTAATCGAAAGAGGGCGCAATAGCTTAACGGCTGATGCGCCCTCAATTTTTTTGGCCCCACAGTGCACGCACCTTTCTAGCCGGGTGCTAGGGGGAGGTAGCTTTGAACAGTCTCCGGCAAATTCAGGGCTTTTGGCGAGGTTTGCGGAGCAGGTAGCGGGCCAGCGAGAAGAGGCCGGAGAACTTATAGGTTGGATCGACGTAGCGTTCGAGGACATAGAACGCGAAGTAGTAAAAGCGGCAGAAGGACCATACGACGACGAGCAGCAGGACAGCTACGCGAAGTGTTGGCCGCTCGAAAAACAACAGAGCCGCTGAAAGCAGACCCAACAACAGGAAGAGAATACCTTTCCCTTTGATCCAGGCCGGATTGGTCAGGTTCTGCATGCTGGTGGGTTGCGCCGGGACGCATTGTAGCAGTACCGGGAATTCTTGACGGTCGGTCCACCGGTCTCCGTGTTAGAGGAGAATCGGATATACTCGCCAAAAGCATGTGCCCAGGTGAGCTCTTGATTTAAGACTAGAGCACATCACCCGATCGGGAAGCGCGGAACGTCATGGCGGGAATTGTAGATAAACGAAAGGTTGGCCCCGTTACGATTCTGGAATTGGGTACGCGATTGACGGGTGCAGAGGTTCCCGAACTCCATAAAACGATCAGAGACTTGCTGGAACACGGGAACCACGAGGTGCTGCTCGACTGTAGTAGTGTGACCTTCATCGACAGTCTGGGAATAGGAGCCCTGGTTCGAAGCTGGGTGTCCGTCGAGAAGAAGGGCAAACTGAGGCTCCTCGGCCTTTCCCCTCGCTTGTGTGAGCTCCTTCAAATTACCGGACTGCTGAAGGTGATGGGTTCGTTTGACGACGTAGGCGAGGCACTCCGTAGCTTTTGAGGCAGACGGGCGGTTGGCGCAGCCCCTTGCGGCAGCTACACGGGCAATCCGAAAAGCACAGCCAAGAATGGCTCTCCTACAGAGGCAAGGTGAGGAGCCGGGACGGATTTGCACAGAGGTGCACAGAATTCCACAAGGAGACCGGAAGAAAACCCTTGCCAAGCGCAAACGGGAAGTCTACGCTCACGCCAGATTGAATCGGGGAGCGTAAAAACTTCGCGGTTGAATCAAAAGAGGGCGCGACAGCTTCACGGCTGATGCGCCCTCAATTTTTTGGCCCCGCAGTGCACTCACACTTCTGGCACACCAAAACAACGGGCGGAATCGCCTGAAGCGTTATTACGGAAGGGACGGAAGAGAGATTCATCGCGCGAAAAAGAATCCTTTGGTCGTGCGGCTTTGAGGAAGTATATGATTCGCGCGCGGTCCTTATGGGCAGGATGCGTGGTGGCCGTACCGTTGCGGTCTACGTGTTCCACGCGTCTGAGGGGCGCGCTGCGGGTTATTGAATGGATCGAACTTCCAAATCTAAGTCGCATGCCGGCCGCGGCCAGTACGACGCCGCCTACGGAAATTTCCAAACCAAGCTGTATGAGCAAATCCGGAGCGAAGCTTTTGGCGGGGATATTGGACAAAACAGTTGGCATACCGCGGACGAGCAGGACAGTTTCCTGAGCTGGCTGGCACTTTCTCCAGGCAAAACGCTCTTGGATGTTGCTTGTGGAGCCGGTGGTCCTGGGCTGCGCATGGCCGCGAAGACCGGCTGTTCCGTAGTGGGGATTGACGTTCATGAGCAGGCCGTTTCGACAGCACGATCGCTCGCAGCTCAGAGGGGCTTGTCCCCACGCGCTGAATTTCAGGTTGCGGATGCGGCAGAGCGATTGCCGTTCTCCGACGCCGCGTTTGATGCAATCACCTGCATTGACTCTATCAACCATCTTTCCGACCGGCGACAGGTGATTGCCGAGTGGGCCCGACTGCTGAAGCCGGGGGGACGGATGTTGTTTACCGACCCCATCACAGTGACCGGTCCGCTGACGAACGCAGAAATCTCCATACGCAGTTCGGCGGGTTCCTACCTGTTCGTTCCGCTTGGTTACGACGAACGAACGATCGTGCAATGTGGTTTGCATTTGCTGGTTTCGGAAGACCTAACTCGAAATATGGCTGAGGTCGCCGAACGAAGAAAGGCAGCCCGCGCGGCGAGGGAATCGGCGTTGCGCGAAATCGAAGGCGACCAGACTTACGAAGGACAGCAGGAATTCCTTGAAGTTGCTGCTCGTATCGCCAAAGAGGGCCGGCTCTCTCGCTTTGTGTACCTTGCGGAGAAATTGCGCTGAGCTTACGCAGCTCAGGAACGGGATGCATCTCCCGACAATCGAAGGATAGGTTAGTGGAAGTTCGCGTGATTTGCTTCTGTGGAGCGCGGTGAGAGAGGGGTCGGCTTGGGAATGGCGAAGCCGGCGAGAAGAGTGAGAAAACCGACGCCGAGATGGATCACGTTGAAATGCAGGTTCAAGCCTAGCTGGATGGGGCCGAGGTCGCGCAGACCGGCAAAGCCTGCGATGGCGACAAAGGTGTAGACGGAACCAAAAATTAGGCCGAAGAGGCGCGGGCCGTTGGCGTTCCTGCGGAAACCGGCGAAGAGAGCGATGGCGCCGCTGAGAAGATGAAACAAGTTGTGAGTGGGAGGAAAGGTGAGATTGAACATTTCGTGGCGAAAGAAGCCGGCGATGCCAACGACGACCAGGATCAAGCCGCTTAAGACGACGTAGGTTCTTGCGAGGACGGTTTTCATTTTGATTGGAGCTGCGTCCGGGCCGCGCGAAACAGGGATGGGACCGCGGAGCGCGGAGCGGTGTGGAGCTTACGGCGCGAGTTGAGTTGGCGTCAAGTGGAGTACCAGGAGCCGGTAGGATCCTTCGGCAAGCTCCGCATTAAAGTCAGCGCTTCCTCCCTCTGTCCTGACACCATAGTCAGATTGCCGGGACGGGCGCAACGTGAAGTTGTGCCGGGGCCAAGCGGGTGTGTTAGTGTGAATTCCCCCAGTTTTCGATTGAGGACAAATGGCCAAGCCGAAAGTGTTTGCAACACATCCCTTGTTCGGAGCTGCAAGGCAAATCCTGCAAGAAGGCTGCGATGTGGAATATTGGGCCAAGCCTGAACGGCCACCGCGCGAAGAAGTTCTGCGGCGAGTGAAGGACAAAGAGGGCTTGATCTGCCTGTTGACGGAAAAAATAAATGATGAGTTGCTTCGGGCAGCGCCGAAATTGCGGGTTGCGGCGAACGTGGCGGTGGGATTCGATAATATTGACGTGGCGGCGTGCACGAAGCGCGGGGTCGTGGCGACGAACACGCCGGGCGTGCTAGATGAGACGACGGCTGATTTTGCGTGGACATTGCTGATGGCGGTGGCGCGGCGGCTGGGGGAAGGCGAGGCACTAGCGCGCTCCGGGAACTGGAAGGGCTGGGATTTGGATCAGCTCGTGGGAACGGATGTGTGGGGAAAGACGCTGGGAATTGTCGGATTCGGGCGGATTGGAAGAGCGGTGGCACGGCGAGCGAGCGGTTTTCAGATGAAGGTGATCTACACGGACGCGGTGCACGCACGGGTAGAATTGGAGCGAGACCTGCAGGTGGAGTTCCGGGAGATGAATGCGCTGCTGGCGGAGTCTGACTTCATCAGCGCGCACGTGCCGCTGCTGCCGGAGACAAGAAGGCTGTTCGATGCGCCCAAGTTCCACCGGATGAAACCGACGGCGTTCCTGATCAACACATCGCGCGGGCCGGTGGTGGACGAAGCGGCGCTGGTAGCGGCGCTGGAAAGCGGAAAGATCGCGGGCGCGGGGCTGGATGTATATGAAAACGAGCCGTTCATTCATCCCGGCCTGAAGCGCGCGAACGTGGTGCTGGCGCCGCACATCGCGTCGGCGTCGCTGGAGACAAGGACGAAGATGGCGTGCATGGCGGCGGAAAACGTTGTTGCGCTGTTCCAAGGGCAGCGGCCTGCCAACATGCTGAATCCGGAAGTTTTGAAACGCTGAGAAAGAGTTCGCAGCGGACCCTCCATGGCGGACCTGAAACAACTTGCACGTCAGATTTTCCAAGAAACACTGGCCGCGATTGATATTCCCGTGACCATGCAGAGAAAGTTGCGGCGGGAAAGAACGCGTCTGGTCTGCGGCGAGAAGACCTTTGATCTCCGCGATTACGAACAAATACGAGTAGTGGCGGCGGGAAAAGCAGCACATGCAATGGTGGAAGGGCTCGCGAAGGTGCTGGCGCCGTTCATACGATTTGCAGGAGTAGTGGCAGCACCAACGCTCCCACAAAAGCAAGTACAGGGCTTGAAATATTTTGCCGCCGGGCACCCGGTGCCGAATGAGGAGAGCTGGAAGGCCGCCGAAGCAATACTGGCGTTGCTGAAGAAGTGTAACGGAAAGACGCTGGTGTTCTTTCTGCTTTCCGGCGGCGGATCGGCGCTGGTGGAGCTGCCGCTGGATGCGCGACAAACGCTGGAAGACGTGCAGCAAACCCATCACGCGCTGGTGACTTGTGGCGCGAGCATCGATGAAATTAATACGGTTCGAAAGCACCTCTCGGCAGTGAAAGGCGGGCGGCTGGCGATTGCGGCGGGCAAAGCGACGAAGATCACGCTGGGTGTGACTGATGTGCCAGTTGGGAAGGAGTCGGCCCTCGCATCGGGACCGACACTACCGGATCCCACAACCGTCGTCGAAGCCAATCGCAGCATCGCTGAGTATCGCCTGGCCGAAAAGTTCCCCGCGACGCTGAGGCGCTGGCTGGACGAAGGAAAAATGCCGGAAACGCCCAAAGTTGGCGACCCAGCATTTCGCAACGCACATTTTTCGCTGCTACTGGGAATGGACGATCTGTTCCATCCTGCGCACCGTGCAGCAGAAGCGGAAGGATTCATCGCGTGCTGCGACAACGCGACCGATGACTGGCCGGTGGACAAAGCGGCGGAGTATTTGGTGCGACAATTGGAGGAATTGCAAAAAATAAATCACGGACAACGAGTGGCGCTGATTGCGGACGGGGAGGTGAGCTCGCCGGTGACGGGGAATGGCGTCGGAGGAAGAAATTCCGCATTTGTTCTGGCTTGCGTTGAGAAAATAGCGGGGAAAAAGATGGCGGTACTGAGTGCTGGCACGGATGGGATAGACGGCAACAGCCCGGCGGCAGGAGCAGTGGCGAACGGGCAGACACTCGACCTGTCGCGCAAGTTTGGCCTTGATCCGGCTGACGCTTTTCGCCGGAGTGATGCTCATACTTTTTTTTCAAGGCTTGACGACGTCATTGTGATGGGGCCAACGGGGAATAATCTGCGGGATTTGAGAATTCTGCTCGCGGATCGCTAAGAAAAAACAATTGAAGGGGAAAAAATCAGCACGGAGGGCGAAGGGGACGCTGAGGCCACAAAGAAGAAAAAAAACGGCAGCAGACTCAGGAAAGAAAAGAGAGAAGGGCCCTGATGTTCAGGGCCCGATCGGTTTTTGACCCTATAAGTGGCTCAGGGCTTGGGTGGCGGCAGGCGACTCTCGAAGGATTTGAGGCGCTCGTTCATTTCCTGGACGAGGTGTTCGAGCTTATCAAGACGCTCCACAACCGCGGAGAAGTCAGCGGCCTTTTCTGAGAAAGCAGCGCCTGCCGGGCCTTCCTCACTTTCGCTGTCTTGAGGACCAGGTTTTGCGCCAGCGGGTTTCTTCAGGCGCGCGATTTGCCCTCTGATCATCGGAGCCATCTCGATGCTGAGGTCGCCGCTCTTCAGCAAAGCCTCGAGGGCGGGGATGGCAGTGGCGTCGCCACGGCTGCCGAGAGAGAAGATCGCGGACATGCGAACCGGGAAATGGGGCTCGGTGAGGTATGAAGCGATTTGTTTGGTGATGTCCTTGTTGTCTTTCTGGAGCATGGCCAAGCCGCGAATGGAGGCAGTACGGGATTCAATGGGTTTGCCGGGGGCGGACCACTGCTGGAGGAGCGGCACGGCCTTGTCGTCGCCAAGAGTGCCCAGCGAGCGGAGAGCAGCATTGCGAAGGTATCCATCGGGTGAATCGGCGGAGACCGCCGCTTCCAGCGCGGCAAAGGCGCCGGATGACTTGAGGCGGCCGAGGGCTTGCAACGCAGCGGCGCGCGCACGATAGGAATTGTCGTCTTTCGCGATGGAGATGAGCTTCGCTGAGATGGCGGCGTCGTCCTTGAAATTGCTGAGAGCAGAGACAATGCGATTGCGGAGCCAAGGTTCGCTTGCCGAATTCAGAGCGTCAAGGAGCGGCTTGGATGCGGCAGCTCCTCCGATCTGGCCAAGAGCGTCGGCAGCGGTGGCGCGGACACCCCAAGCTTTGTCATTACGAAGTGCGCTGCCAAGAGCGCTGACAACTTCCTCATCATTCTTGACTTTTCCAAGAGGGACGGCGGCATCAGCACGATCCGCAAGGTCCGCAGCATTTTTTAATTGATAAATCCACTCTTTCTTTTCTTTGTGGAATTCGGAGGACTTGAGGAGATTGCCGCCTTTGTCGAAGAGCACCATGAGCGGAGCGGAGTCCGAGGGCAAGGTAAAAACCTGTTCTGCCTTTGAAACGGATATGGGATAAAGCTTCGGGCCAGAAGCCGTGGTGATTTCGACATCCACGGAAACGCGGAAGATGCCGACGCGGCCTTCCACTTTTTGCGTTTGTTTGACGGTCAAAGCGACCTGGTGTTTGTCGTTATCATAGGCGTAACCCAGGTCGAACTTGGGCGCGCCGGCACCGTAGAGCCATTGGGTAAAGAATTGGTCGACGTTCGTGTGTGAGGATTCTTCGATGGCCTTCGCCAGATCGGCGGTGACGACGTTTTTGCCGCGGTTCGCTTCTAGGTAGTGCTTGAGGCCGCGGTAAAACGCGTCCTCCCCGAGCTGATGACGGAGCATGTGCAGGACCCAGCCACCCTTGGTGTAGGCATTGCCATCGAATTCGCTGGAATCCTCGAAATCGTGGCGGACGATGGGTTTGTTGAAGAGATTGGATTCTCCGAACCACTGGCGCGCACCTTCCCAACGCTCGAAATCGGCCTGATCTTTTCCGAAGTGCCCTTCCATCCACACATTTTCCATAAACGTGGCGAAGCCCTCGTTGAGCCAGACGTCGCCCCAGTCCTTGCAAGTGACAAGGTCACCAAACCACTGGTGGCCGAGCTCGTGGGAGATGAGGCCGTCCTCATCCGTGAAAATCTCAGCGGCGATCTTGGGATGATTGAGAGAACTGCTGGTGTTGGTGGTGGCGCTGGAATTCTCCATGCCGCCAGCAACGAAATCATCGACCATGACCTGCGCGTATTTTTCCCACGGATAGTCGACGCCGAGCTTCTTGCTGAAGAGATCGATCATCGCCGGCGTGCGGCTGTAGTTGACGGGAAGGCGATCGCCGCGACCCTTCGGGGCGTAGTAAGTGACGGGGATGCCGCGCCAGGAGTCCTTGACTTCGTCGAATTCACCGGCGACAACCGTGAGGAGATAGGTGGAGCTGGGGACGGATTCTCGCCAGGTCCACGTCTTGAGGCCTTTGCCCGCATCGGAAACGCCGATGAGCTTGCCATTGGAAACGGTGATCCATGAAGCAGGCACAGTGAGAATGGTTTCCGTGGTGAGGCGATCGTTGGGGTAGTCGTAAGTGGGAAGATAGTAGCGCGTGTCTTCGGATTCGCCTTGCGTCCAGATCTGCTTGGGACGGTCAGGGTAGTCTTTGTCGGGCAGGATGAAGTAGATGCCTTTGGAGGGCTTGCCTTCGTAGCGAATGGCGATCTCAAACCTGTCCCCTGCCTTGGCGGCAGCCGGAAGAGGCACGATGAGTTTGTCGGCGGTCGTATCAAACTTCGCAGCGACCTTGTTGACTGTAACGTTTTGAATGATGAGGCCGACAGAATCAAACGCGATCTTGGAAGACCCATCGCGGAGGACTGAGACCGAGTGGGTGACATCGCCCAGAATTTTTTTCTGCTCGAGATCGAACCGCAGGGCAATTCGAGAATGTTGCAAATCATAATCGCGGGTACGGGCGTAGGGTTCATCAGCGTTGAGTTGCCGTGTGGCGATGAATAGAGCGAGCACCGTGAAGTACGAGAGAAGGGCCAAGCGGCTACGATTTGTGGTGCGAAGGGATTGACTGTTCATTCTGCATTTCTCCTTTGAATTTTGTGTCCGCCCAGGCCGGGAGGAGGGCATCTGCGACGAGACGGGAGATGGCAAAACGTTGTGCCAAAAGAGTGAGTTCGAGACGCCGAGTCGAGGAGGTCATCGCGGGCTAGAGGAGAGACCTGATGAGGCCCCCATCAACAGCGATGGAGGTGCCGGTGAGGTAGCTGGCGCGCTCGGAAGCAAGGAAAGCCACGACGGCCGCGAATTCCTGGGGCGTACCGAGGCGTCGCGCGGGGATTTCGCGTTCCCAACTGGCAAAGACTTCCTCGGGCTTGGAGCCGGTGCGGGCAGAAATGGTGGCAGCGAGATGATCAAGGCGTGCGGTGCGCGTGTAGCCGGGACAAACATTGTTCACGGTGATGCCGTCGGCAGCGTACTCATTGGCGAGAGTGCGGGCAAGGCCGGTGACGGCGGCGCGCACGGAATTGGAAAGCAGCAGGCCATCCACAGGCTGCTTCACCGCAGAAGAAGTGATGGTAATCAGACGTCCCCACCTGTTTTTTTGCATACGCGGTAAAGTTTCCCTGGCGAAAAAGATGGTGCTCATCAGAAGCTGGTCCACAGCGGAGCGCCAGTCTTCGGGCTTGGTGTTCTTAAAGGAATTAGACGGAGGACCACCGGAATTGGTAACACAAATGTCGATGCGGCCGAAGCGGGCTTCGACCGCGGAGACGAATGCCCCAACTGCTGAGGAATCAGTGACATCGAGCGCCCGGTGGAAGACTTCGCGGCCAGAACACTTCTGAATATCCGTGGCGGTTTGCGCCAGTATGCCTGTCGTTCGCGCGCAAATGGCGACATGGGCGCCTTCATGGGCGAGCTCTTCCGCGACGGCGCGGCCGAGTCCCTTGCTGGCGGCCGCAACGATCGCGACACGGCCTGTGAGTCCCAGATCCATTCCAGCACCTTCTGCAAATCGTCAATGCTCTCGCGAAACGGTCGAGGGCGTCAACATTGGCTTCGCTGCGAAGAAATCTATTTGCCTGGCGCGGGGCTCGGCACTAAGATGCAGGCAATTCCTCATTGCAGAGTGGCTGACCCTGTCCTCGACGGGTCACGGGAGGTGTCGTATGCGATGGACCAGGTGGCTGATCGGGGCTCTGATGCTGCTGGGAGCCTGCTCAAATTCCGCGCGGGCACAGCAGATTGGAAAGTATGTGCCAATTCAAGCGGGATCGGATGTGGATCACGCATTGAATGAAATCAACGCGACGACTGATCCAGCGCAGAAGTTGCCGCTGATTCAAAAATTCGCCGAGGGGCTCGGCAAACAGGGCGACTATCCACTGGTGACGGACGGTCTCTTTGTGGAGTACTACCTGGGGCAGAAGAATTACGACAAGGCATTCGAATACGGAGAGAAACTCTTTGCGCTGGACCCGGACAGTTTTCAGAATGCCGTGAATATGGTCCGCGCTGCTTCGGAAAAAGGCGATGTGGACCGGCTGATGTCCTACGGAGAAAAAGCCGGCGGAATCATGCAACGATACAAAGCCGCAGCGGCACCGGCCGGGACGGCTGCGTCAGCCTGGGAAGAAGAAAAGAGGCGCACGCTGGAAGCCAACAAGGACAATTACGTGTACATCCAGCAATTGGTGTTCAGCGGGGTCTACCAGGCGAAAGACGCAGGGAAACGCGCCGCGCTTCTGGTCAAGTTCGCCCAAGTTTTCCCGGATTCACCGTTCGCGAATCAAGCGCTCGGTGTCGCGGCTACGGCCTACCAACAAGCGCAGAACACCACGAAAATGCTGGAAGTGGCGAACGGGCTGCTGGCCAAAGACCCAAACAATGTAGGAATGCTGCTTTTGCTTTCTGACTATTACGGCGAAAGAGGGGAACAACTGGATAAAGCAGAGACCTACGCGAAGAAAGTACCTTCCCTGTTGGAGACGGCACAAAAACCGGAAGGCATGACGGATGAGCAATGGGCGCAACAAAAAGGCTTGCAGAAGGGTTTAGCGCTGAGCGCCCTGGGGCAGGTAAACATTGAGAAAAAGGATAACGCGCAGGCCGTGGAGAATCTGAAGGCGGCCGCGCCGCTGGTGAAGGCCGACGACGTCAGTTATGCGCACAACCAGTATCGCTTGGGATTTGCGCTGCTGAATTTGAAGAGGAACGCAGAGGCGAAGGAAGCTTTCACGCAAGCCGCTTCGGTGAATAGCCCATACCGGGGGCTGGCACAGGATAAGTTGAAAGGCCTTGCTGCACCGGCGAAGCGGAAACCCTCGTAGATTTCTTTGAGGAATCGAAGAGAATCTGTTGCGCATCCAATCATTGCGTTGAGTGTGAGAAGGGACTGGAGGAGGGTTCGATGGCAGAGATTGCAACATTTGGAGCGGGATGCTTCTGGGGAGTGGAGGCGGCATTTCAGCGCGTTCCGGGAGTGATTGACACGGCCGCGGGCTATAGCGGCGGCCACTCGGAAAATCCCACTTATCAGGATGTGTGCACGGATGAAACGGGACACGCGGAAGTGGTGCAGGTGACGTTTGATGCGGCTAAGGTAAGCTACGAACAGTTGCTGAACGTTTTCTGGCAAGCGCACGATCCCACGCAGGTGAACCGGCAAGGGCCGGATTTCGGAACACAGTACCGCACGGCGATTTTCTTTCACTCGCCCGAGCAAGAGGTGGTTGCTAAGAGGTCGCGGGCGGCATTGGAAGCGAGCAGCAAGGTTAAGCGACCGATCGCAACGGAGATCACGCCAGCGGGGCCTTTTTATCGCGCGGAAGAATATCACCAGAAATACCTACAAAAACGTGGCGCTGCTTCTTGCCATTTTTGACAGACTTTACCTGCTAGGACGAAAAGAGGCCAAGCCCCAGCGTTTGGCCTTTTTTTCGTCTCCGAGCCCCCGGTTTTAAGAAAACGAGATGGCGGAGAGGGTGGGATTCGAACCCACGGTAGGGGTTAGCCTACACACGCTTTCCAAGCGTGCGCCTTAAACCGCTCGGCCACCTCTCCTGCCTCAGAAGCAACTCTACCAATTTAGCAGAATCTCGGCGGGGTTGCACGTACTGGCAGGCGAAGGAAACAATGGGCGAGGTTGCGGAAATCGGGTGACTGCCTCGCACAGGCCGTGGAAGTGGAACTAAAATTGAGACAAAAGAACAGAGGTCAGGGTACAGAGAACAGGGAACTAAAAGCTACGGGAAGAACACTGTGAATTTCGCCGACTGAGAGACTTACTTGGGCGGAGTTGCGTGGCTCTGCTAAACTTCTAAGAGCAGTTCCGGGATCGTCTAATCGGTAGGACATCAGCCTTTGGAGCTGAGTATCGTGGTTCGAGTCCACGTCCCGGAACCAGAATTCCCCTCGTACAATCCCCAGATCACGGTTGTCGCTTGGACTGAAAAAGTGTACGGTTAAATTCATGCACGGAGAGTTTGTGACTGGACCTCAACAGCGGCCGCGCAATCTTTCAACTATTCCGCTCACGGTCGTGATGCCAACGCTGAACGAAGCGGCGCGCATCCACGAAAGCATTATTGCGCTGGCGTGGGCTGACGAAGTGATTGTGGTCGATGGCGGATCATCAGATGGGACGCCGGAGCGCGCCCGCACCTCGGGGGCCAAGGTGTTGCAGGTGACTGGCGCGACGATAGCCGGGCAGCGCAATGCAGGCATAGCAGCGGCCCGAAACCACTGGGTTCTGGCACTCGATGTGGACGAGCATGTTCCGGAAGCGCTCCGTGCGGAGATCGAATCCGTGCTCGCGGCGCCAAAGCATGAGGCGTATCGCCTGAGCTTGCGCAATTTCTATATGGGAGGCGAGCTCCGGCATGGCATATGGGTGGATGATTGGCACGTGCGGCTGTTCTCAAGGGAGAGGAGGTTCGTGGAGCAACGAGTGCATGAGGAACTAGAACCCGTGAGGGATGTCGGCACCCTCCACGCTCAGTTGGAACATACGTCTTATCGCGACCTCGCGCATCACCTCGAGAAAATAACCAGGTATGCCAAGTGGGGCGCGCAAGATCTGTACGACCGCGGCCGCCGGGCGAGCTTCTTGGACGTCACAGTGGTTCCTGCGTGGCGCTTTTTTCGTGAATATGTTTTGCACTCCGGCTGGCGCGACGGCCAAAGGGGACTGGTGTTGGCCTCCCTGAGCGCTTGCGCGGCGCTCCTCAAGTTCGCACACCTCTATGCATTGGAGTGGCAAGCCACGCGTCCCCAATCGATACCCATGGTGCAACCGCAACACTCCTTGCCGGCCATACGCGCCCGCGAAGGCGAACCCACCGAATGAGGGCAGCACAGCCGTGCTGATGCTCCCCATCCTGATGTACCACAAAGTGGACCTGGTCCCGCCACAGGCGGGGTACCTAGGCAACTACGTGCTTCCGGAGCAGTTTGAGAATCAGCTCACAGCGCTTTCTCGATGGGGGTATACCCCCATCGCTCTGGAGGACTGGCTCGATTTTCGCGGGGGGCTCCGCAAGCCGCCGCGCCGACCCATCGCGCTCACCTTCGACGACGGCTACCGATCAACTCACGATATCGCGTGGCCTGTCCTTCGCCGCCACGATGCAACCGCGACTGTCTTTCTGGTCACGGACCTCATTGGCAAGACGAATCTCTGGGATACCAGCGAGTTGCAGGAGCCGTTGCTGAGCGCAACGGAGATCGCGGCCATGCATGCGCGAGGAATTCATTTTGGCTCGCATACTTGTACGCATCGTTCCCTGACGGGAATGTACGCGGCGGAGGCTCTTGTAGAATTGACGCGCTCGCGCGCTGCACTGGGGACTTTACTCGGGCGACCCGTCGTTACGCTGGCCTACCCTTACAACAACAACAATTACAAAGTGCGAAGGCTTGCCCGCCAAGCCGGTTACAAGGCGGCGGTGCTCGGGCGCGGGCGCATCAATGCGCGCTGGACTAGCCCCTGGGCTCTACGGCGCATCAAGATCGATACGCAAATGACGGTCGATGCGCTCGACCGCCTCCTCACCAGGTTGCGGTGGTGGGCTGGTTTTTGACGAAACCATCGCGATATCAATTGTGCGTGGTTACCCTACTCTTCTCCTCTAAGCAATGGATACTAGGCCGGCTGAACCGTTCGCGTGCGCATGGGAGGCCCGCCAAACATTCGCCAGTCACTTGTAACTGGCAACTACCTCGCCATTCTCGATACGCAGATCCGCGATCTCCGAAGGAAGTTTTAGCTTTTCGCGATTCTCCGGCGAGTCCATGAGACGGCGCACGGCGGACTCGAGCGTGGATTGAGGAATGGGCAGCGAACCGACCTGGCCGCTGACGGGTTCAAATGTCAAATACCCGTTTTGCGCGGCGAGGCGGCCCTCCAATTGCAGCGTCATGTCCTTTCCGTGTACATCGAAGACGATATAGGCTTTGACGCGATCCTCGATCAATTGAACTTTAACGTCTCGCACATTGGAACGCATCTGCTCAACGTCTTGCGGCGTAGGTGCTGAACCACTGGGAGTGCCTTGCTGGTCACCGGTTGGGGCGGGCTTTGCTGCGGCATTGTCAGAGAGTTCCAAATGGGAGGAGAGGTACGAATTCAGTTCCGTCTCATCCATGCGAAGAGTCGCCGGCTGCCCGTTGGCCACGGCTCGTTCCACGTCGGCAAATTTCTGTTCGGCGCGGGCGGCGGCTTGCGGACTAGTCTCAACCGGGGGTGGCGGCGCTTTATGAAGGAGCAAGATCAGCGTGACAACGGCAAAAGCGTACGTCGACCAACGCACGATGCGAAAGGTGAGCTTCCAGGGACTCGTGGGCTTTTCATGAGCATGGGCGAATTCCGGCGGATCGACGGGGGAAACCGATTGCGGCATGATGCCCTCCTTCTAGAACGGTCTGCCCAAACGAGCAAGCGGCCGGTTGAGATTTTCGATCTACAAACAACGCTAGTCCCTGAACCCGCGCAGAGCAAGCGAACCGCCGCGATCAAGAGGCCAATTCGGCACCTGTTCGTAGGGCTTGCCATCCCATAGTTTTACGATTGGTGTTGTACAGCGGGCCGGCAGGAACGAAGGAGTTGAATCTCACGGGGCGTTGTATGATGCCTTTCGTGGGCTGAATCCATGCCGCTACCCTTGAACAAACAGATGGCGGTGATCACCGGCGCAGGAAGCGCCGAAGGAATCGGGTTTGCCGTGGCGCGGAGATTGCGAGCTGCGGGCGTGCGCGTGGTGATTACCTCCACGACGGACCGCATCCATGCTCGTGCGCGAGAATTGGAAGCAGGTGGTGAGGGAGTTTTGTCCTTCATCGCAGATCTCACCGTGGAAACGGAGGTGCAACGGCTGGTTGATTCGGTGTTGTCCCGCGTCGGCCGGATCGACATTCTCGTCAATAATGCGGGAATGGCACAGATCGGGCGGGCAATGGAAAGTAAGCGACTGATCGAGATGTCCTTTGCCGAATGGCAGAATCAAATCGCGATTACGTTACACACGGCTTTTCGGATGACGCGCGCCGTCTTGCCCGGGATGACCGCGCAAAAATACGGACGGATCGTGAACGTCACTTCCGTAACGGGGTCACTGGTGAGCAACCCGGGGTCCGGCGCTTATGGAGCTGCAAAGGCGGCGATGGACGGAATGATGCGAGCCGTGGCCCTTGAAACGGCGCGCGACGGAATCACCATCAACGGCGTCGCGCCGGGCTGGATTGCGACGGCTTCTTCGACGGAGCCCGAAAAAATCGCCGCGTTGCACACGCCGATAGGACGGGCGGGCACGCCGGATGAAGTTGCCGCCGCGGTCTGCTTCCTCGCTTCCCCTCAAGCCTCCTATATCACCGGGCAAGCTCTCGTCGTGGATGGCGGCAACATCTTGCAAGAGAACAAGGGTGCTTGAATTAAGGTTGTCAGGTGCCCCTCGCAAACTAGAATTCGTCTCATAAACACCGGCCCAACCCATTTAAGTCCTTTGTGTCCAAGTACCTAGGACCCATTTACGAGATGGCCTGTGATTCCAGCTCTCCCCTTGCTTGGAACCGGGACGCTGGGCCAAACTCTGAAAGCATCTCAAATGAGCGTTGTTTGACGCGCCCTCGAGGAGACCTGCATGCGTCGTACCCTACTCATTCTTCTGCTGTTGCTGCCTTCCCTTCTCTACGCGCAACAAGAGAGCGCTCCGGCGGCCCCTCCCGCGCCGACGCCCGGTAATCCCGCTGCGGCCGGAGCAAAAATCCCGCCGCGGTCACGGCCAAGAATTGGTGTAGCCCTCGAAGGCGGCGGAGCGATGGGTCTCGCGCACATCGGCGTGCTGAAATGGTTCGAGGAACACCACATCCCGGTGGATTACGTCGCGGGGACCAGCATGGGCGGACTGGTGGGCGGTTTCTATGCCACGGGAATGAATCCAGACGAGATGCAAACTCTCATCGAGGGTCTGGATTGGCGGAAAATTCTTGGCGATCGCACGCCGTATGAAGATCTGTCGTACCGGCGAAAAGAGGACCAGCGCGCCTATCCGAATTCGCTGCTATTTGGATTGCGCCATGGTCTATCAGCTCCCGCGGGGCTTATCGCGGGCCATCAGATCGGGCTGCTCATTGATCGTGTGACCTTGCCGTACTACGGAGTTTCTTCGTTCGATGAGATGCCGGTGCCTTTCCGTTGCGTGGCCACAGACCTGGTGAGCCGAAAATCGCATGTTTTCGCAGATGGCTCACTGGCGCTCGCGCTACGCGCAACCATGTCGATTCCGGGAGCATTTGCGCCCGTTCACGATGGCAAAGCCGTTTTCGTGGATGGCGGGCTGCTCGACAACCTGCCCACCGACGTCGTGCGCCAGATGGGCGCGGAGATCGTCATCGCCGTGCACCTCGAAACCGCGCCTCCCGAGGGGGAAAACATCCAGTCTGCTTTCACTGTGCTGGACCAATCCCTGCACGTCATGCTGGAAGAAAGCGAACTGCGCAGCCTGACGCAGGCGGACGCCGTCGTTTCCGTTCCGCTGCAGGAATACCACACCGTGGATTACGCTAAGAGCGAGCAAATCATGCAGCTCGGCTATGAGGCCGCCAATTCACGAGCGCGCTTGCTGGAAGCCTTCGCTCTAGGAGATGCCGACTGGGAAGCGTATCTCGAAACGCGGAAGGCACGGAAGCGCACCGAAGTTCCTGTGCCGCAGTTCATCAAGATCGAGGGCGCGAGCGCGAACGGAGAAGCCATCGCAGCGCGCTATTTGAAGTCCTTTCAGGGCAAGCCACTCGATACATCGAAACTGGACGCTGTGCTGACGCGAATGACCGGCGTTGGCCGGTACGACTCGGCGGGATACATTCTCACCCAACAGAACGGCCAGACGGGATTGCTGGTGCAGGTGGTGGAAAAAAATGACGCGCCGCCGATGTTCCAGCCGGCTTTCGAAGTGGATGGCTCCCAGAGCGGCAATGTGGATTTCACCATGGGCACGCGCTTCACCTTCATGGACGTTGCCGGGTACCGCTCGGAATGGCGCACCGACATACTATTCGGGAACACCTACGGCGCTCAAATGGAGTTATACTGTCCGTTCACGGCAGAGAGCCGCTGGTTTTTTGCGCCGCGCGCGGATGCCAGTGACACGACATTTCAGATCTATGCCAAGAACGACCCGCTGGCGGATTACCGCATCTACCGAATTAACATCGGGGGCGACCTGGGATACGGCTTCGGGCGCTTCAGCGAATTACGGTTTGGCTACGAAGTCGGCTCGCTGAACACCAAGCTGCGGCTGGGAACGCCACAAATTCCAGCCGTGGAAGGGCGCGTAGGGCGCGCGCGGCTCCATTATCTCCTGGACTTCACCGATGATCCGGTCATTCCCCGCCGCGGCGTCAGTGTGGAATCCAATTTCCGTTGGACGGATCACAGCCCCGGCACCTCGGAAAGCTTTCCCTCGATGGATTTAAAGATCGGATATTTCCAGCCGATTACGAAGCCCGCTTCATTATTTCTAGAAAGCGAAGGCGGCACAACCTTTGGCAGCGCCAACACGGGAATTCCCCAGTTCTTTCTTGGCTCGCCTTTGCACCTCAGCGCCTACGGGCAGAACGAATTCCAGGGCAATCAGTATTACTTGTTCCGCGCGGGCTTTATACACGATTTGCTCACGCTTCCGCCGTTCGTTGGCAAGAAGGTGTACGCCGTGGGGGCTTACGAGGTCGGCAAAATGTACGGCGTGACCACCGGCAGCAATCTTCCGAACGACGTTGCTGCAGGATTCCTGGCTGAAACGGCCGTGGGCCCGTTTTTCATCGGCGGCAGCGTGGGGGACTCCGGCCACCGCAAATGGTTTTTCCAGCTCGGCCGCGTGTTCTAATCAAATTCACTGTGAGCTGTCTTCTGAATAATCGGCTTACTCGCAATTGGCTCCACAATTAAGCTTCGATAAAGCGTTGATGTTTGCCTTTCTATTTGCCTTTAATGCGGGGTGGCAGTTCGTCGCCGGCACGGGGTTGCTTGCCGCCACGCCGCCTCATGAGCTTGTCAAAAGCCTTGAAGTCAGCACGAGCTCTGCGGCTGGCGAAGAACTCTGCCGTTTGCAAGGCGGATAGTTTTTCCGCGACTGCCGTGGCAACGAACTGGTTGATGCTCGTCCCATCTTCCCGGCTCTGCTGCTCCACTGCTTTTTTCAGCGAACGAGGCAAGCGCAGAGGATAAATCTTCGTCTCGGTCATTGTCGGATCCTTTCCATTGCGTCAGATCAGATTGCGGGATCGGCTTTCGTGGCAGGACATCTACTAATTACGTAATGAATCTGTCCGTTCTCCCCAGCGGCAAAGCTTCTAACGACACATTCGCTCCAAATCGGTGTGACTTGGATTAGAAAAACATCGACTGGGCCATCAGTTTTCGTTCGCGATGTCTGGTATTCAATTTCGTAAAGTTTCTTAAGGGATTCGGATGGCATCTTTGGCAAAGCGACAGGATATCCTTGTTGCGGATGTTCTTTTTTGTAGGTTTCCACGGCCTGCGCCATGGAGCGTAATTCGCCGACTGCCCTGGCTTCTACAGCTGCTGCAGGAAAGCGATCTACCGACGGCATCGCCAAGAGAACGAGAATCGAACAACCCAACAAAATCAAGCGACCACGATTGCCAAAAAGGAAAAACAAATACAGCCAAACCCATGTCAGCCCGGTAATCGTCCAGATGTATTCTCGACTGTTGACAACATCAAAACACGTATCAGTCTTGCGCACCACCAAGAAGAATCCCGCGAACACCGTGCTCCACACCGCTGCCCAAAGCCATGAGCGGAGAGGAGGAAAATGACGATTCGGAACTGTCGACATGACGAGGATTGTATTACGACATGAGGCGAACCGAAGGAGCAGTAATGAAGTGGGTTAAAGCTTGACTTTCGCTTTTTGTTCGCCTATAATGCCCGGCGGTAGAGGAAACGGGAAACGGCCCCGGGTCCTGAGTCCTGCAAAACAGGGCAAAACAGGACGCGGGGTAAAGCGGCAACCGGCTCCATTGCCTTCCATGGCTCTCACGAGCCGGTTGCCGTCCGTTGAAAATTCCGAGCCGTAAGCGGGTGAGGGGTCGGCTCGCAAGAGCGATCCCTCGATCCCGGAGGCCGACTGAGTCGGCTGCTCCGCTCGGATGACAAGTATAAGTTGCCCGCTTCCCTTCCAGGAGCCGCCATGGACGTCTGTGTCGAAAGCGTAGTCCTTACCCCCGCCATCGAGGCCATGCAGGAGTGCGGTGCTCCCGCGGAAGAAACGGAAGAGAAAGATCGCGGCGCCGAAACTCCGCGCACCGGCGATAACCCTGCAGATTCTTCTAAAACGAAAACGCCGCAAACCGAAACGGCGGCGGAGAAAAACCCGTGGTCTGCGTGGGCGTGGCTGGGACTGTGCAAAACGCCCACCCGCAAGATACCCAACATCGTGCACGTAGACGTGGACGCGTTTTTTGCCTCGGTCGAGCAGGTGCTCAACCCCCAGTTGCGCGGCAAGCCTGTGCTGGTGGGGCGCGGCTGTGTGGCTTCGGCGAGCTACGAAGCGAAGTTCCTCGGCGTGCACACGGCGATGAGTTTTCGCGAAGCGCTGCGCGTCTGCCCAAAAGCCATCGTCGTACCCGGACAATACGAGCACTACGCGGATTTTGCCGAACGCGTGCGGCGCATTCTCGAAACCTATACGCCTGCGGTGGAAACCGCCGCGCTGGATGACTTCTACCTGGACTTCGTCGGCACCGAACGGCTCTACCCCGATTACGAAGCCACGCTGCGGCGCTTGCAGGAGGAAATCTTCGGCCGGACGGGCTTGGGCGTTTCGGTTGGCGCGGCACGCACTAAAGTGGTTGCATCGATTGCGTCGCGGCTGGAGCGACCGCGCGGATTTCGCATGGTTGCGCCCGGCCAAGAAGAAGCTTTCCTGACGCCTCTGCCGGTGGAAAAGTTGCACGGCATCGGCCACGTGCATGCGAGAATGCTGGCCGAGCGCGGCATTGCCACCATCGGCCAACTGCGCCGCGTGCCGAAGGCCGCGCTGCAAGCGGCCTTCGGCGAAGCCATCGGCCTCCAAATCTGGGAACGTGCCCGCGGGCTCGACGGCCGCGAAGTGTTGCTCCCCGCGACGCCGAAATCGGTTTCCCGCGAAACGACTATCGAAGGCGGCACCATCGATACGGAATTTCTTGGCGGCTTGATCGAGTATCTCTGCGAACGCATCGGCTCGACCCTGCGTGAATACGGCAAACAGGCGCGCACCATCGGCCTGCGCATCCGTTATGTGGACCACTTTTCGGCGCACCAGGCGGTGCGGCTGAGCAAGCCAACCAACGACGAACGCGAATTGCTCATCGCCGCCAGGGAGCTGTTCGGTAAATTGTTCACGCGGCGCGTCGCCGTGCGGCTGGCCGGCGTCAGCGTGACAAACCTCGAAGCCGACCGGCGGCAAAATGAATTGTTCGATACCGGCGCGAACCGGCGCTGGTACCTGAACCGCGAAATGGACCGCGTGCGCAGCCGTTTCGGCTGGAACGCCGTTTTTTACGGCAAGGGCCTCGCCCTGCGCGAGCACTACGCCACCAAACCAAATGGGCTGGTGCTCTCAACACCGTGCCTCTCGCGGTAAAGAAAAAAGGGCCTCAGGTCTAAAGGCCTGAGCTACAGAATTTTTGGTGTTAAGGAGTTAGAGTTTTGGTGTTGCGGTAGTTGCTGAAGTTTCTTCCTGTCCCTACCAGATTTCGGCTAACAGGCATGCCCGCGAGTAACGGGCATGCCTTCTTCCCCTTCCGTGCCGAGGTTTCCGTGTTCGTACATTTGCATTGTCACAGCCACTATTCGTTCCTGCGGGGCGTGGCATCCCCCGGAGAGATCATCGCGGCGGCGATGGAACAGAAAATGTCCGCCGTCGCACTCACGGATACAAATGGTTTGTACGCAGCAGTGCCGTTTTATCAAGCGGCCACAAAAGCGGGCGTCAAACCGATTGTCGGCGTGGCGCTAGACGTCGGATTTCATATTTCGAGTGACGCGTTTCGCAATTCGAAAAACGAAACGCGAAATTCGACGAGTATGCCTCTAACGCTGCTGGCGGCGGACATGGAGGGCTACAGCAATCTCTGCCAGTTGGTCACGCTGCGGCATCTGGGCACAACAAAACTGATGCAAAACGCTGCTGCTGCGGAAACCGATGGCCGGCCCGTGACCTTGCCAGAATTGGCGGAGCGCAGCCGCGGCGTGATCGCGTTGTGCCCGTTACCGGCACGAGCACAGGATGCGGGTAGGAAAAATCCGGATGGCACTAGGACAGCGAGCTGGATTACGCGACTCAAGGAGATTTTCGGCGACCGCCTGTACATCGAGGTACAGCATCTCTCACCGGGCGATGGGCGAACGTTGCGCGAGGCCGAGCAGCTCGGCCATGAACTCGGCGTCCTGCTCGTGGCAACAAACAATGTGCATTTCCTCCGGCCGGAGGAGCATCTGCATCACCGCGCGGTGAACGCCATCCGCACCGGAGGATTGCTTACGACCGTTGCTCCACCCGAAATCACCACCACCGAAGCGTGGTTCAAGCCAGCGGCGGAAGTGCAGAAATGTTTCCCCGATCATCCGGAATGGCTCGAAGCAACGTTGGAAATCGCCGATCGCTGCCACTTGCAGCTCGAACTGGGCAAGCTGATTTTTCCGGAATTTCCTGTGCCCGACGGCGAATCCGCATTTTCCTTTTTGTGGAAGCTGAGTTTCGATGGCGCGCGAAAGCACTACAAGCCGCTGCGCCCGGAAGTACTCTCGCGGCTCACTCACGAACTCGAAGTTATCGAAAAGCTGCACCTGGCGCCGTATTTCCTACTGGTCTGGGACATCGTGGAAGAAGCGCGGCGCCGCGGCATTCCCGCCGTGGCCCGCGGCTCAGCCGCAAGCTCCATGGTGACGTATTGCCTGGGAATTTCGCGTGTATGCCCGCTCCGCTGGGGACTCTACTTCGAGCGCTTCCTGAACGAACAGCGCGGCGATTGCCCGGACATCGACATCGATATCTGCGGTGCGCGCCGCGATGAGCTTCTCGATTACGTTTACGAACATTGGGGCGCCGAACACGTTGCTCCCGGGGGGCGGCAAGCCCCCCGCGTTGCAATGATCGGCAGCTTCATCACCATGCACGCGCGGCTGGCGGTACGTGAAGTGGCAAAAGTATTCGGTGTGCCGCCGGGTGAAGTGGACCGCTTCACGAAGCGACTGCCGCACCGGCCAGTGCGCGAAATCTTGCAAGCCATTCGCGACCTGCCGGAATGCCGCGACCTCCCTGCAAACGACGAACCCTGGAAAACCATCCTGCAAGTAGCGCTGCGTCTTGACGACGCTCCGCGGCATATGGGAATCCACCCGTGCGGCACGGTGATTTCCGCACGGCCGTTGACGCGGCTGACGCCGCTCGAACGCGCCACGAAAGGGATCGTCGTCACGCAATACGACATGAACGCCGTCGAAGCGCTCGGCCTCATCAAGATGGATCTGCTCGGCCAGCGCGGCTTCACCACCATGTCACTCGCGCTCGACAACATCGAGCGCACTCTCCGACCTGTAGGGGCGGGGCTTGCCCCGCCCGCTTCCGGCGCATCGAACGTTGCCCCCGATGGCGTGACGCCGTGTCCCAAACCTCGCGAGATTGATTTCGACGCCATTCCGGAAAACGATCCGGCCACCTGTGATGTTATTTCAAGCGGTCGAACCCTGGGAGTGTTCCAGGTTGAATCGCCTGCTATGCGCGGCATGCTTCGCATGATGAACGCACGGACGCTGGAGGAAATCGCCATCGCGCTGGCGATCATCCGGCCGGGCGCGGCGGAATACGGATCAAAGGAATTGTTTGTAAAACGCCTTCGTGGAAAAGAAAAATTCGTCTACCCGCATGATTCGCTCAAGCCCATTCTTGGCGACACGCTGGGCGTATGTATTTATCAGGAGCAGGTCATGCAGATTGCGCAAGCGCTCGGCAGTATGTCGTTAGCAGAGGCAGATCTGGTGCGGCGGTCTTCCGTAAAGTATTCCGGCGAAGCAGATCATGATCGGTTGCGCAATAAATTTGAAAAAGCTGCGGCAATGATGGGGTTAACGAAACAGCAGCGCGAAGAAACCTGGATGATGGTCGAAAAATTCGCGGGCTTCGGTTTCTGCAAAGCGCACGCGGCAACCTATGCGGACATTTCTTATCGCATGGCCTATTTGAAAACGCATCACCCGGCGGAGTTTCTTGCCGCCATGTGCAGCGCGGGCGCGGGGTTCTATCACGTCTCCGCGTATGTGGAAGAAGCCAAGCGCTGGGGCATCGCGGTGCGGCTGCCGTCGGTGAATCATTCGCGAATGGAGTATACGGCCGAAGCCGCCGAGGGCGGAACACGAGCACTACGCGTTGGATTGATGCAGATCAAAGGGCTGCGCATCGAAACCATCACAGCGATCCTGCGCGCGAGGGAAGAAGCCGGACCGTTTCGTTCCCTCGAAGATTTTCTGCGCCACGTTCCCGTCGAACGCGACGAAATCGAAGCGCTGATCAAATGCGGCGCATTCGATGAAGTGAGTAGTGAGGCAGGCAAGGAAACCCACAGAATGACGCGGCCAGAGATGCTGTGGCGCTGGAACTTGCTGCAGGCAGCAGGCAAAGGCACACAGCCGGGTGCCTCTCGACTTCCAAGAATTCTGCTGCTGGGAAAAACAGAAACTTTGTTTGCCGAAGCCAACGCGCAGGATGCCATTGGCGTCGCCCTGGCAGAAATGCAAATGCCGGACTACACGTTGGAGCAGAAGCTGCGCTACGAACGCGAAATTCTGGAGGTCTGCGTGAGCGGCCACCCGCTCGATTTTCTGCCGCGCAACGGCGAAGTTTGGAGCGACGAACTGCCAGGGCTGCTCGGCAAGCGCGTCGCACTATGCGGCTGGGTGGTAACCTACCGTCATGTTGGAACAAAAAACTACCGCAACATGATGTTCGTCACGCTCGAAGACCAGCGCGGCATCTATGAAGTCGTGCTCTTCCCGGGCGCCTACGACCGCTATGGCGGACTGGTCTTCGAGACGCGCGCCATGCGCGTGACCGGGCGTGTCGAGCAGAATGGGCAAATCAATGGCGAGAAGCTGGAGGCGTTGGGGAAGTAACCGGTGAAATCATGATTCGGCCAAGAACACAAAACACAATGCCCGTTCCGGAACCGGAAGCGGGCCGCCCGGCGGGAAGCGGCGAAGAGTGGCTGGGACGAAACCGCAGTACCAAGCGCAGGCTCTGGGAAAAGCTCAATCCGCTCAGCCGCAAACAGATTCGCGTGATTGCCGAGGCGCTGGCACTCCAGCAGACCCACGCACAATTGCCCGAACCGCTTCGTGCGCGCCTGAGCGCCACCCTCAATGAACTGGACCGGCTAGTAACCCGCATCCGGGCGCTGCTGGCAGAGGTAACACGACCGACACCACCGCGAACGTGAAGGTTGCAGGGCACAACGGGGGGCGCGATAATTTCTGTATGCCTGTCTCCATAAAGCGCGGCCCCTTTTTCCTTGCGGCAATGGTATTGGTGCTCTCAGCGCTGGCCCATTCCGCACGTGCGGACGAGATTCGCCTGAAAGATGGCAAAAAGCTGTACGGCGTGATCGTCGCGTACGAAGACAACATGTTCAAGGTCAAAACCGAATTTGGGTATGTGCTCGTCGAGAAGGACAAGATCGCCTCGATTATTCCGGCAACGCCGGGGGCAAAATCGGAATCGGATTACCCAACGAAAAAGGATGCTGCGCAGCATCCGTCAAAGCCGGCCGCCGATTCGCAGCCACAGGCGGAACCGGCCGTGGCAACTTCCACAGATACTGGCGCCGGTGCTGCGCCCGCAAATGCGAGCGCAAAAACCGTTACCCCGGCGCCTGGCCGAAAAGCCGAAAAGGCATCACCAAAAACGACCAACGCCGCCGTGAAAACCGACGCTCCCGCCGGTGCGTCTGCACCTAACGTCCCTGCTCCTGCGAGCAACACAACCTTGTCGGCAGCGACGGCTGGGCCCGCGCCCGCGGCAACAGCTCCGGCTGCGCCAAAAGAGCCCGAGGTCCCAGCCAATCGCGAAGAAATCACCGGGAATCTGTACACCAACTACACGCACGGCTTCCGGATGTACAAGGCGCCGAGCTGGAACCTGATCGAAGAAGCGCGCAGCGCGCTGCCAAACGCCATCGTGGCCATGGGCACGAGCAACGAGTCAACGTTGATGGTCGTCGGTGAAGAGAAGACGAAGGATTCGCTGGATACCGCGGCCGCAGCCGTCGAAAAGCGACTCCATGACGTCTACGCCAATTATCAGCGCCTCTCCCAGCACAAAACGATCGTTGGCGGATTGCCAGCCATCGACTATCAATACCGTGGAAAGGCAGACGACCACGACTGGTCGGGACGCCTGGTAGTTATCGCACGCGGCAAGGATCTTCTCACCGTGCTGGCCATGACCTACGCCGACAGCGATCTGATTCAAATCCAGGAAAACGTCATCGGCCGCTCGATTGCCAGCCTCGACTTCAACGTGCACTAGACGCAATTCCGAAGGCTAGTCTAATTTAGACGTCTAAATTAGACTACTTCCTGCCCCGGAGATTTTTTGGGCGTCGGCCTAGCTCGCAGCAGCCATTCCGGGTTCACCAGATTTGCGGTGTTCACGAATGATTCCGATCAGCGCCTGCGCTGCGCGAGGCAGGCTGCGATCGCGGCGGTAGATGAGGCCGAGTTCGCGCCAAAGATCTACCTCTTCCACATTCAAAAGCTTCACTTCACCCGCTTTCACATAGTCCCGCGCAAAGCTTTCGCTGATGAACGAAACTCCGGCATCGGCCACCACAAATCGCTTGATCATCCCGACGCTCGGCAATTCCATCGCCACGTGAATCCGCGAGCGATATGGCCGAAAGAGTTTATCGAGCACCTGCCGGGTATAGCCGGTGCGCGGAAAGATGAGCGGCTGGCTCGCCACTTCTTCCAGCGTAATCTTCGAGCGATGGGCAAGCGGATTTCTGGTGCTGACCATGAAGCGCAACCGGTCCCGGTAAATGCTATGCACTTTCAAATTCGGAGACTTCACCGGCAGCGTGACAATGCCCACATCAATGGATCCATCTTCCACGCGCTGCAGGATTTTGTGGCTGAAGTTGCGGTAAATGCTGATGTGCACGAGCGGATAACGCTGCTGAAACTCCGCAAAAATATCGGGCAACAAATAAAGGCAGGTCGCTTCGTTCGCACCGAAAACCACCGGTCCTTGCACCACGTTGCCGCGATCCGC
>QHYN01000224.1 GCA_003224145.1 Acidobacteriota bacterium
CGCCGTGATTGTGCGCAGCCCGCACGCCGCGGCTCGCATCCGCTCGATCGACACCAAGCAGGCAGCCGCGGCCCCGGGGGTCGTATGCGTCTTCACCGGCAAGGACACCAAGGGTGTGGGAACGATTCCCTGCGGCGTTGCCATGCCCGACCTGCGCGTGCCGCAGCATCACATCCTCGCCACTGACCGTGTGTACTTTGTTGGACACCCGGTCGCCGTAGTGGTGGCCAGGGATCGCTACCTCGCGCGTGACGCCGCCGATCTGATCGAAGTGAATTACGAAGTCTTGCCAGCTGTGGCCGATCCCGAGAAAGCGCTCGCGAAAGGCGCGCCTGCCGTGCATCCGCAGTGGCCCGACAACACCGCGTTCACCTATGACCAGGAAGGCGGTGATGTGGACAAGGCGTTCGCTGGAGCCGACGTGGTGGTCAAGCAGCGCATCGTCAGCCAGCGGCTTGTGCCCATGGCCATGGAGACGCGCGGCGTGGTGGCCGAGTGGCGCAGCGCCGATCGCCAGCTCAATCTGTACACATCGACGCAAATTCCGCACCTGGTGCGCACGCTGGTCGCGGGCATGCTGGGCCTGGAAGAAAACCGTATGCGCGTGATCGCGCCCGAAGTGGGTGGTGGATTCGGCAGCAAGCTGAACGTCTACGCCGAAGAAGCGCTGATGGGTTTCGTTTCGATGAAAATCCAGAAGGCCGTCAAGTGGATTGAATCGCGCCGCGAGAATTTCACCTGCACCATCCACGGCCGCGGCCACGTGGATTACTACGAAGTTGCCGCCAAGCGCGATGGCACCATTCTCGGCATCAAGCTCAAACTCATTCAGGACGTCGGCGCCTATCATCAGTTGCTGACGCCGTTGATTCCCCAGCTAAGCGTTCTGATGATGCCCGGGCTCTACAAAACCAAAAACATCCGCGCCGATATCGTCGGCGTGTTCACCAACTGCGTTCCCACCGACGCCTATCGCGGCGCAGGGCGGCCCGAGGCCACGCATGGCATCGAGCGCATGGTCGACATTCTTGCATCCGAACTAAAAATGGATCCCGTCGAGATTCGTCTCAAGAATTTCGTTTCCAAGGAGCAGTTCCCGTTCGCCACCGCAACGGGTCTCATGTATGACTCCGGCGATTACGCCGCCCCGTTCAAGAAAGCTCTCGACCTCGTCGGCTATCACAAACTCCGCCAGGAGCAAGCCGAAGCGCGCAAGCAAGGCAAGTGGATGGGTATCGGGATTTCGACCTATGGCGAAATCTGCGCCATTGGTCCTTCTCCCGCGACGCCCGCTGGCGGGTGGGAAAGCGCCACGGTGAAGATCGAGCCATCGGGCAAAGTCACCATCCTGACCGGCACTTGTCCCCACGGCCAAGGCGAGGAAACCACTTTTGCGCAAATTGCCGCCGACGAACTCGGCGTCGGTCTTGACGACATACTGGTGCTCCGCGGCGATACCGCTATCGTGCAGTACGGTATCGGAACTTTCGGCAGCCGCGCCACCGCTGTGGGCGGCTCGGCGCTCTATTACGCCCTCCAGGATCTGAAAGCCAAGATCAAGAAATTCGGCGCCATGTTGCTCGAATCCGAAGACGTTACGCTCGCCGGCGGGCGCGTCATCTGCAACAAGACCGGCAATTCAAAATCGTTCCAGGAGGTTGCTGCCGCCAGTTACCGCGCGCTCAAGCTACCTCCCAACACGGAACCCGGCCTCATCGCCACGCGCTTCTGGGAGCCGTCCAATTTCACGTTTCCGTTTGGCGCGCACATCGTGATTACCGACATCGACGGCGAAACCGGCCAAGTCAAGATTCGCCGCTACGTCGCCGTAGACGATTGTGGCAACATCTTGAACCCCCTGATCGTCGATGGCCAGGTGCAGGGCGGCGTGGCCCAAGGCCTCGGCCAGGCCTTGTGGGAGCAGGCCGTCTACGACGACAGCGGCCAGCTCATCACCGGCGAGCTGATGGACTACGCCGTTCCGCGATCTCACATGATGCCGTGGATTGAAAACCACCACACCGTCACGCCCTCGCCCGTGAATCCACTCGGCGTCAAAGGCGTCGGCGAGGCCGGCACGATTGGCTGTTCACCGGCGGTCGTCAATTCTGTTGTGGACGCGCTCTCTCCGCTCGGAGTTCGTCACATCGACATGCCGCTGACACCGGAAAAAATCTGGAAATTGCTTTCGGCGAAGAACTGAGAGGAGCAACGGACATGATCGCGCAAAAATTTGAATACACCGCGCCGCAATCGCTCAACGAAGCGCTGCACTTGCTGGCCACCGGAGCCAAGCCCCTCGCGGGAGGGATGAGCCTGATCCCCATGATGAAGCTGCGCCTTGCCGCGCCCGAACATCTGGTGGATCTGTGCACGCTCAAGGACCTGAACTACATTCGCGAAGCCGCTGGCGAACTGCACATCGGCGCCACGGCCTCGCATTATGAAGTCGAGAGCTCTCCGCTCCTCCGCCAGAAGTGTCCCTTGCTAGCCGAGACCGCGGCCGCGATTGGCGACGTGCAAGTGCGCAACATGGGCACCATCGGCGGCAGCGTGGCTCATGCCGATCCCGCGGCAGATTATCCCGCCGCACTTCAGGCGCTGGAGGCCAAGCTCGTTCTTAACGGCGCAAAATCAGAGCGCACCGTGAGCGCGGCCGACTTCTTCATTGACGCTTTCACCACTGCGCTCGAACCCGGCGAAATCATCCGCGAAGTGATCGTGCCCATCGACGATGCCCGCACCGGCACGAGCTACCAGAAAATGCCTCAGCCTGCCAGCGGATTCGCGATTGTCGGCGTCGCCGCGCGTGTGCGACAGAGCGCCGGCAAAATCTCGTTTGTGCGCATCGGCGTCACCGGGCTCTCGAACCGCGCCTATCGTGCCACCGCTTCGGAGAAAGCCCTCGAAGGCAAGTCCGAATCGCCCGTTGAGATTTCAAGCGCCGCCGAGCTCGTCGCGCAGGGCATCGACGCGAACTCTGACCTCCACGCCTCTGCCGACTATCGCCGGCATCTCGCCGCGGTCCACGCAGCGCGCGCACTCAAGACCGCAATCTCGAGAATTGCGTGAACATTGTGGTGAGCAATACGTGAAAGTGTCCGGCACGTACACTCTGCCGGTTGCGCCCGAACGCGCCTACCAAATCCTCCAGGATCCTGCGGTTCTCGCGCAGGCCATGCCCGGCTGCGAAAGCCTAGAAAAAATCGGCCCCGACGAATACCGCATGAAGATGAAGGTGATTCTCGCGGGCCTTTCTGGCGCGTTTGAAGGCAAAGTGCGCATCACCGATCAAGTCTCTCCCTCGAGCTTCCGCCTCATCGTCGAGGGCTCCGGCCGCGTCGGCTTCCTCAAGGGCGATGGGCTCTTAAAGCTCTCGCCCCGTGATGACAACACGGAAGTTTCCTACGAGGGTGACGCCCAAGTCGGAGGCACCATGGCCGCCGTGGGTCAGCGCCTCATCGACGGCACCGCCAAAATGATGATCAAGAAATTTTTCGACAAGCTTGCCGCCCTCGCTCGTTAAACCCTTCCCGCCCCGGTCATCCCTGCGATACTATGGCAGCCTATGACTCCTCAGCCGCCCAATGAAGTGCTGAAGGAATTGCGCTCGCGCTTGGGCATAACCACCCGGGATGTCGCCGAATTAAGCGAGAAAATTGCAGAATCCGAGGGGAATCCTGAATTCCAGATTTCCAACGCCTGGTTGACGCAGATTGAGAATTCAGATTCGGTGCCGAGTATTTTCAAGCTCTACAGCTTGAGCGCGATCTATCGCTTGAAGTTCACCGAACTCCTGCGCCTTTACGGACTCGACCTGCAAAAGCTGGGCCTGCACCAACTCGCCGCACCTTTGCCGCACACGCACTTGGCTACGCTGGATGTGTACGACGCCGATCGCACCATTTCTTTTCCCGTTCGATTCGACAGGTCCTTTGACCTGGACAACACCAATCTTCTTTCGCGCATCGTGGAACTCTGGGGCGAAGTGCCCATCGCTTTGATTCAGCATCTGGACATTCGCCATGGCCAGTACGGGTATGTCGGCCTGCAGGATTTCACCCTCTATCCCCTGCTCCGCCCTGGTTCGTTTGTGCAGATAGATTCACGCGCCCGGAGGGTCCAGCCGCTTCGCTGGCGGACCGAATTTGACCGCCCCATCTATTTTGTTGAGTTGCGCGACGGCTATGCTTGTTCCTGGTGCGACTTGCTGGACGACCAGCTCCTGCTGCTTCCCCATCCCCTATCTCCCTGCAGCGCGCGGAAATTCAAATATCGGATCGACGCCGAAATCGTCGGCCAGGTGACTGGCGTGGCGATGAGACTCACCGACGCGAGTGACTCGGCTCCTGGCGGAAATGCAAGATTGCCACGGCGAGTCTGAGGTTGGACGTGAAGAGCCGCGCCACCGTGACGTTCACGTCGGTCGGCATCGCGATTCGGTACGGCTCCAGCTTCTGCCATGCGCGCAGGCACTCCTGAGGATTCTCCTTTGTGGATCGGAGATAGGTTTCCAGCTCGCTCACCAAATCTTGCAGAGAAAACGAGGAAACTTTATAGAAAGCCTGCCGGTGTGCTATTTCCAGCGCTTTGCGCGCCACCTCTGGGCCGAAGCGGCTGGCCAGCCCCTCGTGGTGATAGTTCCCGGTGTTGTACTCACGAGTTGAAGCCAGATAGATCAGCCGCCCCAGGTCGCAGGAAATCCTCGAAAGTGTGCGGTTCACCAGGTCGTCGTAGACCTCCTGGACCGGCACGAGTTTAACCTCGGCACTCATATTCACCTGGTTCGATTAGCTTCAGACCGTGTGCGGCGCTAGTACGGCCCTGCACCGCTGATTTCGCGCGCGCGAGCTCCAGATTCGAATTCCCTCAAGACTCCGCCAATGCGCTGAGTGAGTCTGTGCGCATACAACGCCATCCCGCGCAACCTTTGCGGGCCCGCCAGTCCAACGAGAAGAAAAAGCCCTCCACAAATTACCCTTAGCTGCGCATATTGGAGGAAAACCCTAACCTCCACCGCGAATTCCAGATCTTGACTCGTCCGGCTCGCCTCCAGATGTCGCCGCATGATTCGGCGAACGGCCGCCGAAGTTTGCTGCACCCACAGGAGCGCCACGGCATGGCGCTCCCGCCGGAACTGACTTTTCAGCTCCGGCGAGTCCAGCCGCCAAACGAATGCCAGGTCATCCCCGGAGAAGATTCGTGAAACAAATTCCGGCAGGCACGCTTCCGCGTCCTCGCCCCCGCCAGGCAGCCACTCATCGGGAGCCAAGGGCAGCTCCCGAGAGGTCGCGTCCGCCCTAATCCATATCCATATCAGCAGGAGCAATCCCACCGCCGCGATGAGCGCGCTACCGGGGCCGATCACGGACGCACTGCCCTTGCCAAGTAGCCACGCACTTCTTGCAAACGCCGGTTCGTCGCCGCCGCGATTCTTTCGTATTGCTCTTCGAAGCGCACCACTCCTCGTGGCTGGGGATTCGGGACATAGGACCACAGATGCACGGCCCAGACGCTAAGAACGACAAAATAAAAACCCGGGTGTATGTGGGACCAGAATGCTCGAAACTTTTCTCCGCCCCAGGATACAAACGCTAGCCAAACGATGCTTTCGCCGATGAACAAAGCATAGCCTTGCAACATGCCCCGGAGATTCCTTCCAAAGGGTATCGAATAAAACAGAAACAAAACTACCAGTGCCACCAGGGCGAGTGCCTGCACCACCCGCAGAGCAAGTTCCAGATCCATTGTCGTCGCTGTGGACCACCACTGGGGATTGTTGCCCGTTTCGATGACCGCTTTCGCGAACGCCAATACGAAAACGAATGCCAGCAGATTTCGCGCCAATCGCGCCGTCCCAGGGTACGCGGAAAGTCCCACGCGGTAGATCTCAAAGACCACGCCGCAGCCAATCAAAATGCCCATCCATTCTGTGATCCAGTAAATCTTTCCGTAGAGTTGCGGGCGCGAGTGGTAAACAGAAAAACGGAGGAGAGACTGCGAGCAGACGAAAAACAAATAAGCGTAAAAAACTGGATAACGAGCCAAGAGCCTGCCTTGGAACCCCCGCACCAGCAGCAGACCCTCAAGTGCAATGCACGCCCACCAAATGGCTTGGCCGATGAGCATTTTCTCCCGCTACATACGCAAGTCGATTGCTCACCGCCAATCCTAGCATGGGCAAGGGGAAGAGCGCAGGGCATCTTCCCCTCTCCTCAAGGCCTCTTACGCGGCCTTCTTAGGCCATGGCAGTGGCGAGGGTGGCGGGACAGGATCGCCGCCATCGGCAATCAGAATGCCCGCGCCCTTGGACTGACTCGCAGGCAGACTCTGCCTTTCGACGTTCCGCGAGCGAACCTGCACCACGCTCGAGAAAACGGCCACAGCAATGAACAAAACGAACACAGAGAGTACTCCCCGGATTTCTAGTTTCGACATTTTTTTCTCCTTGAGAAAATTAGGCGGATGGATGCTTGGATCGTGACGCACCATTCGCGACCCCGGGCTAGCCTATGAGAGAAATGAAAGAGGCGGATTCCTGACCGTTTTCTGGTTGGTATACCAACCAAATGCGATGCCCAGCCACTTACTGGACTGCGTAGTACCCACGATAGAAAAAGAAATAGCGAGCAGCCCGGCAAGTCGAAATGAAGTCGGAACGGCTACCTGCATCATACGTTCCTATTAAGGAAATTATTTGTTTATCTGAGGATCTGCCGCAACGCCCGCCCGGATTCGGCGTTGGGCCGCTTTGCTGCGAATTTCGAGCGATAATCGTCGCTCGCCCCGTCTCCCGGACCTGCGCGGCTTGCAACTTCCCGCAATGCTTCGAAAGCCTTGCGCCCATCCTGGGGCTCTCGCCACTCTCTATACCGAACCAGCAACTCCAACTTGCCTCTCGCTGCTGGCTCCTCTGTGGTTGCCATGCCAAGCACAACTCATTTTCTTGGGACTCCAAACTCCTCGCGAACAAAATACTGGACTATGGATGCGACTAGCCGTGCACATCAAGGATTCGCGCATCCGACGCCCTCCCTGCTGTTTGGTTTCAATTCATGGTTCCCGCTGAGCACAGAATGTCTCGCAGAAATGCGACTCGCTATTCACAAAGGAGGTCGAACCATTATGGAAATCCGAAAGGGTGAGCGGTGGCGTTGCCTGAATCCCGCATGTCAGAGCGAAATCTTGGTGATCGCGTCAAGCAAAGTGGTAAACGGCAGAAACCCGCGGTGTTCCTGCGGAAGTCCTATGAAGAAGCCCTATGTTCCCCCGGAAATGAAAATGATTCCATCGACGGAGGAGATGAGGCATGGTTTTGGGCCCCATATCACCCTGTGTCTTGATCTGTACCCCGCCAGGCGTGCTCCGCAGGGCAGCAGCTAGTCGCCTCGGCCCGCGGGAAAGGGTCTTTCTCGATATGAGAGTATTCAGAGGGCTCGCGATTCTTCTGGCGCTTGTATCGATTGCATTTGGCGTTTTTATCCCCTACGACTCCCTAGCCCGGCAGGTAGCTGCAACTCCCGGCCAAACAATCGCGGGTGCCCTGTTCTGTTTACGGGCCATTGCGTTGCTCTGCTTCGTATCCCGGCCGGCCCTCCAATGAGTCCCTCAAACCAATCACCGCAAGCTGTCTCGAAGGATGCCTCTTTCCCTCAGAACTGCCGGGCCGAGCTCCTCTTCTACGCGCAGACACGGACGGATCCGTTCGAGCCTACAAAAGTCCTCGGCGAGTATCCTTGCGATTACACAAGGGAGGACTGGGAACGCCGCTGGACCGAGTGGAATTCCCATCGTAATCCCTACGTCCATCTCTTCCTGTGCAGAGAACATGCCAGAAAAGTGGGACTCATCCAGTAACGGGGTGCGCGGCTTGGCGAGGAATTGCGGGCTGCCGCTTTTGTGGGTGCCCCACGTGTCGGGTTTACACGTGGGGGGGGCTTCCATGTTCATTTCTCTAACTCTCTTCTAATCCACGGATCAACGGGCACTAATCCGCCTTCCCGCTTCTCATAGAACAGATAGCTGCTCCAAATCCACGCGCCCGGATTTCTCACCAGTCCGCGCGTTCCGCGCACGAATGGTTCCCAACAGCGGAAGCCGCCGGTAACAACTGAACGTCATGAAGTGGAGATGACCGCGCCCATAGTACCGCTTCAGATTCTTCGGCATAGACAAACTCCCACGTGTAAACCCGACACGTGGGGCACCCACGCATTCTAACTCCCCGGTGTAGTATGAAGGTGGTATTTTTATATCGTGTTAGCGGGTGCCGGACGTAAAGTGCGGAAATGAATTCGCCCCACTGTCCGGATCTCCTGCCTTATAATCCTGGTTTTCAACCTCGAACTCCGGTTTCTGGAGTCCGCTTGGTGGTGCCGAAGTTCTGGGATTCCGGCTTGCCGAAAACTCCATCGGAGTCCCGATATCGCAGATCCCGGTTGGTTCTCCGGGACCGGACCTCTACCCATCCAACCTCTAAACTGCCCCGTAACCTCAAGAATCCACACGATATTTACATTGACAAGTAATAACAACATAGTATACTTATTTGCTCATTGGAAACGGTTGTCTATACATTATTTACTATATACACTTTTTGGATACAGTTTGTGTTACCGGGGCGTTCCCAGACAAAATTTTCCGCTACCACTCTAATCTGTCATTCTCCTCACTTCGCTCGCTCCTCCAAAGTTCCGTATACTCTTCCAAGTTCGCAACTCTTTTCTTTTCAAGCGATCCCGCACTCTTTGCGCAAAACACCCGGGGGTGAGGGGTACCTGTGGCACTCCTAAAGAGGAACTTTAAGTCGGTTGGAGTCTCTGGGGAAATAAACGCAATTCGGTTCCAGTTCCTACACAGACGCTGTAGGCATATCCTGCGCAGTTACTGGACACGGGTCACGGAACACGGATCACGGTTTTTTTCAATCCAACGCGGGAACCGCGTTCCGTTCCTGCCGCCGCCGATGCAGGTACCGCATCGCGATGTTCAGAAAGATGTCGCCGCACGAGGTCTCAATGCAAATCACCAGCGCTTCGGTGTCCGCGCTCCCCGCCAGACCCGCTTCATTCATGTGCACTTCCGGCGGAGACACTTTGAAATGAAAGCCTTTGTCGTTCAGCAGTGTCACCGAATTGCCGATGACCATGTTCGCCAGCTCACAAACCGTTTCGCGCACTACTTGCTCGCTTGCTTCCATTTCCACTCCGGCGAGCTGGCTAGCCACTTTCACCGCCACTTCCGGCGACAAATCTAGAATCACGCGCCCCTCAATGTCTCCCTTGATCGTAATCAGCGCCGCCACGCCTTTCCGCCGGTACGTGTTCTCGTCCATCTCAAGGTCCACGATTTTCGTCGGCCCCTGCAACGACTCGGCGAAAACCGCATCCGCAGCATTGATAAACGGCTGGATCAGTTCCATTCTCATGAGCGATGCTCCCCTGCCAGCGCTACCGGGGCGCCTGCGGCGGCCGGATCGTCACTCAACACGTACCGGAGAATTTCGTACAACACTTCCGGCTTCACCGGCTTCTGCACGAAGTGTTTTGCGCCCTTCTGCAGCGCCGCCAGAATATTTTCCTGGTATCCCACCGACGACACCATCACGATCCGCGCGTCCGCATGCTGGCGCACGATGCGCTCCACCGCCTCGATGCCTTCCATCTGCGGCATTGTGATGTCCATGAGCACGATGTCCGGCTTGCTGCGGTTGTATTCCGCGATGGCGGTCAGGCCGTCGCCGGCTTCCCCGGCCACTTCGCCGCCGAACATCTCGATCATTTTGATGAGGTTCTTGCGCGCGAAGACGGAGTCGTCCACCACGAGGTAGCGAACCGGCTGATTATCTTTTCTGAGCAGAGCGGCGAATTGTTTCATGGCCTTCTCCTTGTCCCCGCGCGCGCTTTCACGAGCGCTGGGATGATACGGGAATCCTTTCGTACTTTTCGTTCTTTTCCGTTTTCTCGGTCTTTCCGTCTTTCACGAACTTCTCCGCGGGATCTTTCGCCGCGCCATACTGACTCACGAAATACGAGCCGAGTCCATCGAGCGGAATAATCTTGTGCGCATATCCTTTCAGGATGGCCGCCCGCGGCATCCCGCTGACCACGCAAGTGTCTTCACTCTGCGCGATGGTCATGCCGCCGGCAGCTTTGATTGCGCCGAGTCCTTCCGCGCCGTCATCGCCCATCCCGGTCATCAGAACGCCGACGGCGGTGAGGCCAAATTCCTGCGCCACGGAGTGAAAAAGCACATCCGCGGAGGGACGGTGACCGTTCACGGGAGGTCCATCCGAAAGAACGGCCATGTCTCCACGCGGCATCCTTCGAACCATCATGTGGCGATTGCCGGGGCAGATGAGAACGCGCCCGGCAAGAAGCAGATCGCCGGAGCGCGCTTCGTGAACCTCAAGCGCGCTACATTCGTCGAGACGCTTCGCAAACATTTCCGTGAAGCCTTCCGGCATATGCTGCACCACCACAATGGTGGAATGAAAATCTTCCGGTACTTGCGACAAGACATATTGCAGGGCGTTGGGACCGCCAGTGGAAATGCCAATGGCGATCACGCGGCGCGGCGGCAGCGGGACACGTTTCCCTTTTTTCGCCGGGACGGGATCCTCGCGAACAATGGCTGGAGGAAGTTTGCGTCCAGCGCGCTTCGCGACTTTAATTTTTGCAATAAGCTGATCGGCAATTTCTTCGAGGTGTCCGGCGGCGGCGTCTTTTGGCTTGGCAAGAAAATCGACGGCGCCAAGAGCAAGAGCCTTGAATGTGGCATAGCCGCCTTCTTTCGAATGAGTGCTGAACAAAACGACGGGAAGAGGCGCACGCCGCATGATGAGACGTAGCGTTTCCATACCATCCATGCGCGGCATTTCGAGGTCCAGGGTGACCACGTCGGGCTGAAGTTCCTCAATCTTTTTCAGCGCGAAAGCACCATCCATGGCGGTGCCGACAACCTCGATGGTCGAGTCGCGCGCAAGGATTGCGGGAATCAGTTTCCGCATGAGCGCGGAATCGTCAACGACGAGGACTCGGATGCGCTCGCTCATGCGATTGCTCCCAGCGGGATGGCGCGAGCGAGGCGCGACAGAATAGCGGGAACATTCAAGATAAGAACGACGGTGCCGTCACCGAGAATGGAAGCGCCGCTCACGAGGTCAGTCGAGACGATTTCACCCGGCAACGCCTTGATGACCAGTTCTTCCTCTCCAACCAAGCTATCGACAACCATGCCGAAGCGCTTTTCGGCAGCGCCAATGACGATCACAAAATTCTTTTTCTTCGCGGGCTGCGACTCGATGCTGCGCAGGCGGCTGAGATGATTCAAACGGACGAGCGTGAGGATCTGCTCGCGCAGACGCAGCACCTCCCGCTGATCTACCTTATGAATCTCAACTTCAGTGATGCGTGTAATTTCGACGACAGAAGAAAGAGGCACGGCAAAGAGACGTCCGCCGACGCGGAAGAGCAAGGTTTGAATGCTGGCGAGGGTGAGTGGCGCGCGAAGCTGAAAAGTAGCGCCGCGGCCCTTTTGCGAGCTGACCTGGACAGTTCCCTTGAGGCGGTCCATGACGGTTCGAACGACGTCCATGCCAATACCGCGGCCGGACACTTCAGTGATTTCGGAGGCGGTGGTAAAGCCCGATTCGAAAATCAAATTCAAGGCGTCCTGGTCGCTGAGACGCTGCGCTTCGTCGGCTTTGAGAATTCCTTTTTCAACAGCGCGCGTGCGGACGAGGGCCAGATCTATACCGCGTCCATCATCGCGGACTTCGATCACGACCTGCGTGCCCTGGTGATAGGCATTGAGATAGACGGTGCCGCGGGCAGGTTTTCCCACCGTCAGACGCGCATCGGCGGGTTCGATACCGTGATCGACGGCGTTTCGAACGAGGTGCATCAGAGGCTCGGCAAGGGAATCCAAGATGCTCTTGTCGAGGTCGGTATTCTGTCCGGAGACTTCGAGGGCGACGTCCTTTCCGCATTGCTTGGCGACATCACGGACGACGCGGGGAAAACGGCGAAAGAGCTGCTCGACGGGCACCATGCGAATCTTCAAAACGCACTTGTGCAATTCATCGAGAATGCGGGCTTGAAAGGCCATGGCGTCGGCGAGCTTGGCCCGCACGGGATCCCGGGCGTGTTTCTGATCGAATTCGGTGAGAGTGCGGTTGAGCATGGACTTGCCGATGATCAATTCACCCACGAGGTTCATGACCGTGTCGATGCGCGCGGCGTCCACGCGGAGAGTGCTCTCGGCGACGGCCGCCGCGGCCGAGCGGGGATTTGCAGGTTTGGCGGCACCGACGATTTCGGCACCACCGGCGGCACTGACTGCAAGATCAGCAGCCTGAGCCTCGAGCAAGTCGCCAAGCAATTCATGCTCCGGCATTTGTGCCGCAGAGACTCTTTCGATGCGCACATCAGAAACAATCGAGGGGATGCGGCAGTGGTGAAGGAGTTTTTCTTCCGCCTGTCCGCTCGCGAGAGCAGCTTCGACGATGTCGACGGTGGCCGCCGCCACGTTGTCTTCGGGGCGCAAAGCGATGACCGTGCCGCTCCCATGGAGAACGTTGCGGATCAGCTGGAAGGCCGCCGCGCGCATCAAGCTGTTCGGATCGATGCGAAGAGCAATGTTATAAACCGGCTCGCCACGGTGTACAGCCTCGGAGATCATGAGCTGTTCGTATTCCGTCCAGGCGAACCGGGCGGGCAAGTGGGCGGTGTCCTCCGCGGGGCTTGCGACAGCCCCCGGCTCTTCCCGCAGGCGCCGGATCATGGCACGAAGAGCATCCAGGGAAGGCAGTTTGGCATTCCGCTGATAAGCGGTCAGCATGGCACCAAAACAATCGGCGGCAGCGAGCACGAGCTCGACAAGATCCGCTCCGCGAGCCTGGGCAACCTGAGGAGAGAGCACGTCTTCGAGTTCGTGGGCGAGTTCACTGAGCTTGTGGAATCCGCAGGCTGCGGAATCGCCCTTCAGAGTGTGCACGGCGCGGCGTAGGCGGCGAATCACTTCCTCGTCGGCGGGGCGGGCTTCGAGCTCGAGGCCGGCTTCGTTGAGTGATTGCAGCAGCTCGCCGGCACTCTCAAAGAAGAGCGCGCGCAACTCACTGCTGCGGTCGTCAGGAGGGCGGCTCACGTGTTGGCCTCGATGCGCTGGTAAGCAGTCCCGTTGTTTTCATGAACCATGCGGAATTTCTGCGTCAGCCCGAATAAGCTCTCCGCATGGCCGACGAAGAGATAGCCCGCAGGATTCAAGCAGTGCCAGAACTTTTCAATCAGGCGCTTTTGTTCGGCTTCGTCGAAATAGATCATGACGTTGCGGCAGAGAATGATGTCGTTGCGGCGGGGCAGGAATTCCGTTTTGAGATTGTGAAAGTCGAATTGCACCAGTTCTTTCAGTTGGGACTTAACGGCGTACTTGTCGCCAGATTTTTCGAAGTAGCGCAGGCGGCAGGTGTAGTCCACTGGCTCCATCTGCTGTTCGTTATAGAGGCCTTCCTGCCCGACCCGGAGGCTGGCATAGCTGATGTCCGAACCCACAATTTCGACTTTCCACGGCGGGGGAATGAGAGGTTTTGGAGAAGGCATATCAAAAGGCAGAGGATTCCGCAGATAGTAGTAGGCCAGCGCGTCGCAGATCAGAATGGCAACGGTATAGGGTTCCTGGCCGGAAGAGCAACCGGCGCTCCAAAGGCGCAGTGTGTAGTCGCGGCGCTCCTGCTTGCGGCGGAGGATATCTTCGAGCACCGATTTCTGGAAAAGCTCAAGCTGTGGTTTATTGCGGAAAAAACTGGTTTCGTTAACGGTGAGGTTCTCAAGCAGAAGCGCCAGTTCGGCGCGCCCTTCTCTGCTGGTCAACAGGCGATAGTAGGCGTAAAAGGAATCGAGCTGACAGACTTTGAGGCGCCGTTGCAGGCGGTCTTTCAGGAAGTGCGAGCGGCGCTCATCGAAAAACATGCCGCATTCCTGGTAAACGAGAGTCTGCAGGAGCTTCAATTCTGCTTCGGTGAGCTGAACCTGGGCGGTAATCGTTCCCATAGCGTGTGCGTGCGACGGACCGTCAGCAGAAACGGAAAGAGAATTACCTGACGGTAGCGACGGGGTCCGCAACCTCCTCGAGCCGTTTCAACTCCGGACGGTGCAGGAGTTTGGAGATATCCAAGAGGATGATGAGCCGGCCCTTGAGCTTGCCGACACCGGTAACGTAACCGGAATCGCCTTCGGCAAAAACGGAGCCCGGGGCTTCGATTTCCGAGGGAGGGATTTTCAGCACTTCGGAAGCGGCATTCACGATGAGACCAATCAATTTGTTCTCCAGCTCGACGACAAGAATGCGGTTCTTTTTGTCGGGCTGAATTTCGGTCTGACCAAAGCGTTTGCGGAGATCCATCACCGGGATGATTTTGCCGCGCAAGTTAATCACGCCTTCGATCAGGTCCGGGGCGCTGGGGACGGCGGTGATTTCCGGAACGCGAACAATCTCGCGTACGGAAGCAATGCGCACGCCGTACGTTTCATTGCCGATCCGGAAACCAACAACTTGCAGGTCCTTTTCCATCAGAAAGTCTCCGGTTTTTCAGGAACGCGCCAATTCGGCATATTCGGGTTCCTGCTCACGGTCCCCTTGCGAGCCACGACGCTTGCCGTAAACATCTCCCCGGCGGGAATGCGGCTGGTTGGAACGGTCGAGAATGAAGCGGTCCATGCTGTCGAGCAGATGGCGCGAGAGTTTCAACATCTGCTCGGCGGCAGCAGAAAGCTCTGTGGAACTGGAAGCGGACTGCTGAACCAGTTCGCGCATCTTGTCCATGGCGCGCACGACGGCTTGTGCGCCAGAGGCCTGTTCTTCGACGGCGGAGTTGATCTCCTGGGTGATTTCGGTCAAGCGGCTAGTGGCCTTGGCGATCTGTGCCGATCCAATGGACTGTTCGTTGGTGGCGGCGCCGATTTCCTGGGAGAACTTATAGACTTCGGTGACGACGTTGGAAATCTTGTGGAGGGCGGAGCCGAGATCGTTGCCCAGGTTCAAGCCTTCCTCGACGATGCGGGTGCTGCGCTCCATATTCTCAACGGCCTGGCGCGCTTCGCGCTGGATGCTCTGGATGAGGTCGGCGATTTCCTTGGTGGATTGCGTGGACTTTTCCGCCAGTTTGCGGACTTCGTCGGCGACCACGGCGAAACCCAGCCCATGCTCGCCGGCGCGGGCCGCTTCGATGGCCGCGTTGAGCGCGAGCAGGTTGGTCTGTTCGGCGAGGTCGTCAATGACTTCAATGATTTTTCCGATGTCATCGGCGCGGTGGCCGAGGATGTTGATGATTTCCGCAGAGGCCTGAATGGACTGATTGGTCCGGTTCAGGCCGTCGGTGGCCTTCTCCATGGTCTGGATGCCGGTGACGACTTCTTCGCGGGAACGATTGGCGATATCGAGCAACACCTTGGCGGTATCGGCGACGCGCTGAATGGAGGTGACCATCTGATCGATGGAAGCGGAAGTTTCCGCCACGCTGGAAGCCTGAACCTGGGTGTTCTTCACCACGTTTTGCACGTTGATGCTCATTTCGTGCATGGTGCTGGAGACTTCTTCGATGGCGGAAGAAGCCTGGACGCTGACCTTGGCGGATTCATCAGCAGCACCGGCAACCTGATTGGAACCGGCGGAAACCTGGCCGGCGGAATCGCGCGTGGTGCGCACAAGTTGCTGGAGACCATGGGACATGCGGAGGAAGGCGTTGCCAAGGGTGTCGCGCTTGGAGCGCGGTGTGACTTCGACGGTCAAGTCGCCTTCCGCGACGGCCATCGAAACCGTGGCCATCTCCTTGAGGTACGCCACCATGTTGTTGAACGTGGTGGCGAGAGCGCCGATTTCGTCGGTGCGATGGATATCGATGTTTTGGTCGAGGTCCCCGGAGTCACCAATCTCACGGGTGACGGTCATGAGGTGGGTCAGGGGTTCGGTAATGGAGCGGGCGGTGTAGAAGGCCACAAATCCGCCGACCAGGAGGGCAATTAAGGTTCCGCCGACGGTCACGAAGCCACTTACGGCGCCGGCAGTGTTGGCTGATTTGGTGGTCTGCTCCAGAAACTTGGAGATGTCCGCGATGCTCTGATCGAGAACGACAGAAGACTTAGTCAACCAGGAGGAGGGATCTTTTTGGAGGTAGAAGATCTGAAGGTCGGAAACAGTGGCGTCGCCGGAATCAACCTGATGACGCTTGGCCATCAAAGGCTTTGCGAAATTGTCGGCCCAACTGGCTTCGGTACTCTCGACCTGAATGAGGGCGGTACGGACGGCATCGCTGGAGGTCTGGGATTCGCCGCGCTTGATGAGATCGGAAATGTCGGTGAGGCCCTTGTTGACCTTCTCTTCGTCGCGAGGGTCGCCGCTGAGGAGAAAGTCATTCATGTTGAGGCGATTCAGCATGATCTGGTAGCGCACGGATTCGACGGTGCTCTTGCTATCGAAAGCAGCACTGGCGTCGGTGCGCGCCGACTTGGCCATCCAACCCGCGACGATGTTCACGAAGATCAGGATTAAGAGCAGGCCCAGAATCAGGCCAAAACCCGCGTAAAGCTTTTTTCCGATGGTCATTTCAAAATGCCTCCACTCCCCTCAACAGCGCAGCCTGCATGGGACCGCATCTCTCTAAACGTTCCTTGGTTGTCCGCGCCTCTACTCCGTAAGGTGAAACTCAAATTCAACGATCTGTGTGGTTTCTTCCGGAGCAGGCACAAACTTCCACTCCTTCAGGGCGTCCTGGCATGGCTGAACGAGCAAAGGATGCCCACCAATGACTCGCGTGGTCTTAACGTGGCCGTCCGGGGCGATTACGACTTCGATCTTGACTTTGCCTGTGACGTTCATCCGCCTGGCAAGGTCCGGATAGATCGGCGCGGTCTTGGTCTTGACCTTGCGCTTGGATTCATCAGTGGAACCTGTCTGGGCAAACGCGGAAGCCCCCCAGAGAATGGCAACTGTGCCCACGGCGAGCGCGACCTTTTTCCAACTGGTGGTTCTCATCGACACGACCCTCGTTGGGGAATGAAATGACCCCTTCGGAGGAAAGGCACGTGGGATGCCAGGCCCGGAGAGGGAAAAAGCGATCTGGTCGAAGCGTGCAAATGGTCTATAAACAATAGAAAGAAAAAAAGTTAGCTAGGAGCGCGAGGAGAATCTGTGGAAAGCAGGAAGCCCGCCGATGTCTCAGATGACCGGTGCGGGGAAGGTTGGGGTCTCAGGCTGAGACGGGGGAGACGAGGAGCAAGCCCTCAGCTATAGGCAGTTTCGCAACAGAGAACTGTTCGAGGATTGACTCAGAATGAGACTCGCGCGTACGTTTAGTGAGTACGATAACTCGCAACTTGAGACGAACGATACTTCCCTCCCACAGATGAAAGCATTGAAAACAGCACGGCCGACCGGCCAGACACCCAAGCGCGAGATAACGAAGCCACGGTCCGCCACAGCGAGGACTGCAGAAGAATTGATGGAACTGGCCGTCGAGGCCGCACGGTCGCGGCACCTACCGGATTTTCTGGAACAGTTCGCGTTGCGTTCCGCATGCATGCTGGGAGCGAGCTGGGGCGGTGTGGCCGTTTACCTGGGGCGCGAAACGAAATTTCATGCGATGCGGGGAAGCGGTGGTTCCACTGTTTCTTCGGGAGAAGAGTGGATCCTTTCGAATGCGCGGGAGTGCCGCAGCGAGATGGAGACGCGCACCCTGCCGAAGGAGATCGCTGCGGCGCTGCCATGCGCGGAAGAACCGGAGGCGGTGATTTTCGTTCGAATCGCGTCGAGCGACAACGAAAAGCTGGGAACGCTGTGTCTGTTCCGGAAACGGAAAACGCTAGGGGCGGAGGAAAAGCGCCTGCTGCGCGCGCTAGCCAGTCATGCGGCGCTGTCGCTGGAAAATTTCCGGCGGTTTTCGCAATTGGAGAGGTCCAAGCGGCAGTGGGTGGAAGATATTGATGCCATCAGCGATTACATCGTGGTGCACGACCGGGCGTGGAAGATTCTGAGGACCAACCGTTCGCTGGCGTCGTATCTGGGAGTTCCGCCGGTGGCGCTGGTGGGCGAGGCGACAAGCAGCTTGCGATCGATCGCGGAAACGGGAAGCGCGTTGCCCTGTCCATTCTGCCGCGACACAGAGCGCGCACGGGAAGAGTACGTGGCGGGTTCGGCGGAGCGGATTTTTCTGGTGTCCACGTCGCGCACACCGGGAGTGACCGACGACGACACGCGAACCATCCATGTGCTGAAAGACATTACTGACCGCCGGGAAGCGGAGCGGAGATACCGCGAACTGTTTGACAGCATTCAGGAAGGGCTGTTTTTCGCGACGCCGGAGGGGAGATTTTTGGATGTAAATGACGCCATGGTGCGGATGCTGGGGTATGCGTCGCGCGAAGAGTTGCTGCGCGCGGATGTGAGCCCGCATCTTTATCCGGCGCCGGAAGCACGCGAGAAATTTCTTCGAGCGCTCGCGCAAAGAGGAGTATTGCGCAATTACGACGAAACGCTGCGGCGGAAGGACGGGACACTGCTGCACACCTTGCAAAACATTACGGCGGTGCGCGACGCGCGAGGGCGCATTGTGCAGATTCGCGGACTGATGCTGGACGTGACCGAGCAAAAGACATTTCAATCGCAGTTGCAGCGGGAGCGGGACTTTAATCAGAAAATTCTGAATACGACGCAGAGCATGATCCTGGTGCTGGATACGGCAGGACTGATCAGCTATGCGAACCGGCGATGCTACGAAGCGGGTTACCAGGAGAGCGAGCTGATCGGACACCGGCTGGTGGACTGGGTGGAGGCTTCGCACCGCGAGGATTTCGATGCGGCGCTGGAAACCACGGCGAACGGGCATCAGGTGGAGAACCTGGAGTTGCGCGCAAGGCGAAGCGACGGTTCGATGGGTCATTTTTCGATAAGTTTGAGCCCCATGAGGGACGAACAGAACACGGTGAACAACGTGGTCGTGGTGATGACGGACATCACCGACGCGGTGCTGCTACAGGCGAAACTGGCGCATAGCGAAAAGATGGCCACGATCGGGCGGCTGGTGTCGGGCGTGGCGCATGAAGTGAACAACCCGCTGGCGGCGATTCTCGGATTTACCGACCTGCTGCTCGAGAATCCGGAGGTGCCTGGGTCGGCGCGGGAAGATTTGCAGATCATTTTGCAGGAAACCCAGCGGACAAAGGATATCGTGCAGGATCTGCTGAGCTTTGCGAGGCAGCGGCCGGTGCAGCGAGAATTGGTGCGCGTGAATGCTGTACTGCGACAAACGATCAAGCTGCGGAGCTATGATTTTGCGAGCCACGGCGTGGAAGTGAAGGAAGAATTCGAAGAGACGCTGCCTTCGGCCTTGGGGGATTCACAGCAATTGCAGCAGGTTTTCCTGAATATTTTGAATAACGCATACGATGCGGTACAGGAAGCGGGGCAGCGGGGCCAGATCAAGATTCACACGCGGAGGCAAGGGGAAGCAATTGAAGTGGCCATCACTGACAATGGCAAGGGGATCGCCGACCCGCAGCGGATTTTTGATCCGTTTTATACGACAAAGCAAGCGGGCAAAGGAACAGGGCTGGGTCTGAGCATTTGTTACGGAATCGTACGCGCGCACGGCGGAGAAATTCAATGCTGGAACAATGAAAACGGGGCGGGAAGCACGTTTGTAGTGCGAATTCCGGTGGCCACGGAAGGTGCGCTGTCCGCAGCGGCTGCGAAAGAGGTGGGACGATGAGCGCGCAGCCGGCACTGTCGATCAAGGGACCCATCTTGCTGATCGAAGATGAGCCTTCGGTCATCGCGTTTCTGCGCGCGGCGCTAGAGCGGCGAGGATACGCGGTGGTGAACGCTTCCTCGGGTGAGGAAGGACTCAAGCAGCTTTCGAACGGACGGTACGCCGGGGTAATCTCCGACATTCGAATGCCGGGCGCGGTGAATGGGGCGGAAGTACACGATTGGATTCAGAAAAACCGGCCGGAACTAAAGACCCGAATCATTCTGATCAGCGGAGACACCGCCAACAGTGAAACCCAGGCGTTCCTGGCGCAGAGCGGGACGCCGTGCATTGAGAAGCCCTTTCGAGTTCAGCAATTGATATCAACAGTGGAAAAAACGTTCGGGAAGCCATGAGCGAAGAGATGAAAACACGGCTGTTGGTAGTGGATGACGAACAGAGCATACGCAGGCTGTGCATGACGATCGGCAACACGCTGGGCTACGCGTGCTCGGAGGCGGAGAGCGCCGAGGTTGCGTTGGGGCGGCTCGAATCCGATGCGCCGGATCTCATTCTCACGGACCTCAAACTACCAGCGATGTCGGGAGTCGAGTTGTTGAAGCAGACCAAGATGCTTCTGCCACACACGGAAGTGGCCATCATGACGGGCCATGGGTCGATCGAATCGGCCGTGGATGCGATGAAGCTGGGAGCGTATGACTACATCGAAAAGCCGTTCCGCGTGGAAAAGATGCGCTTGTTGCTGCAACGCATGGCAGAGAAAGTACACCTAGTCACGGAAAATGAGTTTCTGCGCGAACGGGTGACCGCGGAAGAAAATCTGGACGGCATCATCGGCACGTCAGCAAACATCCAGGATGTGCTGCGGATGATTTCGCGGCTGAAAGACACGCGGACGCCGGTGCTGATTTCAGGCGAAAGCGGCACAGGGAAAGAGTTGGTGGCGCGCGCCATTCACTTCCGGGGATTGATGGCCCAAACACCGTTTGTGGCCGTGGACTGTGGCTCGTTGGTTCCAACGCTGATGGAGAGCGAACTTTTCGGATACGAAAAAGGCGCTTTCACGGGCGCGACGAAATCCAAAGCCGGACTCTTTCAAGCGGCGAATGGCGGCACGATCTTCCTCGACGAGATCGGCGAGCTTCCCCTGGAGATGCAGGCCAAACTCCTGCGAGTTCTGCAGGAGAAAGAAGTGCGACCGGTGGGAAGCAATGAAAAGGTGAACGTAGATGTGCGGGTGATCGCGGCGACGAATCGCGATCTGGAGGCCGCTTATCGAGGGGGAACGTTTCGAAAGGACTTGTATTTTCGATTGAACGTCGTGACGGTGCACCTCCCTGCCCTGCGGGACCGACGGTCGGATATTCCCGTGCTGGTACATCATTTCCTGGACCGCTACGCCAAAGTTTCGCAAATCCAGGTGACGCCAGCAGCCATGAAGAGCCTGCTGCAGTATGAATGGCCGGGGAACGTGCGCGAACTGGAAAACTGCATCGCGCGAGCCATAACGCTCGGCGACCGCAAGACCATCGACGTCGTCGATCTCCCTCCGGCCATCCGAAGTGAGCAGTCGGAGGCCGGCGCCGTCATCTCACCGGATTCTGCTTCTCTGTCCACAACCGCGCTGGCAGAAATGGAAAGGATGACGATCTTGCGGGTCTTTGAACAGGCTCGGGGTGATAAGGCGCTGGCGGGAAAGATGCTGGGCATCAGCCGCGCCACGCTCTATCGCAAACTGAAGCGATATAACATCCCTCTGAAACCAAGTGCGGGGGACAGCAAAGCCGAGGCAGAAACAGCGGTGCAATAGCTGAGAGAGCGTCTCACCGCACGAAAGCCGAGTCGGCCCGCGAGTCGGAGGGTGAGACGCCAACGTTTCACGGTGAGACACTTGAGGCATTCTTGCCCGGCACAGGAATTCTAAGCTCTTCTGTTTCAATACCTTCACCAAGGCATACCTTTGGAATTCTTTGGCGCGCAGCGTGCAACTTTGCCAGCGGCAGTCTGTGTCTGCTGTGCAAAAAGTGAGTCTCGTTGTAGCGGCGCTGGTAGGTCGTGAAGAGAAGACGTGAGGCAACGTGGGGAGACCCGGGAACACGGTGCTGGCAAGGACTGAAGAGAGTTGCGTTGAGCAGTTGGCGCGATTTTTTCCGCTGGCCAGACCGGTAAAAATCCCTGTGCAGGTGACGTCGTCCCGGGGCAGTAGGACGCACTTGCGGGAGGAGACCGTCGTCGAGTTCAGCAGCGGAGACCACGCCATTTTTCTTTCTGCGCTGCCTTTGGAGTTCGGCGACCGTGTACGGCTCGAGGCGAGGCCGGAAGGCCATCAGGCAGAGGCCAAGGTTGATGCCGTGCAGTACGACGAAGGATGTAAAGCAGTGGCCGTAAAGTTTTTGCAGGGCCCGTGCGACTGGGTGGTGAGCTAGCGGTGAATAAGACGACGACAGCGCAGAACATTCCAGCTCCGAACCAAGCGGAAAACCCGCGGCAGGTCCAATGGAAAGAAGCGCGCGCGGTATTTCCGATTTACCTTGCACTCGCCAAGCAACTGTCTCTCGAAATTCCTTTTTCACAGGCAAAGCGGAATCTCCCCGACAAACCGGACCTCGAACTGTTCAACCAGGTACATGAGTGGTTGGATTCCATGGATCTGCGCGTCATGGTGCACCAACTGCGTCATCTCCTGCAGATGACCACGCTGAACGCCAGCGAAGGCGGACTGCGCGCATTGATTCATCGGCATCTTCGCAAACCAAAGAAGAACAGCATGGATCGGGACAAGATTGATTTTCTGCTCGTCCAGTATTTCGCGTTGTGCGCGCCAGCCAAAATCTATCACAAGCAGATCGAGCCTGCGGACGTGGCCCAAGTGATGCAGCCAGTGCTCGGAGACGTGGATCCCACACCGCTATCATGGTGCGCGCCGCTAGAAAAGATGATCGAAGCGCTGCGGAACTTCCGTAGCCTGCGGGAGATCCTGAAAACGAATTTTATTCAACAGGGGCGAAAGGTAAAAGAAACAGCGGGCGGGATGTTCTACGATGCACCAGCGTTGCTGGCTTTCATACGCTTTAATTTCCTGCTCCGCCGCACACTGATTGAGCTGATGCACGCCGATTTGATCGCCATCCGCACCGCCCTAGCGCAATTACAGGCGGCCGGTGTGCGAACGATCGACTGTCACCACGCGGGGCTACTGACCGGCGAGCCGCTTACCAAGACCCAGAAGATCGCGGATGAATGGAAACAGCCGTTCCAAAAAGAATACACGGAACGATCGGTCAGCCAGGCGTTTGAGCAGCTTCTCGGATTGCGCACTGACGTTGAGCAAGCACTCGAAAAAGCAGCCTTGAGCCCCACCCCCAGCACTTCTCCAACCGCGTCCCTATCGGCAGCGAAGCCGTTTCCCTCAGAGAGAAAGGCGGTTCTGGAACCGAAAGCTCCCAGTGGCAACGCGAAATCCAAGGAGCCCGGTGGGGTGTCAACCACAAAGGGAACCGGCCCTGTCGCCGCACTTGATTTTGAAACCTGCATGGAACAAATCTGGGAACAGTTGATTGCCACACCGCCCTCGCGCGGGAGATCGATGACCACCGTAAAAATCGGCGGAGCTCGGATTCTGATGTCGTCCTGGGAGGTAGGGGCTTTTGTGAGCGATGACGGACCATCGGCGGAGGATTTGCGGCGCGCCGTAGTAGCACGGGTGCTGGTCACTACCGCGATGGAATCCGCCAAAGAAACGGGGAACGCCACGTCGCTCGATGGGGCGATGAACATGGCACGCGTCGAGGTGACACGATTGCAGGAGCGCGTGGACGTGGCCAAGCAGGCGAAAGACACGGAAGCGGCAGTAAATCTTGGGATTAGCACGAAACGTCTACTGTCGACGCTGGAAGAAGCTGAAAAGCTGTAACGGATAGCGCAGTGAATCCGGCAGGACAGGATGAGCACTCCGGGAGGCGGGTTTTCCTTGCGACACGCCAACGTAATCATCCTCACCGACGAAACCGAATTCGCCCGGCTGCTGACGGCCGGCTGGCAGACTGAGCGCCAGGTTCCCAGAGTTACCGTCCTAACCAGCGATTTGTGGCAGGAACGGGGAGCGCCAGCTCGCGACTTGGTTGTGGTGGGTCCGGTGCGTGAAGGAGGACTGACCAGCGTTCTCCGGGCGCTTGATCCTTCAACGGCAGTCATTCTGTGCGTTCCAACAGATTCCAAAGAACTCGGGCAATTGAGAGCGAAGTACCCGAAACTCATCCACGTGCCGCTGCGAGAGGATTGGGCGCAGACTCTGTTGCTCGTGGCTGGTGAATCACTTCGCCGCGTGGAAGCGCTGCGGCTGGCGCGTCAGGCGGAGCGAGCTGCCGCCAAGAACGAAAATCACGCCACACTGGGCCGATACATGTTGGACATGAAGCACAGCGTGAATAACGCGCTGACCTCGACGCTGGGAAATGCGGAATTGCTCTTGCTAGAACCTGGGCAGCTCTCTTCGCAATCGCTGGCGCAAATCAAAACCATTCACAGCATGGCATTGCGCATCAATGAGATTATGCAGCGTTTCTCATCGCTGGCTTCGGAGATGCAGGAGGCTGAGAATACATCTCAAGCTGAGACGGAAGGAGCCGAGGCGTCGGCTTCCCAACGCCATTGAACGGGTGGGTCCCACCTGCAACGCATTCAAGACTAAAGACTTAACAACACACGACACAAGTTCAGAGGGAGCGGAGCGGCTGGCTGCTGACGTGCACCTCTTCTCTCTGGATAAGTATGGGGAGAGCGCGGCTGTGCACAAAAAAGTTCTGATCGTTGACGACTCGCCGGCCGAAGTCAAGCTGATACACGGCTTGTTGGAGAAAGAGGGTTATTGGCCCGTAGGCCTAAATGACCCCAAGCGGGTGGAAGAGGCCATCGCGCTCGAACACCCCAGCGTCATTTTGCTGGATATCGTGATGCCAGGTCGCAACGGCTACCAAGTCTGCCGGGATTTGAAAGGCAACGCGGAGTTCAACTCCATTCCGGTGATCATGGTGACCACCAAGGATTCGGTAAGCGACAAGTTTTGGGGCCAGCAACAAGGCGCCGATGGGTACGTCACCAAGCCGTTCACGCGCGAAGAATTGATTCGCGCGGTCCGACGATTTGCATGAGCGTTTTGCGGAGAATACGCGGGCAATGAGCGAAGATTTTCATCTTGAGCCGCTCCCGGCAGACGCCGCCACCGGCGAACTGCTGGAAGCGCTCGGTCCGATCGAAGAGCGGGCGCCGGAATCGCAGTACTGCGTGTTCCGCAGCGGGCGCGAACGCTTCTGCTTGCCGGTCCTGGATGTCGAGGAAGTACTGGATTGGCCGTTGCTGACCAAGCTGCCACTGGGCCCCGCGTACCTGGTGGGCATCTTCAATTTGCGCGGCGTGATTGTGCCGCTGATAGACATTGCCATTACCGAAGGACGCCGGCCCGGACTGCTTCCCAAACACGTCGTGGTGGCAGCGCTGCGGAGCGAAAGCCGTATCGAGGACGTCAGAGTCGGGATTGCCGCGGACGAAGTGATCGGAACTTACTCCGTGAAGAACGAGGATTTTCTCGAGCAAGCGCCGGAGAATGTGCCTCATTGCATCGGCATGCTGCGGCACGACGACCGGCTGGCGTTGGTAATCGATCTGCGCCGGCTGCTCGAGGTATTTCCGGGGCCCAGCATTTGAGCTTTGTGGAGACGATGCCGTTTGACGGCAGGGGCTCCGCGGAAAAGATTTGGAGGGTGGTATGAAATCGCGACTGAGTTCGACAATCTGGGCGCTGGTCCTGCTGAACGGCCTGGTCTTCCTGGTCGTTCTATGGCTGGCGTTTGGCGCAGGGAAGAAGGCGGGTGAGGCCTCTTTGTTTGACTTTGGATCACCCGCCGGAGGAAGCATCATCTTCGCGCTGGTGCTGGCGCTCGGCACGTCGGTGATTCTTGCCTGGCGTTTCGGAGCTTTGGTGAGGCCCGTGCAGGCTCTCGCGGAATTCTCGGAGCGGCTGGCCGCGGGTGACCCGCGCGCGCGCGCCGAAGTCAATTCGAACGACGAGCTGGGCTACATTGCGGACAACTTGAACCGCGCCGTGGCCAAGGTCTCCAAGGCGACGAGCAACCAGGATGCGAATGACGCCCTGCAGAGGAGCATCACCGAGCTGCTGAGCGTCATCAACCAGGTAGCGCGCGGCGACCTGACGCTGCGCGGCAAGGTCACCAATGACGCGCTGGGCAATGTCACGGACTCGATCAACTACATGCTCGACAACTTCACTAAGGTCCTGGAGCGCGTGCGCAAGGCGGCCATGGAAGTGACCGCTTGCTCGAACAACATTCTTGTGGCCGCCGATGAAATGCAGGCCGGCGCAACCCAGCAGGACCAGGAAATCACCAATACGTCGAGCGCCGTTGAAGAGCTGACAGTATCGATGAAGCAGGTCTCCAATAACGCCGAGGCCAGCGCCGAAGCGGCTCGCCGCGCACTCGACGCCGCCGAACAGGGCAACCGCGCAGTGCGCGACACGCTGGAAGGCATGCAACGCATTCGGGCGTCGGTGCAGGCCACCGCGAAGAAAATCAAATCGCTGGGCGACCGCTCTCTGGAAATTTCGGAGATCATCAACGTGATTAACGACATCACGGAGCAGACCAACTTGCTGGCGTTGAACGCCGCGATTGAAGCGGCCCGCGCAGGTGAAGCGGGCCGGGGGTTTGCAGTCGTAGCCGACGAAGTTCGCAAGCTGGCCGAGCATAGCCGGAGCGCCACGAAAGATATCGCGGCACTCATCAAGGCCATTCAGGCAGAGACGAACGAAGCCGTGGTCGTCATGGAAGAAGGCACAAAGGAAGTCGAAGGCGGGGCCACGCTCGCCGATCAAGCGGGCCGCGCGCTGGATGCCATTTCGAATGTGGTGCGGCAGTCGGCGGAGCTCGTCCAGGAAATTTCGCTGGCGTCCAAACAACAGGTGCGCGGAACGGAAGGCGTGGCTCACGCGATGCAGATCATTTCCAGCATTACGCGGCAGACTTCGCAAGGAACACGCGGAACCGTGGCAACCGTGAGCCAGCTCGTCAAGCTGTCCGATCAACTCAACGAGGCACTGGCGCAATTCCGCGCGTCATCCAAGGCGGCTGCGAAGGAAGAATCCGAGCGGCCCGTCCCAGCAGGCGCTATCCGTTAAGCAAAGACTCTCTTCTTCATGCTGAGAAGGAAGGAAGAGAGCGGCCGAACAAACGGGAGAACGATGAGCGAGCGCCATGGATCAGGGCACTGGTTGAGCGAACACGAGTTGAGTGAGATCCGCATGCTAATCGAAGAGCGGACAGGAATTTGCTTCGATGAATCGCGCGAGCGGTTTTTTTCGACCCGTGTGCGGGAACACCTGCGCGTCAAGGGAATGGAACGCGGGGCGGACCTGCTGCGCAGCATGCGCAAATCAAACGTCGAATACGAGTCCTTGCTGGAACGCTTGCTGACACAGGAGACCAGCTTTTTCAGGTATCCCGCCGTATTTGAGGCTTTCGAGAGACGCGTTTTGCCTGAGCTGCACGTCAAGAAATTCTGGAAGAATCCGCGAACCCTGCGCATTTGGAGCGCAGGCTGTTCGACAGGCGAGGAGCCTTATTCGATTTCCATAACCATCTTGGATTCGCTGTCATTTGCGGACTCCTGGAACGTGGAAATCCTGGCCACCGACGTTGGCCGCCAGGCGCTGAAGCACGCTGAGGGCGGGATCTACTCGGGCCGCAGTATTTCCAGCGTCAGCGAAAAGCAACTTACAAATCATTTTGCGCCGGTGAACAACGGGCAGCAGGTCAAGCCGAGACTCCGGAAGATGGTTTCCTTCGCACCAATGAATCTGGCTTCACCGGTTTATGTCGGGCGAATGGACCTGATCTTCTGCATGAACGTACTGATTTATTTTTCCGAAGAGCGCCGCCACGCCGTGGTGCAGCGTTTCTACGACACCCTCGAACCTGGCGGATATCTTTTCCTCGGGCACTCGGAATCGATTTCGAAAATGCCGGTGAAGTTTCAGGCCATCGTGCTGAATGATTGCATTCTGTACCGCAAGCCGACCGCGGACGAATTGCTAAAACCTGAACTGGTGGCGGAGGGACGGGCGTGAGCGCGCCAGACCGCGAAGCCGTCGAAGTCTTCCTCCAGGAGGCATCGGAGCACCTGCAGTATTTGCGGGAGTACGTCACGGTGCTGCAGGAGGCTGAGCCGCGGCACGAAGACCTAGAGCGGCTCTTCATCTCGGCGCACACCCTCAGCGGCACGTCGGCGAGCTACGGATTTCCGCGATTCTCGGAAATTGCCGCAAAACTGGCGCACGTCTTTCAATACGCATTGAACGCCCCGCTAGGCGAAGACTTGCACGGGCCGTTGACGGAATTTCTTTCCGACGGTATCTCGCTGCTCGAAACGGATCTCCTGGAAATCAGCGACACGGGCAAGGAGAGCATCGAGGACATCGCCGTCTTCAAAGAGCGGTATCGCTTCGCGTTCCCAACCGAGCCACCTCCGCTCAATCTTTCCCAGCCCGAAGCGCATGAACAGGAAAAGCTCGAGGAATCCCCCGCGGCGGTGACCGGTTCTTATTTTGACGTACTGCCGGTCGACGACGAGGTGCCGGACGAAATCCTGGAATTCTTTCAGCCCGAGGCGGAAGAACACTTTCAGGTTGTTAGCGACTGTCTGATCTCGCTGGAAGGCAACAATAATCCGGAGGAGATCAACAAGCTGTTCCGCGCGATTCACACCGTGAAGGGCTCGGCAGCGCAGGTGGGGCTGAAGCGGCTGGGTGGGATCGCACACCGGGTCGAAGATTTGATCGGCCGGTTGCGCGATGGAGTGATTGAGCCATCGCCAGCGGTCGTCGATCTGTGCCTGGAGTCGGTGGATGTTTTGAAAAAGACTCTCCACCGCCAATGGGGGGATGAAACGGAGATGCGAGCCGGTGTTGATTCCCTGCTGGGACGCATCGCCGAGTTTGCGCCCCTGGAACCGGAAGAGCCGGAAGCGCCATCTGCGGCAGCGGAAGCGACGGAACATCAGGAAACCAGAGAGAAGGCCGCCGCGCCGCTGTCCGCTGCCCTGGCGAAAAAGCCTGCGAAGCAAGCTGCCGGCGGGGCTTCCGCGGTGAAATCTGTTCGAATCGCCCTCGCGCGCCTCGACCGCATGATGAATACCGTCGGTGAATTGGTCATCAACCGAACGCGAATGGTGGGCCGCGTAGCGGAACTTGAAAAGTTGGTGGACACGCTGAGCTTCTCGAAAGAGCGGCTGCAGGGCAAAGTTGCAGAGTTTCAGGAGAAATACGAATTCAACCGCATCAGCACGAACTTGACTTCTGCACCGTGGAACGCTCAGCCGACTTCGAAGATGCTCACGAGCGCGGCCGCGGGCGACAAGTCCTTCTGGTCGGAATTCAGCGAACTGGAATTGGACCGCTACGACGATTTCAACATTTTGTCGCGGTCGATGGCGGAAATTTCTGCGGACGTAAACGAAGTACTTTCCCAGTTGGAAGGTTTCATCGGGCGCGTCGAAGGCGACATCGACGAGTTCACAAAGCTGGCGCATCATCTGCAAGATGAGATTACCGCCGCGCGAATGGTGCCTATCGGAACGCTGTACTCACGGTTGTCGCGCGCGGTGCGCGATGCGGCAAAATCGACGAACAAGCAGGTGGAGCTTGATCTGGCCGGCAGCGAAACGGAACTGGACAACAACATTATTCAGCAGATTTCCGATCCACTCGTGCATCTGGTGCGTAATTCCGTGGCACACGGTATCGAGCACACCTACGAACGCACAGCCGCCGGCAAACCGGGCACCGGGAACATCATGCTGCGTGCCTATCACCGCGGCAATCACATCTATATCGAGGTGGAAGACGACGGCCGGGGAATTGACTATGAGCGCGTGAAGCACAGTGCGATCGAGCGCGGCCTCGTTTCGCCGGAGACGGCAGACCGCCTGACGGAACGCGACTTGCGCGAGATGTTGTTTCACCCGGGATTCTCCACCGCTCCCGTCAAGACGGAATTGGCCGGGCGTGGCGTGGGCCTCGACGTCGTGCGCGCGAACTTGAATGCTCTAAATGGCGAAATCGACATCCAAAGTACGAGCGGTCAGGGGACGAAATTCACGCTGAAGGTGCCTTTGACGCTGATCATTTCGCCGGCGCTTTTTGTGCGTTGCGGCACGACGCACTTCGCCCTGCCCTTGGCGGTCGTCGAAGAAATCCGCCGTCTGCGTGCGGACGAAATCGAAGACGTAGGCGGGAAATTGCTGACCAAGGTGCGGGACGTGGTCACCGAAGTTGTACGCCTGGATAGTTACCTGGGCTTGCCGCCGCTCGAGCCCATCAACGGATATTTCCGGATGGTCGTGGCCAATGCCGGAAACCAGAAGATTGGCCTGGTCGTCGAGGAAGTTCTCGGCAAAGATGAGATCGTAATCAAAAATCTCGGCGAATACCTCCGCCGCGTGAAACTGTTCCCCGGAACCACGATTGCGCCCGATGGCAGCCTGATTCTGCTAATTGATCTGAACCGCATGGTCGCAGGCGAACCAAGCGAACGCCGGCCGCTCCAGGCGAATGCCAGTGCAGCGCGAATTTTTGCTCCTGGTTCCACAGCCGTGGCGCGCGGAACCATTCCTTCCGAAGCCATCGATCGCGTCGAGCAGGAGCGCGTCATCGTCGTTGCAGACGACTCCATCAGCGTGCGCAAATTCGTCGGTCGCATGCTCGAGAAAAATGGCTACCGCGTGCAGCTGGCCGCCGATGGCCTGGAAGCAGCGGAACTCATAGCGCAGCATGGCTGCCACATGGTGATCACTGACCTGGAAATGCCGCGAATGACGGGTTACGAATTGATGGCCCAATTGAGGCAAAGTCCGACCACGCGCCGGATTCCGGTGCTGGTGGTTACTTCGCGCGCCGGAGCCAAGCACCGCGGTCGCGCCATGAAGGAAGGCGCTTCCGCGTTTCTGACCAAGCCGGTGCAGGAAGATCAACTGATTGCCGCAGTCGAACAACTCATGGGAACGGAGGCACCGCGCTCGGTCCTGCCGGTGGCGTAGAAGGACGATGGCGACGCCCAGCAAAAAGATTCGCATCCTCGTTGTGGACGATTCTCCCTTCATGTGCAAGGTGCTGGAGAATATTTATAACGGGGACCAGCAGATGCAAGTGGTCGGCAGCGCCAAGGATGGCCGCCAAGCGGTCTCGATGGCCGAATCCCTGAAGCCCGACGTGATCTCCATGGACATCAATATGCCGCACGTGGACGGCCTGCAAGCGACTGCGGAGATCATGACCAGGAATCCAAGGCCAATCGTCATCGTCAGTTCTGAATCGCGGGAAGGCGCGGCCAGCACTCTTCGCGCGCTGGAACTGGGCGCAATCGAATTCGTGGCAAAACCATCGAGTGGCGTCGATCTGGATATGCAGAGCGTCAAGGAAGACCTTCTGCGGAAGGTACGCATGGCAGCCAAAGTGCGCGTGGTGCGTACGGCTTCACGCCTCGCATCCACGATTCAGGCTAAGGGCAGCACCAAGCCTGCTGCTCCAGCCGCACCAGTCAGCCCGCGCCCAGCGGCCGGTACGGGACTTGACCAGCGTTTCCCGGTTGTCGTTCTGGCTGCGTCCACAGGCGGACCGGCAACCGTTATGCGCATCGCTCCCGGGTTTACGCGCGACTTCCCTGCTGCTGTCATCCTTGTGCAGCACATGCCAGCGACTTTTACAACCCAATACGCCGCGCAACTCGCGGAATTCACAGAAATCCGCGTGAAGGAGGCGGAGGCCACTGAATCTCTCCAGCCCGGCACACTTTACATCTGCCCCGGTGGGCAACATCTTCGAGTAACGCCCACGGGGAGAATCCAACTTGACGGAACATCAGGCCGCATTAACGGGTATCTGCCAAACATCGACGTCACCATGGAATCCGTTGCGGCCTACGCCGGGGCACTTAGCATCGGTGCGGTGCTCACAGGCATGGGCAACGACGGAACCAACGGTGTAAAAGCCATTAAATCCGCAGGTGGTCTCGTCCTGGCACAGGATGAAGCGACCTGCGTGATTTTTGGCATGCCTGCGGAGGCTATCAAAGCAGGCGCGGTCGACCAGGTGCTTGGCATCGACGACATCTATCCAGCCATCGAAAAGCGTGTCGTGGGGCTTTGCCGGCCGACCCCGGCGGGAGTTCGGTGATGCGCCTTGCCGTGCCAGTCAAACCCAGATCCGCGCGGTCCGAACAGATCATCCTCTTCCGCATCAGCGATCAGCTATTTGCCGTATCTTCCTCTTCGGTTCAGGAGGTGCGCAGCACAGATAGCCTCGCCGGGGGCGCCCGCGAAATCGACGCCCCGGGACTTCGCAAGGTTCATCGATTCATGAGGCGTGGCGACAAAACCCTTTTTATCGTCAACGGCGCTGCCCATTTCGGATTGCCCCCTTCACGAGGAACGCTGGTGTTTGTGCTGTGCAACACGCGCACGGCCCTGGTGATCGATAGCATAGAAAAAATGACTACGATGACCAGGCTGCAGGCGCTGCCGCTCTCCTTCTGTCACGAAGAGCGGCAGTGGTACCGCGGGCTCACGGCACTGGATCAAACCGTCGTGCCGGTGGTGCATCCCGAAGGTTTTCTATCCTCCGAGGAGTTGATGTTGCTCGATGCCGCTCTTCCGCCGCCGGAAGACTCCAGTGAGGAACCAGACGGAGGGACAGAACTGGAGCAATGACCGTCTCCGCCGAACTCGAATTGAAACCTTTTGTCCTGCTACGGCTGGGCGAACGGCGATTTGCAGTTGCCGCGGACGGGATCGTTGAGCTGGTTCCACCAAGCAGAGTTTTCCGCTTTCCCCACCAGACTCCGCAAATTGAAGGGCTGATTTTGCGTCGAGGAAGAATTGTTCCGGTTTGCGACGTTGCCGAGGCACTCATCGGAAAACGCCTCGCGTCGCGGCGATTCTATCTCATCGCCCTGCGCCGCTACGGAGCAAGAACGGAATGGGTGGCGCTGCCGGTCACCGGGGAATGCGAATTGATCAACGCAGAGCGGATGGCCGTGAGCGAATCGGACGAGCCGCATGTCGCCGGTTGGCTCTCGCACGGCGGGGACGTCATTGAAGTGCTGAATCTCGACGCGCTGACCCCGGGCCCGGAGGAGCTCCTGGCAAACTCGACTACCGCCGAAGCACTGGAGAACCGGCCGTGATCCCCGCAGCACGCCCTCTCAAGATTCTTCTCATCGACAGCAACGTCTATTTCGCCAAGCGTGTGGGAGACGCGTTGAAACGCGAAGGATTAGAAGTGGTCACCAACACACAGGCAGCATACGCGCTGACCGCGATTGAGTATGACGCTCCCGCGGCCATCCTTTGTGCCACGAACATGCGGGAAATGGGGGCACTCGAAATCGCGCGAATCATCCACGCGGATTCGAAGCATGCCAACCTTGTTATCATTGCACTCGGTGACGGAAGCCAGCGTGCGCTGATGGAAGCATTCCAGGCGGGCTGCGACGACTACATTGACCGCAACCGTCAGCCCGGAGTCATCGCCTCCCATGTGAAGCAGATTATCATCAGCAAATTGGAAGGCTTTCAGCCCACGCAGATGCTGGCCCAATCCGATACCAGCTTGAGCGGCAATTTGACGCACCACGACCTGACCGGCGTGATGCAGATGCTGGGCCACGCCCACCAGACGGGCGCATTGCACATCAACGCGGGAGAAACAGACGGCGTTCTGTTCTACGACGCAGGGGAGATCACTCACGCCGAATGCGGCAATCTGTTCGGCGACGAGGCGGTGATTCACATCCTGAAGAGCTGCGTGAACGGCACGCAAGGTGTCTACAAGTTTGTATACGGAACGCCCTCGACCCAGCGCACCGTGCTCCGCTCAGCTACCGATCTCATGCTCGATGCCATGCGCGAATTTGATGAGGGCTCGCGAGATATGGCGGACAAGGAGGCGCTATGAGTGAAGCGATGACAATTCCGCCGCTGGGCGAAGTGCCGGCCAAGCGGATACCTACGGTTTACTTCATCGACGACAGCGCCACCATGCGCGAAGTCATCAAGATCGCTTTTCGCCGCGAGAACATCAACGTTATTACGTGTGCGGACGCAGCCACGGCCCTTGCCCAATTCGAACATCACCGGCCGGATGTCGTCATTACGGACGTCATCATGCCGGACCAGGATGGCTATTCCGTTTGCAGCCAGATCAAACAAAATCCCGAGTTCAGTGAAACCCCCGTAGTGCTGATGTCCGGTGTGGTCAATAAGAGCGTTGCAGACAAAGCCGTCTCCGTAAAAGCAGATGAATTGATTCGCAAACCTTTTCAGCCTCAGGAATTAATCAGCAGGGTGAAAAGCCTTCTGAAACCAAAAGGTGCAGCGCCTGCTCCGGCAGCGGAGCACGGACCTTCTGCGAGCGCGCTCACCAGTCTCTTCGCGCCGCCTCCGGCCACGCCGAGGACGATTGCGCCACCCTCCGAGATGTCGGCCGCCCCCGAATCGGCCTGGCCTCGAGCTCTGGCCGAAGCCTTCACGCCGCGGCCACCCGCACAGGCATACCGCGACGGCCATCCCCCCGCGGCAGCACCTCCGCGGCCTGCCCCTTCTGCATCCGACTTGCAAAAACTGCGTGCGGAAATTGCCCACTTGGAACTATTGATCAAAAAATTACAGACCGAACTGCAGATCGAACGGCAATATAACCAGGCACTCGAAGCCCAGATCCGCGCCCTTACCCAGGTGGAATAATTCGGCGATCGAAAAGGCGAGCTTGCGGGTCTTCGAAACTGACGCGCACAGTCAGGTTGACGCTGGAACTTGGATTCTGTAGCCTCACTCTGCCTCCCTCGCGAGTAATTCTGATTTTAGAGGACTCTCGATGAGCACCAAGAATAACTCCGCGATTTCCCGCCGTGAATTTGCGCGGCGGGCGGTATTTGTCTCGGCCGCGGCTTCCCTTTCGCCTGCCGATCTTCTGACGGCAGAATCTGCTGCGGCAACAGTACCCCCATTGCAAACACCAAGCGCTCCCAAGCTCTCGGCAGAGAGCCAGGCCGAAGCGGAGTCGCGGATTCAGGTGGTTTTTGCTCAACATGGCAGCCGCCTGAGCGACGCGGAAAAAGCGGACCTGCGGAGGCTGGCGAACGAGGGGCAGGCGGTACTCGATCGTTTGAGAGCCTTCGCCACGGAAAACGGAGACGGGCCCGGACTCTATCTCAAGCCTTTGATCGAGCGGGAGAAAAAACCTTCGCCGAGGCCCACCCCTTCAAAGCCGGCGAGCAAACCGAAGAACTCTTGAGGAGTCTGCCTGATGCCTGGCGAAGCGATTTTCTATCTCTCTGTGACCGAGCTGGCGAAACGCATTGAGTCGAAGAACCTTTCTCCCGTCGAATTGACTCAGGCTTATCTTGAGCGAAGCGAAAAACTGGGCCCGCGATTCAATGCTTATGCGCGATTGACTCCGGAAATCGCGCTCCAGCAAGCCAAGGCTGCCGAGAAAGAAATCAAGCGCGGCCACTACCGGGGCCCTTTGCATGGAATACCCTACGCGGCGAAAGATCTGCTCGCCGTGAAAGGACTGCCGACCACCTGGGGCGCAAAGCCCTACGCAAACCAGGTATTCGACTTCCACTCGACGGTAATCGAGCACCTGAACAGCGTCGGCGCCGTGATGATCGGCAAAGCCGCCATGATCGAACTCGCCGGCGGAATGGGCTACCGGTTCGCGTCCGCATCCTTACAGGGCGAAGCCAAGAATCCCTGGGACCCGACCTGTTGGACGTGTGGTTCTTCCTCGGGCTCGGGAGCAATTGTTGCGGCGGGCCTGGCAGCTTTCGCTATCGGCACGGAAACTTGGGGTTCAATCATCTGTCCCTCGGCGTTTTGCGGCGTCAGCGGCTTGCGGCCGACCTACGGGCGCGTCAGCCGTTACGGCGCCATGGCGCTCGCTCCTTCCATGGACAAAATCGGACCGATGGCGCGCAGCGCGGAGGACTGCGCACGTATCTTTGCTGCCATCGCCGGACATGATCTGAAAGACCGCGGCACCCTGCCCATCGACAAAGCTGCTTTCACCTATTCGCCATCTGCCGAACTGCAATCCCGCCCGCTGCGCATCGGCTGGCTCACCAACGCCTGGAAATCGCTCGAGCCGGCAGTAGCCAAGCCGATCCATGCCGCTTCAAGAATATTGAAGAAATTCTTTGCCAGCGTGAAGGATGCGGCGCTGCCGGTAGGTCCTTGGGAGGACGCCGGCACCCTCATTGTGGCGGTGGAGTCCGCAGCTTCTTTCCGCGCCCTGATTCGTTCCGGAAGACTCAGCGAATTGACGGACCCTCTCGGACAAATCGCCGGCTATCTGAACGAACAGTATTCCGCGGCGGATTACTTGCAGGCCCTCAAAGTGCGAGAAATCATCCAGAAGAAAATGGATGCGCTATTTGAAAACTATGATGTGCTGGTTGCCCCCTCACAGCCGGTTGCCGCTTCCCCGCTCACTCTTAATTTAGAAACCGGCCTGTCGTTCCCCGACCCCTTGGGCGGTATCGGCAATATTTGCGGGCTCCCCGCACTCTCTGTTCCCTGCGGATTTACGGAGAAAAATCTTCCCGTCGGGCTTCAATTTGTCGCCCGAGCGGGAGACGACCTTGCCGTAATCCAAGCCGCGCGAACTTTCCAACAACATACCGAATGGCACAAGAGCCATCCGAAAATCCAATAGGGAGTGCGGACTTCGGCAGACTACAGAGCAAGATAAGCACCTTGCAAATAATTCTTGACCTCCTCTGCCCGTCTGAGACAATAGTTTTCAAGAAGTAGTGCGGGATCTTAATGTGCGGCGGCTGGTCTGCCGCATTTTTTTGGTTCTGAAAGCTGGCCGTCGCAGGTCAGCCAATTGCCGCCTGTTCTTCTCTTTGGTCCCCAACATCACTTTGTCAGTGTTTCAGAATCAAGGCGCTGCAACCTCTTTGTTCGCTCTTTGAGCCAAGATGGGTTGTTCTACTCGTTTGCCCGGAGAGCTTGCAAGAGGTGCCCAAATTGCACAATTCTTGTGCAGTCCTAAGTCCTTTAGAATCAACACCTACGCAAGTGTTGATTCTAGGCAACTTAAAGTCCTTTAGAATGAACACTTACAAAAAACATAGGGGGGTATGGTGAACTAGAATTTCCTGGAAGAATGTCTGTGCCCTGGTTAATTCTACTTCAGGAGTTCATGGACGACGCGCAACAGCGCGCTTCGGCTGAATGGTTTTGCCAGCAATCGCACGGAAGGGTCGTGCTGCATCGATTCGGCCGCGGCTCGCTCACTGTACCCGGACATGTATAACATGCGCAGTTCGGGCTGTTTTTCCTTTAAGCGGGCGGCCAGCTCCTGTCCGGTCATCCGCGGCATCACCATGTCGGTGATCAGCAAATCGATTGCGCCGCGGTGTGTTTCCGCGAGTCCCAGGGCGTCGGCGCCGTCGCGTGCTTCGATCACCGTGTAGCCGCCTGATTCGAGGAACTCCCGGGCAACCTCGCGCACGTCCCGCTCGTCTTCGGTGAGCAAAATCGTTTCGGTTCCACGCGGCGCTTCCGACATGGAGGGGCTCGGGATGAGCCGATCCACCGGCTGATCCACGCGCGGGAGATAAATCTTGAAAGTGGTACCGCGGCCCAGTTCGCTGTATACCCAGATGAATCCGCCGCTCTGCTTCACCACGCCATAAACCGTCGCCAGGCCCAAGCCTGTGCCTTTCCCCTGTGCCTTGGTGGTGAAAAAAGGCTCAAAAATATGGGACTGCGTCTCCGCGTCCATTCCTGTGCCCGTGTCGGAAACGGCCAAGAGTACGTATTGGCCCTCCCGCACAATCGAATGCTTGGCATTATAGGTGCCATCCAGATCGACGTTGGAAGTCTCTATGATCAGCCGGCCACCCTCAGGCATCGCGTCGCGGGCGTTGACCGCAAGATTCATGATGACCTGCTCCATCTGGCTGGCATCTACGCGAATGGACCCGAGATCTTCCGAGGCACGGATGACCAACTCAATATCTTCGCCAATCAAACGTGGCAGCAACCGGCCCATATCGCCCACGACGTCATTCAGATTCATGACGTGGGGTTGGAGGACTTGCAAGCGGCTGAACGCTAGAAGCTGGCGGGTCAGACCGGAAGCGCGATCCGCGGCCCGTTCGATCTGCTCAATTTTCCTCGAATAATTCTCGCCGGGAGGCAGGCTATTGAGGAGCAGTTCGGTGTGTCCCTTGATCACCATGAGCAGATTGTTGAAATCATGCGCGACACCGCCAGCAAGGCGTCCGACAGCCTCCATTTTCTGAGACTGGCGAAGCTGTTGTTCCAGAATATGGCGCTCGCTGATATCTTGGGCCACGACTAGGCGAACTCGTTTGCCGGAGTATTCCAACTCGTGCACTGTGGTTTCTACATGGATGATTTTGCCGTCTTTCTTACGGTGTTTCCAACTGCCACGATAGAGGCCGTCGCCACTGCTTTGCTTCAAATAGTCGAGGAACTTGGTCTTTTCCTCTTCCGGGCGAAAGTCGAGGATGGTCATTTTCTTGAACTCGTCCGCCGAATACCCGTACACCTGGACAGCCGCCTCATTCACTTCCAGAAAGCGCAGCGTTTCTCGATCGATCACCCACGTCGGAAGCGGGTTGTGGCTGAACAGCAGCCGGAACATTTCTTCTTTCTTGCGCAAGGCGTCTTCCGAGCGGCGCCGCTCGATTGCCAGGGCTATGTGGCCCCCAACCGAACTCATGAACTCGAGATCCCGCTGATCGTATGCATTCTCATTCTCGTAATGCTGCACGACGAGCACGCCGATCGTTGCCCTTGGTGTCTTGAGTGGAACACCTAACCACGCCGGCGAAGGTGCCCCGACAAGTTCCACTTCACCTTCCGCCGCTAACCGGTCGAATTCGCTCTGCGGAATCAGCATCGGCCCGCCCTTGCGGAAAACGTAGGCGGTACAACTGCGCCCTACCCTTTGCGGGAGCGGCGGAACATCGACCTGATCGACGAAAAATGGGAACGTGAAAGTGTCCGCCACAGGATCATGCAGCGCGACAAAACAATTCTCCGCGTACAGAACCTTTTTCAGGGCTTGATGGATGCCGGCGAGTAATTCATCCAGATTTGCTGTTTGGTTTAATGCCTGCACGATTTCGGAGATAACCTGACGTTCCGCTTCCATCCGGCGGAGATCGGTGACGTCCTGAAAATGGACTAGAATTCCCTCCACACCAGGCATGCTGGCGCAGTCTCGCACAGTCGTGTCAAACCACCGCCAGCTCCCGTCTTTGGCCTGGAGCCGGCATCGTTGTTCAAACGTTCCCGCTCCGCTCCCCGGCAGATCAACAAGCCGGCCGCGAAACCAATCCGCATCTTGCGAGTGCAACAGCGAAAGGATTGACCTTCCGTTGAGGTTTTCAGTGGGATAGCCGAGCAGGCGTGTAAAACCCGCACTCGCAGACAGAATGGTTCCCTGCGAATTCAGGAGGCTGAAGAGTTCCCTGGCGGAATCCAGCAACGTAAAGAGCTGCTCCCGGCCGATTCCAGCGCCTTGCTCGAAAGTTAGGCGTTCCGCCATGTTGTCGCCACTCGGGCAACCAGTCCTCTCACGCACACCGCGGCTGGGGCCGAGCTTATCGTCCTCCGAATGACATGTCCTTGCTGTTTCGGCCTGGCTGAACTGTTTCAAGAATCTTCTTCTATGTTACGAAAGACCGGTGATCCTGTAATCCACTGTAAGCCCTTGAGTCGCCAAAAAATGACTGTCCCATAGGACAGGACTCGCCCTCCGAGGCAGGTCACTTTTCCTGCGTTTGTGTGCGTGTTACGCTCCAACCGTATTTCGACACGAACACTTCAAGTGATGATCTGGATCGCACTCATATTTTTAGGAGGCCATTCTGCTATGCACGACATCTGGAAAGATATGTTCGTTTTGGGGCTCCCTCTGCTCGAAAAAATTCTCCGTCCGGTGATTGTATACGCCTTCCTGGTGATCAGCCTGCGGCTTTCGGGAAAACGCGAGCTCGTCCAGCTCAATCCCTTTGACCTCGTTGTTCTGCTCACTCTCTCCAATACCGTGCAGAACGCCATCATCGGCGAGGACAACAGCGTGCTCGGCGGGATTATCGGTGCCACTTCCCTGCTCGTCACCAATTACCTCGTCGTGCGCTTTCTCTACGATCACCGGAAACTCGACCAGTTGGTCGAAGGCCGGGCGGATGCCCTGATCGAAAACGGCAAGGTACGAACGCAGCATTTGCGGAAAGAGCTCATCACCATGGCGCAGTTGCAGGCCGCTGCTCACAAACAAGGGTTCAGTTCGCTCTCCGAAGTCGAACAGTGCGTCCTCGAGCCAGGCGGGACGCTTACCTTTCTGGGAAAGAAGCCAGGCACCGAAGACGTGCGCCACCAGGAGTTGCTGGGAAGGTTGGAACGACTGGCGCAGGAAATCGCGCTGCTGCGAAGTTCTCAACCACCCGCGCATGCCTGATTGAGTGGGGCAAGGGCCCGGTTTAGGCAGCGGGTTCGGTTGTCATTGCTTGCAAGGACCCGTGGGCCGCTGCCAAAGTGCGGTCGATATCCGCGGTCGTGTGCGCCGCGGAGAGAAAGGCCGCCTCAAATTGCGAGGGCGCCAGAAAGATTCCGCGATTCAGCATCTCCCGGAAAAACCGGGCATAGCGCCTGGTGTCCGAGCGCTTGGCATCAGCGTAGTTTCTTACCGACCTTGGCGCGAAGAAGATGGTCAGGAGCGAGCCGATGGCATTGATGTGCGCGGGAATTCCTGCATCCTTCAGCTCAGCGCGCAAACCAAAGACCAAGCGCCGGGCCATCTGGGTCATCTCATCGTACAAATCCGGTTTCGTAAGTTGTTTCAGCGCCGCAATCCCCGCGCGCATCGCCAGCGGATTTCCCGCGAGCGTCCCGGCCTGATACACCGGGCCGAGCGGGGCTACATGATTCATCCATTCCGCGCGCCCTCCGTAAGCTGCCACGGGAACTCCTCCGCCAATAATTTTCCCGAGAGTGGTCAGATCCCCTTCAACGCCGAGCAGTTCTTGTGCCGAGCCATTGCGCAAGCGGAATCCAGTGATCACTTCATCGACGATCAGCAACGCTCCGTTTCTGTGCGTGATTTCCTGCAGGCCCTTCAGGAATCCAGTCTCCGGCGGTACGACCCCCATGTTCGCGGCAACGGGCTCGACAATCACCGCCGCGATCTTATCTTTGTGTCGTGAGAAGACCTGCTCGACCGCACGCAGGTCGTTGAACGGCACGTTCAGAGTCAATCCCGCCAGTGCCTGAGGCACCCCGGGACACTCCGCGATTCCGAGCGTCGCTAAACCCGAACCCGCATGCGAAAGAAAACTATCCGCGTGCCCGTGATAACAGCCTTCGAATTTAACGATGAAATCGCGCTTCGTGATCCCGCGCGCCAAGCGCACCGCGCTCATCGTTGCTTCCGTGCCGCTCGACACAAAGCGAATCTTTTCGATGAACGGGATGACTCGCGTGATCAGCGTGGCGAGTTCCAGCTCCAGTTCCGTGGTCACGCCAAAACTGGTGCCGCGACGCGCCTGGTCGGCTATCGCTTCGGCGATCGCCGGGTTGGCGTGCCCCAGGATGATCGCTCCCCACGAGCAGACAAAGTCGAGCAGTTCGTTTCCGTCCGCATCATAGAGGTATTGACCGCTGCCGCGCTCGATCACCAGCGGTTCCCCGCCCACGGACCGAAACGCCCGCACGGGGCTGCTCACGCCGCCGACCAGAACCTGTTCGGCGCGCTCGAAGATTTCACGCGAACGCCGGTGCTCGCGCTTCACCTGGGTTTGCGCTGTACTCATCTCTTTCTGGAATAAATTAGCACGCCTTCAGCCAGCGTGCGACGTCCTTGGCATGGTAGGTCAGGATGTTGTCCGCACCGGCGCGCTGAATGGCCGTCAGGATTTCCAGTACCACCTGTTTTTCGTCCAGCCAACCGTTTTGCGCCGCCGCTTTCACCATCGCATACTCGCCGCTCACGTTGTACGCGCCGACGGGAACGTCAAAGGCTTCGCGTACACGGTGAATGACGTCCAGATACGGTAGCGCGGGCTTGACCATCACCATATCCGCGCCTTCTTCCAGATCCAGGCTCACTTCCCTTAGAGCTTCTCGCGCATTGGCTGGATCCATCTGGTAGCTACGCCGGTCGCCGAACTGCGGCGCGGATTGCGCGGCCTCGCGGAACGGCCCGTAAAATCCGGAACAATACTTCGCGGCGTACGAAAGGATCGCGATATTCTCAAATTTATGTTCATCAAGCATCTCGCGGATCGCGCCCACGCGACCATCCATCATGTCCGAGGGCGCCACAATGTCCGCGCCCGCCCGCGCATGCGAAAGCGCCTGCTGCGCCAGAATCGCAAGCGTCGGATCATTCGCCACTTCCCCATTTTCGATGACCCCACAGTGGCCGTGATTCGTGTACTCGCAGAGACAAACGTCGGTAATCACCAGCAACTTCAGGTTGGCTTTCCGGATCCCTTCTATGGCTCGTTGCACCACGCCTTGCGAGCTGAGAGAACTCGCGCCTCGCGGATCTTTGGTTTCCGGCAAGCCAAACAGAATGATTCCGGGAATCCCAAGCGACTCCACCTCCCGGCATTCCTCAAGGATCTGGTCAGCCGACTGTTGATAAATGCCCGGCATCGAACCGACTTCCTGCCGCACCTTCGTTCCCGGACACACGAACATGGGATAAATCAGGCCGGATGTGGTTAGCCGCGTCTCACGAACGAGGCTGCGCAGCGCTTCGTTCCGCCGCAAACGTCTCGGCCGATGCGTGGGAAAACTCATGCTCGTTTGACTCCCGCTACCTTCGGCGTGTCGCTAAAATAGTGCTCCAGTGCTTCGACGACTGAGGCCACATTCGTATCAAGCGCAACAGCAAAGTGCAGCACGCCTACCTCGCGCAATGCCGTGGCCGTAACTGGCCCAACTGCCAGAATTGCCAGTTTATCCGGAAGCAATCGCAACTCCTCGGCTCCGACTAGTTCCTTGAAATGTTGCACTGCCGAAGGACTGAAAAACAAGACCGCGTCCGATTGGCCTCCGGAGATCTTTTTCAATGCGTTCTGATCCACTTCGGCCGGCCGCAGTGTGCAGTAAGCGATTACTTCGGTGACTTGCGCGCCATGGCCCTTCAACGCCGCCGGCAAATCCGGGTTGGCACGATCGCTCCGCGGCAGCAACACCTTTGCCCCTTGAACCCTGCTTCCCAGTTCGTTCGCCAGGGCCACACCATTGTGAGTTGCCGCAACATACTCCACCGGAAGATTCGCCTTCCGCGCTTCTTCCGCGGTAACCGGTCCCACACAAGCAACTCGCAACCGGCTGCCCGTTTTTACGATGGGAAGCTGCAAATCCGCAGTCCTTTGGATCACCGCGCGTACGGTTTGCGCGCTGGTCAAGATGAGCCAGTCAAATTGGTCAATCTGAGCAACGGCTTGATCGAACGGTGCAAAATCTTCTGGCTCCGCGAAGGACACGAGCGGCAGCACCACGGGAATTGCGCCTCGCTCGGAGAGTTCCCCCACCAGCATCTCGCTCTGCGCCGCGGCACGGGTAAGCACGATGCGCTTTCCCACCAGCGAACTTGGAAGACGTTCAGGCACGTTGCCGGCTCACTTCTTCCAGGATCGACTGCGCCCCTGCTTCTATCAGCAATCGTGCCATGTGCTCGCCGAGCGGCGCAGCTTGATCCGGCGGGGCTGTGGCACGCTGCTTCACGCATTGCGAACCATCCACCGAGCAAACACAAGCATCCATGAGAAGTTCGCCGCGTTCGACGCGCGCCCACGCGCCCATGGGTACTTGACATCCCCCGTGCAGTGCGGCCAACAGCGCGCGCTCCGCGATGACAGCACTGCGTGTCTCCGCGTCGTCCAAGGGTGCCAATAAATCCCCCGCTTCCGTATCCCTCAACCGGCATTCTACCGCAATGGCGCCCTGTCCCACCGCCGGCATACACACTTCAGGAGAAAGAATCTCGGAAATCCGCTGGCTCAGTCCCAGGCGGTCTAATCCCGCTTTCGCAACCATGATGGCCTCGTACTCCCCGCTTTCCACTTTGCGCAGTCGCGTGTCCACATTTCCGCGCAAATCGCGCAAATCAAGGTCTGGCCGGAGGTGCCTCAACTGCGCCTGGCGCCGCAAACTACTCGTTCCCACGCGCGCCCCTTTTCGCAAATTAGCCAGCGTCGAACCCACCAGGCAATCGCGCACGTCATCGCGCCGGCAAACCGCAGGGAACATCAACCGCGACGGAACATCCGTCGGAATGTCCTTGACGCTGTGCACGGCGAGGTCAATGGTTTCCTCCAGCAGCGCCTCTTCCAGCTCTTTGATGAAAATTCCTTTTCCGCCAATCTGCGTGACCGGCGCGTGCTGCATCTTGTCGCCTGCGGTCTTGATGACGATGACTTCCGGCTCCATCCCCGTCGCGGCAAAAAGCTGTTTGCGAATGAACTCCGCCTGCCACTTGGCCAGCAAGCTCGCGCGCGTGCCGATGCGCAAAGTCCTCAAGGTTTCTCCCGGTTCGAAAGGAACAGGTCGCGCAGCGCCTCGACGTTTTGAATCTTCCGGCGCAAATCTTTCTCGCCTCGCAGCCGTTGTGCGGGCTCCAGCAGCAGACTTTCCAGCATTTCATCCATCAATTTTTCCACGTAAGCCCGGTCCTCTTCGGTTAGGTGCCGGATCGACTCCACGCGCGAACGGATAAATTGAGCGCGTTCCTCGCGCATCTTCGAACGCAGGGCATTGACCAGTCCCACAAGCTCGACGCTTGCCTGCCAAGAAAGAAATTTCCCGACGTGTTCTTCGACAATGACTTCGGCCTTGGGAATTTCATTTTCACGCGCATGCCGGTTCTGCTCCACGATGTCGCTGAGGTCATCGATATTGTAGACGTACACGTTGTAGAGCTTTCCCACGCTGGCATCGATATTCCGCGGCAAGCCCAAGTCCATCAGAAACAATGCGCGATTCCCCCGTCCGTCCATGGCCTGCTCGACGATCTCCCGGCGCAGAACCAGTTCTTCTGTTGCGACGGACGACACGATGACATCCGGCAATTGCAAAGCGTTCTCCCACTCGCCCCAACCAAGAACTTCTCCCGTGTATTGTTTCGCCAGGCCGTTCGCACGATCCCGCGAGCGGTTCATCACATACAGATGTGCGATCCCGCGATCCCGCAGTTGGGAAAGAACCTGCTCGCTGATGGTCCCCGCTCCCAGCACGAGCGCGCTGCGCTCGCTCAGTTTTCCGAAAATGCGTTCCGCTAGCTTGACTCCGGCTGATGCCACGGACATCGGCCGCGCACCGAGTTCGGTTTCCGAGCGCACTCGCTTGCCAACTTCCAACGCGCCCTGGAACAGCCGGTTCAACACAGGCCCGGTCGCGCCTTGCTGGTGTGCAAAGCGGTAGGCCTCGCGCACCTGCCCGAGAATCTCTGCCTCGCCCAGCATCATGGAATCCAGACCCGCCGAAACCCGGAAGAGGTGCCGCACCGCTTCCCGGTCGTAGTGGTGGTACAGCGATTCCCCGAGAACGTCGGGCCGCACGGCGTGAAACTCGCTGAGAAAAGTGGAAAGTCCCGGCGCGCATTCATGGGCCGATTCCGGCGGAACTCCGTACACTTCGCTGCGATTGCAGGTGGAGAGAACCAGCGTCTCTTCGAGAATTCCCCTGGTGCGAAGTTGTTCCGCGGCTCTCCGGGCTTGCTCGGCGGTGAATGATACCCTTTCACGCACCTCAACGGGCGCCGTGCGGTGATTCAGTCCGACGAGAACGATCTCCATGCCGCGGTCCAGACGCTCCTAGAAGTAGCGGTGACTGTGCGAAAGATACAGATTCACCACCGTAAAGCTAAAAAAGACGACCACAAAATTGAAGACGCATAGTTTGGAAGCACGCGCCCCGCGCCATGCGGTTGCGCGCGCCAGCCGGAAATAAACCGCGTAGAGGAGCAGCACCAGCAGCGTGATGGCGTATTTCGGGTCGTAGAACGAATACTTGTCGCTCAGCCGATCGACCCACAGAAATCCGAAGGCTGTTCCGATGGTGATGGAAACCAAACCCACGAGCACGCTCGACCGGCTCATGCGCTCCAATAATTCGAGCGGCGGCAGCCGCCAGACGATATCGCCCAGCTTGTGGCTGCGCAGCAGCCGTTCCTCCCCCAGAAAAATCACACTGAGCACAAAGGAAAGCGCAAACGCCGAATACGCCAGAATGCTCAGGGCCACGTGAAAGGCAAACGTTGGGCCGTGGGCGTCAGGCGGCGAGAGCTTATCCGCAGGCGCAAGATGTGCCGCCAGAAAAAAAACCAAAATAAATGGAAGAACGAGGGCCCCAACTGAGCGCTGCCGGTGATAGAACTCCAGGCTCAGATACGTCAGCGCCAGCAGCCAGCCGAAAAGCGACATCGATCCGTAAAGGTCGTGGTAAGGAACCGTATGTAACCCGCGGGATCTTTCGAGCAACACGAAATAATGCGTCACCAGTCCCGTGGCCAGCAGCAACGTTCCCAGCCGCCCGCTAAGCACTTTCCCGGTATTCAGGAAAAACAAATACAGCGAGAAACTCAGCGCGTAAGCGACAACCGTCGAAATGAAAAGCGCGTGATTCACGGTCTGTATCCGTGGAGATGACCCCATCTGCCCTGCATCGAACACCCTGCCTACGGAGCAACTAGCCTCGCCCGTTCCGTCACTCCGAGTATAGCCTACGGCCATGCGCGCATGCACAGCAGGCTCTCTTGCTCTGACTCCCACCGGCACGAGTGGCGCGGATTTGCTATTCTTAATTCGCCGGACAAGACATGCCCATCCAAACCGCATCCATCAACCGAAAAGAACTGTTTCTTCGCGCTTGCCGCGGGGAGGCCGTCTCCCGAGTCCCGGTATGGATGATGCGGCAAGCAGGGCGGTACCTGCCCGAATACCGCGAGATTCGTGCCAAGCACGGGTTTCTGGAAGTTTGCAAGACGCCGCAACTGGCCGTGGAAGTTTCGATTCAGCCTTTTCGCCGTTTGGGCGTCGATGCCGTCATCGTTTTCTCCGATATTCTGATTCCCGCCGAGGCCATGGGCCTGCCACTCGAACTTGGCGATGGCGGTCCGACTTTGCCGAGCCCCGTGCGCACCAAAGCAGACGTCGAAAAGCTAAGGATCTTCGATCCGGAAAGTGAAACCGGCTTTCTCCCGGAAGCCATCCGCCGCATCGGGAAGTCCCTCGGACCCGATGTCCCCGTGTTGGGTTTCGCCGCTGCTCCGTGGACCCTGGCCTGCTATATGGTCGAAGGCAAGGCGGCGGAGGGATTCGTCACCACCAAGCAATTCCTTTACCACGAGCCGAAAACCTTCCGCGAACTGCTTCATCGCATTGCTCTGGCCACGATTCCTTATCTTAGGGCGCAGATCGCGGCCGGTGTGGCCGCGATCCAGTTATTCGACACCTGGTGCGGCGAGCTGAATCTGCAGGACTATCAGGAATTTGCTCTTCCCGCCGTGCAAGAAATCGCTTCGGGAATCTCCGGCTCCGCCCCGGTCATTTACTATACAAAAGGGTCGCAGCACCTGCTCTCAGCCGTGGCGCGTTCGGGGGCAAACGTTCTGAGCGTGGATTGGCGCGTGGACTTGGCGGAAATTCGCAGGATGCTTGGCCCGAAAATCGCTTTGCAGGGAAATGTTGATCCTGCTGTACTGCTCGGTCCGCCAGCGAAAATCAGGGAAGTTACGCAGGATACGATCAACTCTCTGGCCGGACATGGTCACATTCTCAATCTCGGTCATGGCATACTGCCAAGTACGCCGGTCGAGAATGCTCAGCTTTTCATTGAAACTGGCCAGCAAGCCTTGCGGCAGGATGTCCGGCCTGCGGCACAATCACGGTAAGAGGCCGTCGCGATGACGCTCGCCTATCCCACACTCCAGCAAATGCGCGGCGAATTGCGCGTCGGCGAAGAATTTCTCGCCAAATACAATCGTCCCGGGCCTCGTTACACCAGCTACCCGACCGCGCCCGTTTGGAACGATACGTTCGGCCCGGGAGATCTGGAAAGAGTTTTCGGAGAGGCGGAGAGCGCGAAGACCCCGGTTTCGCTCTACATGCACATCCCTTTTTGCGAAAGCCTGTGCCTGTTCTGCGCCTGCAACGTCGTCATCCAGAAAAATAAAAACGTGGCCCCGCCATATCTCGATGTGCTCAAGCGCGAGATGGAACGCATCAGCCACAGCATTTCAAAGAGCCGCCGCGTCGTCCAATTCCATTGGGGCGGGGGCACGCCTACCTATCTGACCCCGGAGCAGATTGAAGATCTTTTCGGCTTCACGCGCGAGCATTTCAAGTTTGCTCCCGACAGCGAAATCGGCATTGAAGTCGATCCCCGCGTCACCTCACGCGCGCATCTCGAAGCCATTCGCAAAATGGGCTTCAACCGCCTGAGCATGGGAATTCAGGATTTCCATCCCGACGTGCAGAAGGCCGTTCATCGCATTCAACCCTTCGAGATGACGCGCGATCTGCTTTTCGCCGCGCGCGAACTGGGCTTCGAAAGCATCAATGTCGACCTCATCTATGGCCTGCCTTATCAGACGCCCGAAACCTTTGCCCACACCGTGGAGCAGATCATCAGCCTCAGCCCCGACCGTATCGCGCTCTTCAGCTACGCCCATGTGCCGTGGCTGAAAAAACAGCAAGGCTCGTTCGTTGCCCATCTCCCCGAAGGCATGGTGAAATTCGAGATCTTTCGCACCGGCCTGCTCCAATTTGTCGAGGCCGGCTACCTGTACATCGGTATGGACCATTTCGCCAAGCCCGGCGACGAACTTGCCGTTTCCCAGCAGAACCGCACGCTCCACCGCAATTTTCAAGGCTACACCACCAAGGCTGGCGCTGATCTCTACGGCATGGGCATCACCGCTATCAGCGGAATTCAAGCTGCCTACGCGCAAAATCACCGCGACATCCCTTCCTGGCAAAAAGCTGTGGCGGAACGCGGCCTCGCCACCATGCGCGGCTATCATCTTTCCGAAGAAGACCTTCTCCGCCGCGCCGTCATCAGCCGGTTGCTCTGCCACACCGTGGTCATCAAGGACGAAATTTCCCGCGAATTTGTGATTGACTTCGACGAATGCTTCGCGGAAGAGCTCCGCCGTCTCGAACCGTTCCGCGAGGATGGCCTTATCCTCCTCAACCGGGGTGAAATTCGCGCCACCTGGCTTGGCCGCATTTTCATCCGTAACCTGGCTATGGTCTTCGATCCCTATCTCGAAAAACAGCAGCTCGCCGCCAAGCAGCTCTTTTCGAAAACTCTCTGATCGCACGAGGATGCGCACTTCTCCGTGACTCGTCACGTCCCAGCTCTGGTGGTTGGCGGTGGCATCTCGGGCCTCGTCTGCGCTCATGCTCTCCAGAAAGCCGGGATCGAAGTTCTTCTCGTCGAAGCTTCTCCGCGCACGGGCGGCGTCATCCACTCGGTCGTCCGCGACGGCTTTTTGCTCGAACTCGGGCCGCAGAGTTTCGCCGGCACTGCTCAATTGAGGAGCCTGTGCGCGGAGCTTGGCATTGCGGACCAGCTCCTCGAAGCTCCGCCACGCGCTCCACGCTATGTCCTGGTCAATGGCGCGCTACAGCCCGTGCCCCTGAGCCC
>QHYN01000310.1 GCA_003224145.1 Acidobacteriota bacterium
CGGCCCCGACGAACCCGGCGGTGAACCCTATGGCAACGACCTCCCCGTTCCCTTTTCCGTTTAACATATACCCTCCCCCGCGCCGAGCTCATCATTGCGGCGCAATTGCATCGCGTCCTTGATCTGGTCAGCCGTCTTCCCCGCGGCCTTCTCCAGCGTACCCTCGACTCCACACCCCACCATCACCAACCCGACCATCATCGCCAGCCAGCCTCCCCGGCTCTTCATCGCACCCTCCTCATAAAAAGTAGCCTGTCCCCTTTTTTCCGTGGTCGTGTGGGTCGTGTTATTGTGTTTCATTGGGCATGATTAGCCCCTCCCAGTCAAGGACCATGCCACTACCTGGCTTGGCAATTCGTACTGCCTTTTGGAGTGCTGCTCGCATAATTCTTTCTGTCAGCCTCGTAAATTCGTCCAACGAAGTTGCTTCACCTTTAGGTGATTTAAGTGTTCGAACGGCTACCTCTTCGCTTCCATGAACAATGGTGCTGCGGGCACCATATGCTCTTCTCATGTGCGAGTAGATCTCCCTTCTCGAGTATTCCTGAGAATCGATGAAGTGCGCTGCCCTGAGAGCCAAGCGATACCGTAATTCGCCACGATCTTCAGGTGAACCAGCATCAGATAGAAACAGGGACTCCGCAGCGATCATCAAGTCTATCAGCTGATCGTCAGGCCGGCCACGTTCCGATGCATAGCTAAACCGCCTAACTGCATTAGCCAATGCACCCTTTTGAGTCACGGCCTCAAACTGTCGCCAGAAGTCAATAAGAGCCTGACAATCTTGGCGGCTAAGCTCATACTTATTAAACCAGGGCATGGGCCCCGGATTCGCAAACGTGAAGCTCATTCCACCCGCTACCGGCCAACTGGTAGAAAAATGGACCAGCCCAGGTATCGATACGCGGCCTTCCTTAAATAAACGCAACGCCCGGAGGACCGCCATTGCTCGCTCCACAGTCTCTTGTTGAGCGTTGGGCTGCGGCACCGGAGGTGTCTGTTCACCAATGCGCCGATCAAGATCATACGTTATTCGAAGGCCAACCTCCTGCTTCTGCAGGCGCATTCGCTGCATTCCAAGCTCGTCCGGTAGCAGACCGACCTGGAGACATCTGACAATCTCTTCATCCTTCATCACGTCGATCTCTAACCCAGAAGCTAGCTGTATAGGAGCCTGTTCCATCGATACTCCGAGTAGCGGGACCAATAGGGTGTGGCCCAAACGGTTTCGTCGGAGGTCCCGCTCGAACTCGTCCAGGATTCGGTCAAACACTACCTCATCGAATCGAAGAGCGCCTGCCTCACGTGGAACTGCAAAAAGCAAATGGTCTGCAATCTGATCAATCTCAATCCTTCGCGCTGAATACACTGTCCCAACGAGAGTGTCGATTTGCATGGCTATCTCTGGGTCATTACGAAGAACAGCGACGAGCTGCGTGTATTCAGGCAGTGAGTGAAGACGTTCTCGATAGGTCCGGATACATCGGACCCAGTAGGGTTCTTCTCGATCATACAGCCGGAATACTCCGTCAGAATCGCGTCGCCATTCATCCAGACCGGTTAGCGGCTGGGCGGCCGATGGTGGACACACCTTTTGGAGCTCCCGCATAGCCGCTTCGGTGTACTCCAGAAATGCTTTTCGTAGCGGATTGGGGACGGCAGGTTTCGATACTTCTGGCATATTCGTTGGCCTCGGGCTTGCGCTTCGATTCAGAGCCAGGCACGGGAAATGAGTGCGGCAAAGTGGACAACAGGCTACTTTCTATGCGGTGGCGTGTCAACTTTCTGAGCGGGTAGGCACACTGCAATAAAAAGCCCGCTGACCTTGCGATCAGCGGGCTTCTAATTAATCCCGGCAATGGTCCAACCTTCTCACCCGCCCGCCCCGGCAGCGCCAAGACGCTGCCTTTTGCCCGTGGGCTTGCTCGTCCCGACGCGTTCGAGGGATGAGATTGCTTCGCTGCGCTCGCAATGACGGCCCATGGTGTTCGCAATGACAACCAAAGAGGGCGTGATAAATCACGCCCCTACGCGGAAAACAGAAAGGCCCGCTGACTCTTAATCAGCGGGCCTTGAATAAACCCGGCAGCGTCCTACTTTCCCACTGCCTTACAGCGGCAGTATCATCGGCCCTGGAGGGCTTAACTTCCGTGTTCGGGATGGGAACGGGTGTGACCCCTCCGGCATGGCCACCGGGAATTCGCAAAGACTGTGT
>QHYN01000162.1 GCA_003224145.1 Acidobacteriota bacterium
CAAACGCGCAGACGTATCGCGGCGCGATCAATGGGACGGTGATGGATCCTTCGGGCGCAGTCGTGCCCAATGCCCAGGTTAAGGCCAAGGAAAAGTCCACGGGGATCGAACGCTCGACCGTCTCGACCGCTGACGGACAGTTTGCCTTCCAGGATATTCCGGTGGGGATGTACACGGTGATTGTTACCGCGACGGGATTCCCCGTATTGACTATTGATAACGTCCTCGTAAACCAGGGTTCGATTTACACCCTGCTGGTCAAGCTGACGCTTTCGCAACAATCAACCACCGTTGAAGTATCGGCGGCGGCCCTCGTCCTCGATGCCACTACCGCAACGCAGACAACCCTCGTCGGTGGCACTGACCTGCAGGCCATGCCGATGAATGGCAGGGATTTCACCCAATTGATTGCTGTTGCGCCCGGATTCGCAGGCTACCCGGCCGGCGGGTTCGGCTCGGTGAATGGCACGCGCGGGAACCAGATCAACTGGCAGATCGACGGCGCGGATAACAACGACCTGTGGCACAACATCCCTGCTACAAACCAGGGCGGAGTTGCGGGAATCGCGGGAATCGTACTCCCGATCGATTCCATCGACCAATTTTCGGTGCAGACGCAAGCGGCACCCGAATCGGGCCGCAATCCCGGTGGCACCGTGGATTTGGCGCTCAAATCAGGCGGCAATGACTTTCATGGCACCGCTTATTATTTCGTGCGCAATGAAGCGTTCGCCGCAAAATCTCCGTTCGCGGACACAAAGAAAGAAAACCGGAATCATCAATACGGCTTTTCCATTGGCGGTCCATTTATGAGAGACCGCTTATTTTTCTTCACCACCTTCGAGAAGCAGCGCTTCACGATCGGACTGCCGGGACTAGGGACCGAGCCTTCGCTGGCGTATCAAGCAGCCGCCCTCGACGTGCTTACCAATCCCGGCAACAAATACGGGACGTATGCTTCTGTTGCCCCGAATCCGGTGACCGCCGCGCTCATGACCCATCTCTGGCCCGGCTATGCGTTAACCGGGGCTGCGGCGCCCAACAACTATTCCAGCCCGGATCCCGAATATGGCTACAGCTATAACGGCCTGGCCAAAGTCGATTTCAAAATCAACGACAAGAACAACTTTTCCTTCCACTATTTCGTCGGTCAGGGAAACCAGGTCGCTCCAAGCTTTTCGCAAATAAAGGATTATTACGAAGTTGCTCCCATCCACGTTTCGAATTACGCGGCCTCCTGGAGCACCATCTTGACACCCAGGCTATCGAACCAATTGTTGGCCGGTGTGAACTATTTCCGTCAAGTCTTCAGTGACTTTAACACTAGCTTCGATTTGGCTGGCGATGGGCTGAACCTCTACAACGGATATAACCTGCCGGGCGCGCCAACGATCATTATTGCGGGATTTGAATCGGTTGGCCCGACGCCGCCGGCAGGCCGCGAAGACGTCACCGGGCACCTCACCGACGTGGCCTCCTACACCGTAGGCAAGCACCAGTTCCGTTTCGGCGGAGAATTCCGCCGAGCGCAGCTCGAAGAGTTTTACCATCGTCATGGTCGTGGTGACTTCAACTTTGATGGTTCGCAGGGCCCGTGGGCGGCTTCGTGCAATCCCGCTCCCCCTGCTGCTCCCCCTGCTGGGTGCGCTACGTTAATCAACAGCAATGAACTTTCCAACACTTTGGCTCTCGCTGATTTCCTCGCCGGCGATGTATTCCGGTCGAGCATCGCCGTGGGAGACCCGACTCGCCTAGTGCACGTCAAAACCTTTGCGCTGTTCGCACAAGACGCCTGGCAGTTTAACCAGAAATTGTCGCTCAACTACGGCTTGCGCTGGGACTATGAGGGCCCCATGGGGAACGACAAGAAAGATTTGTCCGTGTTTGTCCCCAGCAAGGGCGGCATAGTCTTCCAAGGCGCCGGAATCGACACCGTCTATCCCAAGGACTACCGAAACTTCTCACCCCGCGTAGGATTTGCATACAAAGTTGGCAATAAAGGCGACCTCGTCGTTCGCGGCGGGTTCGGAGTGTTCTTCGATACGCCGAACTTGAATCCTTTCCTGGACAATCGCCCGGGCAACGGCGCTCCCAACGGTCTCGAAGGAAATCCTGCGGGACCAACGCCCGTCCAAACACTTCCCCGGAACGGCTTCACAATCCAGTCCGGTGTGCCGATTTTCAATCCTACGGGCACGTCATGCGTGACGGGAAACGGTTGCGGACAAGTCTTCAACGTATTCTCCGTCAACCAAAACTTCCGTACTCCCTACAGCTACAACTACAACCTAAATATTGAGAAGATCTTCGGAGGTTCCCTTCTTTTGCAGCTTGGTTATGTCGGCAGCGCTTCCCATCGCCTGCTGACTACGGCTGATATCAATCAGCCGGCCCTGGGGATATATGCAGACGACGCGGCACAGCAGGCCGCCCGTCCATTCTTCGCACAGTTCCCCGACTTCGGTGTGATTAACGAGATCGAGACCAACGGCAACTCCAACTACAACTCGCTGCAAACGGTCCTGAAGGTGCGTGATTGGCATCGCTTCTCGAGCCAGCTCACATATACGTGGGCTCATGGCCTTGACGATATGACGGCTTATCGCGGTACCCTCCCTCAAGACAGCTTCAACCTGAAGGCTGACTACGGGAGCATGGACTTCGATACACGCCACAAATTCAAAGCGGCGCTGAACTACGACTTGCCAAATGCGTCCCGGTACAAAACCTTGTTAAACGGATGGGCACTCAGCAGTTTGCTGTCGTTCAGCACCGGGCAGCCTTTCACCGTGTTTTCGTCGGCGGACTCGACCGGCACCGGAGAAGGAACGCAGCGGGCTAACCAGATCGGCAATCCTTTTGCCGGTGTCTCGCATTCGTTCAACAAGAACGGCGTAACGTGGATCAATCCGGCGGCGTTCGTGGATCCTGCTCCGGGAACGTTTGGAACAAGCCCGCGCAACGGCTACTATGGGCCTGGGTATGGCGCTGTGGACTTCTCCGTCGTGAAGAACACGAAGATCACGGAACGCATCAGCACCCAGCTTCGCATCGAAATGTTTAACCTCTTTAATCGCACCAATCTGGCGCCGCCAAGCAATTTCAATGGCAGTGACCTCGGCCTTACCGCCGACACGGTCGGTGACTGGAACGGCGCACCGGGACTCGGTCCCGGAGAAGCATTCAATCTGCAACTTGGCCTGAAGATCATCTTCTAACAGCTGCGGCTAACTCACTCAGTCCCCAACGTTTAGCTTCCGATATGCAGCGAACCTCATTGCAATTTGCAGCCTACCTCCTCGACCGCGGGCAGCTCGATCGTTACAGCCGCTCCGTTCGGATGCAGGTTTTGCGCGTAAATCTTTCCGTTATGCTCTTTGACGGTGCCGTAGCACATGCTCAAGCCTAATCCCGTTCCCCGGCCAATCGGCTTGGTCGAGTAAAAAGGATCGAAGGCGCGATTCAAATCATTGAATCCTGGCCCTGTGTCGCTGAACCGTACAACCACTTTTTCTCCCTCCAGCTTCCCTTCCACCAGGATTCTCTTTTCTTGGGCTTGTTCCACCGCTTGAAGTGCGTTGTTCAGCAGATTCACGAAAACCTGCTTGAATTGGCCTTCATTCAGCTCAATCTGCGGCAGATTGGGCGCAAAGTTCATTTCGAATCTTATCCCGGCGTTCCGGCACTGATACTCGCAGAGCATCAGCGAATCCCGCATCACGGCCGCGATGTCCAGAGGCCGTCGCCCCTCCTGCTGCGGGCGCGCAAAGCTGATGAGGTTATCGATGATCCGCTTCATGCGCCGGGCTTCCGTTCCCAGCTTTTCCAGTTTTTGGCGCGCGTTGTCCTCCCTGGTCTGTTCCTTCAGCAGGTCGGAGTACCCCATCACCGCAGTCAGCGGGTTATTCAGCTCATGCGCCACTCCGGACACCACTTGCCCGATTCCCGCCAGCCTCTCTCTTTGCAGCAGCTGGGTCTGCGCGCTCTGCAATTGCTCCAGATTCTCCTTCGATTCGACGAGCAGCCGCGCCATTTCCCGCGTCAGGAGCATCTGCCGCAGAAAGACGCACACACCCACCACGAAGATGCCCACCAGTGTCACCGTGACGCGATACGGCCGCAACTGGTTGGTCCCCGGGTCCAGGAACTGCACACACAGCCCGATCACCGGCAACGATAGCACCGCCAGCACCGCGATCAACCCCGACACCTTGGCCTCGCGCTCCCGTTCACTTGCCGCCAATCGCTCCGAAGGAACGTTTCGCGCGCGCACTGCAATAAGGATGAACCAACAGATCGCCGCGTCGTTCGGCACATCGTAGATGCTGCCGCTGTAGTATTCCTCGCGCACCAGCGCTGCGTTCAGCCATTGATACGCCAGCAAGTAAAGCGCGCAGGCGGAAAAAAGATGCCAGTAAATTTTCCGCCACTCCCCTTCCGCCACCAGGGCCATCCCTCCCAGCACCGCCAGCATCACTCCAAACTCCAGCACAAACAATGAGTAGTAATAAATGTCGAATATCGTTCGGTTCCTCACGATGTATTCGTTCGGGTACACCAGGAACATGTAGATGTACACCCACCACAACAGAAGGATCAAAAAATTTAGCGTGCTGAGATGGAAATTTTCCTCACGCTGTCTCGAACCCGGCCGCATCGCCGCCGCCACCATCATCGGAACCGGTTGCAAAAAGAGCGGGATATCTGCCCAGAACGGGTCCGGTGTGCTCCGCCCTCGGATCACTTCATAATAGAGCCACGCCCCAAGGTTGGTTCCGACCAGCGCCGCTCCCGAAGCGAGTAGAAACCAGAACCATCGCGTGCGCCCGTGGTTGCTGAGCGCCGCCCACACCATCGCCACGATTGCGATCAGCCACAATCCCGTCGCGCTGATGTCGGAAAACGCCGTTAGTGCAAATCCCCGCCGCGCCGTCAGCGAAACGATGGTGTACACCAACAGGAATCCCGCCACGACTCCGAGTTGCCAGTATTTCAGCGGCTTCATTTTGTGTTTCCGACTCCCAAGCGAGAGCGGTGCGAAACGCGCCGATCTCCCTCAGCCAGCCTCTCTGCGGCGAGGCATTCACCACAGCACTGTTCCTCTTAGTCTATCGGGGAATCGTCTGTTCAATCTGACCCACCTCTCCCATTTGCCTTGATGGTTACCGCACCACGTCCTACCTTTAGATCTTTTCTCGTTTCTGGTTCCTACTTCTGCTCTCTAGGCTCTAATCTCGCCTTTCCCTTTCTCCGTCAGCACGTAGAAATCCCCGCTGCTTGCCCCCAGCATCCCCGCGCGCACCAACTCCTCAACCGCATCCAGCACGCGCAGCCGTTCATCCGGCTCGTTCCCCGCGGCCTCGAACAGCACATGCAGGTCCAGGCGCTCCTCCCCCATTTCTCCAAATAACCGCAGAACACGTAAGGCCAGTGGCGTCACCTTTCACCTCGCTGGATTCCTTCGACCAACATAGCAGAATCCTTTCCCAGTCCCGAATTGTCTCGATTAATTCTTGTTTTGTTTTGCCGTTTCTGGCGGCCCGCAGCTTCGCGACGGTTGCTGAAGGCAAGATCGCTAGGGCAACTAAATCTGATGAAGACATTTGCGAGGATTCTACCTCAAAGGCTCATCTACGGCGTGCTCAGGCAGTATTCTCTCGAGTCCCGATAAAAGCGGCGGTCTCAATGGGTCGACGCAACACTAAGCCCGAAGTCTACTTGCAGGAGTCTCAAGAGCTAAATTCGTTCACAAGTGTTGAATCATACGGAACACTACCCTGGCTAGGGTTCCGACGGAGTACAAGCCGACAGATCGGTTCTCTAGGGGAAGTATCGTCGGATCAACTGATTAGATGGTGTTGCAACGACCTGTTGAACTCGCAGCTCGAACCGGACAACCAGATTCTGCGCCAGTGTGCAAATGCGGGCACGACACCAACCGGGACGCCGACGCAGTCGAGTTAAACGCCAACGGCGTATGGGGCACGCGGGCGAGCTCTACTGGATGGAACAAAAACCGCCGAACCCAGGCAGCTTCGCGTCCACATGCCCTGCCTAGGCTCGGCGGTTAAGGACTACCCAGCTATTCTCGCTATCCTTTCACCGGAATGGTAACCGGTTTGGCGAGCTTGAACGTCAACTTACTCTTGGCAGCGAGGAGGGTTACGTCCTTGTTCGCCTTGGCCTTAGCCGCATCCTTGGCATCGGTTTTGGGCTGGCTCTTCGGTCCCGCGATGGAATTGCTGTCCAGTGGGTAGGATTTCCCGTGGATTTCCACCGAAGCGAGCGTCACCTTGATTTCGTGCTTTTTGACCTTGACGATGCGACAGGTGACTTGGGCACCCTTGGGAATCACAGTCTTTCCGTCCACCTGAATCGGGGCGGTGAGGCTGGCGGCAAAGGTGTCACCAACCTTGTTCTTGTCGGTGGCCAGCGTTTGTCTTGCCGCCGCGCTGATCGCCGTGCCTTTCGGCAAGGTGATCATTGTCGTCGGCTCCGCTTCTTTGGCCACGGTGACAGGTTTTGCTGCCACGGCAGGTTTCGCTGCGGCAGCAGGTTTTGTGCCGGCTTGCTTTGCCGTGTTACTGGCTTGGTCCGTGGCTGCGTTCGAGCAGCCCGCTGCCGTCAAAACGGCTGCCGCCGCCAAACTGAGCCAGAGGTTCCGATGCACTTGAGAGTTGAACATTACACACCTCCAAAGGGGCACCCTTGGGGTGAATGGGATGAGGTGGCTGGTTGGACCCTTCCCCGATCGAAACTTACCGATCCACTGCGAAATGATGGGTATCCCCTACTCCTTCCATCGTACAGAGTCCTGTAGATGGAACCCCTGCGCATTTCCGGCGCGCGTTTCCTTCCCAGCACCGGCCTATCGGCCAGTACCCCGCGTCGCGGGCGAGGAGGGCCTCGACAGCGGTTCAACGGCAGCGGCGCCCAATTTGGATGTCACTGTGGCCGAGCGAATCCTTTCTAATAAGCGAAGGGGAAAGGAGCAAGCCATGCTGGAGGTGATTCTGAAGCGATTTGAGCAGCCCGACGAAGCTCGCACCTTTGAGAAAGGCCGATTCGAGGTGGTGCGGCTGGGCGGGATGACGATTGGCCGGGCGACCTACGAGCCGGGCTGGAAATGGTCGGTGCATGTGGGCGGGGCGACAGGAGCGAAGAGCTGCCACGTGGAACACGTGGGGATAGTGGTTTCGGGGCGGGCGACGGCGGCGATGGATGACGGCAGAGTGATTGAGATGAAGGCCGGAGACGTGTTCTACATCGCGCCGGGGCACGACAGTTGGGTGGTGGGAGATGAGCCGTACGTGTCGCTGCATTTTCTGGGCGCGGACATGTATGCCAACGCGAAGAAAAACTAAGGGCGGCTCAAGAATTGTGAAAGCGAATCGGAAAGAACTAGCGTGGTAAACAAGGATTGGGAAAAACCCACAGCCTAAGGACCGCGACCCAACAAAGGACGTGTCGGAGCGCAAAGAGCAGACACTGTTTTCAATACACCGACCAAGTGCCCGGCGTGGCGAGTTCGAGCAAATGGCGGTCGGGATCGCGAAAGTAGAGGCTCCAGCCGCCCGATTCCCACGAACGCTTTTCTTCTACCGTGATCGCTTTTTCGTGGAGCCAGGACTCCCAGTTGGCCAATTCGGCGGTTGGAATGGCGAACGCGAGGTGCAGTTCGCCATCCCCGTCGTGCGGCGATGAGATCGCGCGCGAAGCTCCCCTTTTGAAGAGCAGCAGCACCTGGCGTAGGCCTGCCTGCATGGCACAGCCGCGCTCGCCAAACTCGCTGATGATGGAGAATCCAAAAATTTCCTGATAGAAGCGAATCGAGCGAGGCACATCACTCACATACAAAGAGGATTCCAGGATGCCATCTGTTTTGGGACGCATCGAGACCTCCCAGGTGATACGGCGGATGCTCCGACCATAGCAGATTCCAGTGCGTGATTTTATGCCCTACCAGCGTGGGAGGGGGCGGCGGGCGAGGAGGGCTTGGGCTGCCCATTGGCCGAGGTAGACGGATAGAGCGACGCCGTGGCCGTTGTAGCCGGCGAGAACGATTACGTTTTTGCTGCGAGGATGGCGGTGGAAGATGGGGCGCATTCCTTCAGTGAAGAGAATCGGGCCGGCCCAACGGTGCGAGATGCGCACGGAGTGCAGAGCAAGATGCAGATTGCGAACGCGAGCTTCGAGCCAGCGGAGACGCACAGCGGCTTCCCCCTTGCGAACATCGAACCGGCGCAAATTGAGCGAGGCGTTTTTGTGGGAGCCACCGCTGGCGGGATTGCGGAAAAGCGCGTTCAGGGAAGCTGGCAGGGGAACGAGGCCGGCGCCGAAGACGACGCCATTTGAATCGAGCAAACGGCCCCACAAATAGGGCAAGTCGATAGAGTAGAACGGGCGGCGCGAGGAGAGACCGATGGCTTTGAGCTGCGCGGCGGAGAGCGGTTCGGTGGCGAGCGCGAAGGTGAGTTTCGGAGCGGCGGCGACGCGCAGTCCCGCAAGTTCCAAAGAGAAGGCGTTCGTTGCGAGGAGGATTTGCCCGGCGCGGATTTCTTTGCGGTGGATGCGGCCGCGGAACTTGTGGCGGATTTGCAGGCACAGCGGATTCGAGAAATCGATGGCGTGAACATGGGCGCGCTCGGCGATTTGCGCGCCAGTTTTTTCGGCCGCGCGAGCCAAGCCAGCGAGGACTTTGCCCGGGTCAATGACGCCGCCCGGTACGATGCGGACGACTTGTAGTTCGCCGGAATCGCTCCAAGAGATTGGTGAATTCTTGGCAGGAGCGGAGCGGCCCAGCTCGAAGACGCCCGGAAGAGCCAAGCGGGAATCGATGCGGAGCGCGCGGAGAATTTTTTTGTAGCCGGCGAGCACGTCGCCAAGTCCGGGGAGCGGGCCAGCGGCAGTTTCTGCGAGCGCGAGGCCGCCGGTGCGCCCGCTGGCGCCTTCGCCGAGCGCAGCAGACTCGAGAAGAAGAACAGACTGTCCAGGGGCGAGCCTGCACAACCAAGCCGCTGCGGAGAGGCCTGTGAAGCCGCCGCCGACGATTGCGAAATCCACATGGTCAGGGAGAGCGCGCGGGACGGGACGGAAATCGACGGTCCAGGGCGGCGCACCCCAGGGATGGGATTTGCGGGGCATGGCGTTAGTTTGATGCAAAAGAAGCATGCGCTTGATGCACGTGCGGCGGACGGCGAACGATGCTCGATCACGCTGATGTCGGTGACGCAGCGCACGCGCGAAATCGGAGTGCGCAAAGCGATCGGGGCGCGGCGCAGCGACGTGATCTGGCAATTCCTGACGGAAGCGATCGTGCTGACGGGCGCGGGCGGCGTCATTAGCGTGCTGCTGGGCGGGGGCATCAGCCTGCTGATCAACTTAGCGGTACCATCGCTGCCCTCGTATATTCCGCTGTGGGCCATCGTGCTGGCGGTAGCGGTTTCCATGAGTGTAGGGCTCTTTTTTGGGATGTACCCGGCGATCAAAGCGGCGCGGCTCGACCCCGTTGAAGCGTTGCGGTACGAGTAAGCCGACTCTGGCTGAGAAGCTACGTCCAGCTCAACGGCGAGGACCCCCCTCCCCGGTTTTTTCGTAAGTGTTGATTCTAAAGGTAGTTAAAGGGTGATTATGCATTTGACACAGAAAGGAGTAAAGTAGATGCACCGTGACAGGGCCTTTGGAAAAGCCTGGGGAAAGCCTGTTAGTTTCGCTTGCCATTCCCCTAGTAGCTGTGGAAAACTGTGTGTTAGTGTGCAGCCGTTGATAGACGCGGCGCCAGTTATGAGTTTGTGGGTTCCCCGCCCGTTTTTTCTCTATCGGTACGAAATACCAAATAGAGAGGTGTCTCATGTCGTATGAGGAAGCATCAGAGGTCGCTAGCAGGGAAGAAGGATTCATGGCCACAGTGTATGCGATGAATACTCTTCTAATTCAAAAGGGGTTCTATACTCAGGAGGAATTTCGCGCTCTGTTTACTCAGTGGGTCGAAAAGGAAGAAACGAAAAAAGCGCGTTCCAAAGCGCCTACCGCTCGTGCGTCTCTTTGCGGAGCAGCGGGTTAATATCGTCCCAGTTTGGAAACTCGCAGACGGGCCTTCGCCCACAATGATCTCCACGGTCGCAGAATTTACATTCGCACTCGCACTTGAAGCGCGGCAAAGTCTTCCCGCCAAATAGCTTTGTCCACGGGTTTTTTAACCACATTTTGCCACCCCGCTGAGTCCCTGCACCGACCTGCCTGTTGTACATTCTATACCCGTCCCTGTCGCATTTGAAGCGCTTTCTGTAGCATAGGAGATTTTCCACAGCCCCCTTGCGCTCAGTGCTTCAGTTATGCTTCAATATGCTTCATGGACGACGCCAAGCTAATTGAGGAATTGCAAGAGAAAGTCCGAGAAGCCCAGGATATACTCCGCCGCAGAAGGGATGCTCTTGCGGCATTAATGGGCAAGGGCGGAGCTGGGAAGCATGGCCGTGCCCGTGGTTTCAGAGCTAATAGCATTCCAGCTTTGGCTCATGCAGCAATTAAGGCGGCTAAACAACCGCTTTCTTTGGATGATCTTGTAGTTCATCTCAAGAAAACGAATGCGTCCTTAGATGCGCGGAAAATCTCGATTGCCCTGAGCCGATACGTACGTCTCGGGCAGCACTTTGTATTTGTTGATGGTAAGTACGGAGTGAAATGAAATTGGGCCGCCAAAGTATCGACGGCCCATTGTGCGCCCGTAGCTCAGAAGGAGAGTCGGGGGACCGCCTCGCAAGCATCCACTCGGCTCCTAGAGAGCGCCGGATTAGTAATCCGGGGGTCGCTGGTTCGAGTCCAGCCGGGCGCATTCCAACTCAAGTTTGGGCCCGTGGCAGAGCGGTTGAATGCACCCGATTTATAATCGCGGAGAACGTGTGCAAGCACGTTCCGTAGGTCCGAATCCTACCGGGCCCGTCTCTATTATGCTACGATGTGAGAATGAAGAAAAGGATTTTTGTCGAAAAAGGCAAGTTTGACGCGGCTCTCACAAAACTCATCCACGCAAAGCCCGTACCGCGTACCTCGATAAAGGCCAGCAGCAAGCGCAGCCCTAAACCGATACTTTCGAAGTGAGCTTGTTGTAGGGCAGTACGTTGCCAAGA